>JAIKWQ010000072.1 GCA_024684535.1 Eubacterium sp. | reverse complement strand
TACGGCGACCAATTGCTCGCGCTCGTCACTTGCGCCTACCACACCGACGAGGGCCGATTCGTCGTAGTTACCAGAAAAAACTGAAACTCACCGTTGCAAAAACGCTATTTTTTTGGTAAAATACTTCAATAGGGATATTTTTAACTTGTAACAACTTTTGGAGGTTGACAATATGGATTTAATCAGACCACCTATGGGATGGAACAGCTTTGACTGCTACGGCCCTTGCGTGACGGAGGCAGCAGTCAGGGCAAATGCCGAGTATATGGCGGAAAACCTCAAGGATTTCGGTTGGGAGTATATCGTGATCGATATCCAGTGGTACGCCTACAACTCAGGTGTTCAGCTGGAAGAGACAGGATATATACCATTCCAGAGAAACGAAATGGACGAGTTCGCGAGACTTATGCCATGCCCACAGAAGTTTCCGTCTGCGTCAGGCGGGGAGGGATTTTCGCAGCTGGCGTCATTTATTCACGGACTCGGACTTAAGTTCGGTATACATATGATGAGAGGAATTCCGCGAGTTGCGGCGCATTCGCACTCCAAGCTGTATGATACGGAAATCACGGCAGATCAGATAGCAAATCCTTACTCGATTTGTGAGTGGAACCCCGATATGTACGGAGTTGATCCGAGAAAACCGGGTGCTCAGGAGTATTATAACTCGGTTATGGACCTGTATGCGAGCTGGGGCGTTGACCTGGTTAAGTGCGATGACATACCGGATCCTGCTGATGAGCTCGGACGTATGGAAGCCGAGATGATTCATATCGCGGCAGAGCGTGCAGGACGTGAGATGGTGGTAGCATTCTCCGGACCGGCAAGCACCGAAAACTACGACTTCTACAGAAACAATTCTCAGATTTGGCGTGTGACAGATGGATTTACAGACAGCTGGGAAGACTTGCACGAGATGTTTGACATATGCAGGAACTGGGTTGGAAGAGTATCAGACGGAGGATTCCCGGATTGTGATTCACTCCCGATAGGACAGATCGGTATGGGGATGACTCAGAGAAGGACGGATTTCACGATAGATGAGAGCCGTTCTATCATCAGTCTTTGGAGTCTGTGCAGGTCACCGCTTATGATCGGTTCGGAGCTCACGAGGCTTGATCACGACACGCTTCAGATGCTCACAAACTTCGGCATCCTCAGACTTACAGAGGTTTCAGAGGGGGCCAGAGAGGCTTACCGCGACAGCGATGTGATCGTGTGGCGTTCGACAGACAGGTACGACGGAGCTGAATATGTGGCGATGTTTAACCTTTCGACGGCGCAGACATCGATTTGCCCGAAGCCGTTTATCAGCAACAAAGACGGAAATGCTATAGAGCTTTGGCGTGGAACAGAGATAAATATCAAGTCTACGGAGGATCTTCCGGGACATGGTTGTATGGTAATCAGAGTAGAAAAATGAAAGGGGATACAAAATGGAGATAAAAATTAGCGACAGCGTAAAGTATATCGGATGTCAGGACTACGATTTGGACCTGTTTGAGAGCCAGTATATCGTGCCAAACGGAATAGCGTACAACTCATATGTCATTTTGGACGACAAGGTTGCGGTGATGGACACAGTCGATGCGAGAAAGACGGATGAGTGGCTTGCGAACCTTGATAAGGAGCTTGGCGGTAGAACGCCTGATTATCTGGTGGTTCAGCATTTGGAGCCCGATCACAGTGGTTCGGTTGAGGCTGTAGCGGAAAAATATCCCGATATGCAGATTGTGAGCTCGGCGAAGGCAGCTGATATGCTCGGTCAGTTTGTGACGAAGGACTACAGCGCGCGTCAGGTGAAGGTTGCTGAAGGTGAGACACTCTCGCTTGGAAGCCATACGCTTCAATTTTTCATGGCGCCGATGGTCCATTGGCCGGAGGTTATGGTGACATACGAGCAGAGTGAGAAGATTCTTTTTGCGGCTGACGGATTCGGCAAGTTCGGAACGCTTGATACGGATGAGGATTGGGCATGTGAGGCTAGAAGGTATTACTTCAACATAGTCGGAAAATACGGCGCACAGGTTCAGGCATTGCTTAAAAAGGCTGCCACACTCGATATAGAAAAAATATGCGCACTGCACGGACCGATACTTCCGGATGCAGAGCCGCTTTCGTATTACATCGATAAATACGACACCTGGTCAAAGTACGAGGCTGAGGATGACGGAGTTTTCGTTGCTTATACTTCGATTCACGGATGCACGGGCGAGGCGTGCGACAAGCTGGGAGAGATTCTTGAGGCGAAGGGCGCGAAAAAGGTTGTAGTGACTGACCTTGCAAGAGAGGACATCGCTGAGTCGGTTGAGGACGCATTCAGATATGACAAGATTATTCTGGCGTCATCAACGTATGACGGCGGACTTTTCCCGACGATGGAGAATTTCCTCTACAGACTCGGACACAAGCAGTTCCAGAACAAAAAAGTGGGATTTGTTGAGAACGGAAGCTGGGCGCCTGTCGCAGCGAAGAAGATGAGAGAGCAGGTTGAGGCTATGAAAAATATGACGATCTGTGATACGGTGGTAACGCTCAAGTCAAAAATGAAACCTGCGGATGTGGAGCAGCTTGAGAAACTTGCGGATGAGATACTGGCGTAACGACCGGTTTTCATTATAAATCACCCTGTATGGGAACAAAAAGGAGGAACATTATGAACGTAACTATCAAAAATGTAATGAAAGTGTTTGCTGGAGCAGCAGTATTATCTATGTTATTGGTGCTCGGTGTTTGCCTGAAGGTGGACAGTGCAAGCGCTGCAAAGGCAAAGCTTTATACCAAAAAATTCACGATGGGTATTGGTTGGCAGCAAACCATCTATGATGAGGATGATTACGAAATCCCAAGTGGCGCAAAAATAAAGCTTAAAACCAACAAAAAGAAGGTAGCAAAGGTAAAGGGTTCAAAAATTACAGCAGTTGGTATTGGTACCGCTAAGATTACTGTATCATATAAAAAAGGAAAAAAGACAAAAAAATTCGGAACAATCACGGTTAAGGTGAAAAAAGCATCAGTATACAAAGACCTTGATTGGTGGGCTACTACCCAGACCGGATATTTTGAAAAGTACCCGGATAAATTAAGCGATTATGTCGGTGATGTGATAGAATATCGTAACACAAAAGCAAAATATACCTTTGTCTCTACGAATGAATCAAAAATCAAGATAAAAAGTGGATCGCAGATTGTATCTGTAACCGGCAAAGATGGAGACAAAGTTAAAATAAACGTTATTGAGACATACAAGAAAAAGCAAAAAAAGATCGGAACTATCACATACACGTTATATGATCCGGCTTTAGATTCTGATACTGAAACGAGTGTCACCGGAGTTGTTGGCAGAAAATACAGTTGTCAGCCGGTAAAATTTGTTAATCATTTCATTTATGTCGTTACTGATGAGACAGATATACCAGATCCGAACGAACTTGATCCATCGACTGACGGCGAAGGGGAAGACTGTGTTTTCGAGGGTGACGATGACAATAAAACTATCAGATTTAAAAAAGCCGGAACATTTTATATGTATTACTTTGCAAAAAATTACCTTACCGATAAATACGAGACCACACCTTTCGGAAAGGTGACTTACACAATCACGGAGGGAACAAAGACTCTTTCTGATTTCAGAGTTTGCTATGAAGATGATGAAGAGACTTATGAACTAAAATCCAAAGGAGAGTTTGATTACAACAACCTCTTCTACATAAGAACCAGAGTTAATGATTATACCGGTGGCTTTACTGTTTCAAGCTCAGATTCTGAAATATTTGATGTAACAGATACGTATTATGAGGATTATTATTATCCGGATGATTACGATGAAATCGAGCAGGGAGTTTATTCATTCCGTTTACTGGGACATAAGCCGGGTACTGCTACATTAACAGTATCAGGCGGAGGTGTCACAAAGGAATATGAGATAACAATTAAACCATTGACGATGGAACCAAGCAATGAGGGGTATTTTAATTGCCTCGGTAAATATGATGGAAAGTTTGATGAAAAAAAATTAACTGTGGCAGTTTCTGATACGTCAAAGTTCAAGGCGTCAATCGCTGAAAGTGAGGGGTATGACGATGGAAGTATGTGGGTAGATACCTGTGTAGAACCAATTGAAGGTGCGACGGGAGAGGTTACCGTGACGGTGTACTATGCCGGAAAGGAAGTAACCCACTACGTAATCAATTGTACTGAAGATGATGATTATTGGGATGAAGAGGACGACTGGTGATTTAAGGACTGGTTCTATCCAATAAAAATGTTTGCTACGCCCGAAACTGTTTCTTGCAGTCTTGGGCGTAGTTTTTTTGAGCTTTTTTGGCGGACTTGACATTTTTTACGAGATGTTGTATTATGTACGAGTTAGTGTAGGCTAACCAAGCGGAGCAAATGACATCAGGAAAGGAAACAGACTATGTTTATCGAAATCAACGATTTGAAAAAAAGCTTTGGTACGGAAGACAACAAAGTCGAAGTGCTCAAAGGTATATCATTTGAGATAGAAAAAGGAGAGGTATGCGTGTTACTCGGACCGTCGGGTTCCGGTAAATCGACATTGCTCAACATAATCGGAGGTATAGATGATGCCGATTCGGGCTACGTCTCGATAGGCGGAGAAAAGACGAAGGATATGACTGAGAAGTCGTTGACGCAGTACAGAAGAAATCACCTTGGGTATATTTTTCAGTTGTACAATTTGATACCGAATCTGAATGTCAAAGAGAATATCGAAGTGGGAGCTTACTTAAGCGAGAATCCGCTTGATATTGATGATCTGTTAAAAACGCTCGGACTCTACGAGCACAGGCACAAGTTGCCGAATCAGCTTTCCGGTGGTCAGCAGCAGAGAACTTCTATCGGGCGCGCGATAGTGAAAAATCCGGACATACTGCTTTGCGACGAGCCGACGGGAGCTCTTGACTATACGACTTCAAAAGAAATCCTTGAGCTCATCGAGGAGGTCAATCAAAAATACGGAAACACAGTAATAATGGTAACCCACAATGCAGCTATCAGAGATATGGCTGACAGAGTTATCCGTCTTCGTGACGGCAAGATTCGCGAAAATACAGTAAATGAGACGAAGATTAAGGCAAAAGACCTTGACTGGTAATTAGACATAAAAAAGGACAAAATCATGAAAAATCCACTTTATAAACGTATCCCAAGAGAGCTTAAGCACGAGCCCGGAAAGTATATCGTTATATTTTTGTTCATGATCATCGTGATCGGTTTCATATCGGGATTTCTGGTATCTGCCAACTCGATGATAACAGCATTTGATGAAGGCTTCGAAAAATATAACACTGAGTGGGGACACTTCATCACGAAAGATGAACCGGGAATTGCAGCTATAGACAGCATCGCAGAGGACCGGAATGTCGACATCGACAAGCTTTTCTACATAGAAGCTGAAACAAAGGGCGAAAAGACAACGGATCCTGAAGGTACGCAAAACACCAGCAATCTGCGCGTATACAAAACGCGTGAAAAGATAAACATTGAATGCCTGATGGAGGGCAGTCTGCCTGAGGATGCGGGAAGCATCGCCGTAGACAGAATGTATGCAAATAATAACCATTTTTCCGTAGGTGATGAGATAAAAGTCGGCAAAGAGAAACTGAAAATCAGCGGACTTGTGGCGATGCCGGATTATTCGGCGTTGTTTGAAAATCAGTCCGATATGATGTTTGATGCGGTGAAATTCGGTGTCGGAGTTGTATCTGAGGACTGTTTTGAGAAGTTCAAAAACCTCAAGCAGAATTATTGTTATGCTTGGGAGTATAAAAATGCTCCGGCTGACGAAGATGAAGAAATAGATATGGCAGAGGAGTTTATGAAGACCTGTGTAAAATACGTAAGTCTCGAGGATTATGTCCCGAGATATGCGAACCAGGCGATAAACTTTACAAGAGTAGACTTTGGTGGCGACTCCGAGATGATAAAGGTCATACTCTACGTGCTTATGGTGGTTATGGCATTCGTATTTGCGATAACAATCAAACATACGATTACAAAAGAAGCGAGTGTCATCGGAACTCTCAGAGCTTCCGGTTACAGCAAAAAAGAAGTGCTGATGCACTATATGGCACTTCCGATGCTGGTTACTTTAGTATCGGCAATCATAGGAAATATACTCGGATATACAGTGTTTAAAGACATAGCGGCTGCTATGTACTACGGAAGTTATTCGCTTCCGACATTTGTCGTTCTGTGGAATGCCGAAGCATTCTTGCTGACAACAGTTGCGCCGATAGTGATTATGTTTGCGATAAACTTCTTCACAATCAGCAGGTCACTTAAGCTTTCACCGCTCAGATTCCTCAGAAGAGACCTCGCAAAGAAGAAAAAGAAAAAGGCGGCCAGGCTTCCGAAGTTTGGATTTTTCATGAGATTCAGACTGAGAATCATCCTTCAAAATCGTGGAAACTATATCATGCTTTTTGTCGGAATAATGCTTGCGAATGTATTTTTACTTTTCGGTATGATGATGGGACCGCTTCTTGAGCATTATCAGGGTGAAGTGTTAAACACGATGCCTGCCAAATATCAGTACATACTGAAAACTCAAGTGAAAACAGATTTTCCGAAAGCTGAAAAATTTGCGCTTACTTCGACTGAGTACTATCCAAGTGGAGAAAAGGACGGTACTGAAGAGAGTATCAGTGCATACGGCATAGAAAAAGACAGCAAATATATGACTTTCAAAGTGCCCGATGAAGGAGTGGCTATATCTGACGGAATTCGCGATAAATACGATATTGATGTCGGAGATGAGCTGGTGCTTCACGAGGTTTACGGCAAAGATGAATATAAGTTGAAGGTGGCATCTGTAGTCAGCTATCCGAGCGGACTTGCGGTGTTTACCGACAGGGAGAAATTCAAAGAAATATTTGATCCCGACTCAGGAATTGAAGATGTGATGGGCGATATGGAAATGCTCATGCGCAGGGTTGCTGAACCACAGGAATACGATTATTACAATGGATATTTTTCTGATGTTGAGTTGACGGACATCGACGATAATTACGTGCAGGCAAAAATAACCGAGACGGAGCTCACGAAGGTTTCAAGACAGCTTGATGTATCGATGGGAGAGCTTTTCCAGCTGTGGAACGTATTCTCGATCATACTTTTTGTGTTGTTGATATACCTGCTCACAAAGCTTGTTATCGAGAAAAATACGGTGCCGATATCAATGGTAAAAATTCTCGGATACAAAACGGGAGAGGTTGCGAGCCTGTACTTAAATGCGACCACGATCGTAGTTGTGGCGTCACTTCTTGCGACATACCTTGTTGCGACACCGGTGATCATCTGGCTCTATCACATTTTTATGATGAAAATGAAGGGATGGCTCACTATATGGATAGGCTGGGATACATACGTAAAAATGTTCTTTATGGGACTTTTGGCCTATGCGCTCGTGGCACTTCTGCAGTTTGTGAAAATCCGCAGAATACCTATGGATGAGGCACTGAAAAATGTAGAATAAGAAAAAACTTGATTTTTTGAAAAAAAGTAGTATGATATTCTATGTACAAAAATGCATGGATTGTCGTGCTGCTTTTTTACGGAGACTACATTTATGGGACTTCTGAGCAAACTTACACAAAATGAGAAAAAAGGTCTGAATATAATAATCGTCGGTTGCGGAACGGTCGGAGAGACTTTGGTCGAGAGATTATCGAATGAGGGTCATGATATAACCGTCATAGATAAGGACAGAGACCGCGTGTTGCAGGTAGCAAATACCTACGATGTGATGGGTCTTACCGGAAACGGTGCGAGATACGGAATCCTGATAGATGCCGGTATCGAAAACGCGGATGTTTTTATCGCAGTTGCGCGTCACGACGAGTTAAACCTTCTATGTTGCGCGATGGCCAGCAAAGTCAGCGACTGTGCGACTTTTGCGAGGGTTCATACTGCGGAGTATTCATCAGAAACCAAATATTTCAGGGATCATCTGGGAATAACTATGGTTATAAATCCGGAGTTTTCAACGGCAGAGGAGACTTCGAGACTTCTGTACCAGCCGAATGCTCTCGAGGTTAGCTCGTTTGCACATGGACGTGCAGAGCTTGTGAAGTTCAAAATCCAGGAGGACAACCCTCTGGTTGACAAAACCATAGCAAAAATAGGTAGGGAAATCCCACATGAGCTTCTGATATGTGCGATAGAACGTGATGATGAGATCATTATCCCAAATGGTAGCGACAGGGTGATGGCAGGCGATGAGATATCGTTTATGGCATCCAAAGAGAATGTCAGAAAATTTTTTGATCATATAGGATTCAATTCAAGACAGGTTAAAGATACGCTTATAGTAGGCGGAGGAACCAGCGGTTACAGTCTGGCAAAGCTTCTTCTTGATATGGGTATCAGTGTGAGGCTTATCGAACGCGACAGAGATCGTTGTGAGGAGCTTGCGAGGATGCTTCCGCACGCGATAATCATAAACGGTGACGGCACATCAGAGGCGCTTTTGAACGAAGAAGACCTGCCGCGCATAGAGAGCTTCATACCTCTTACGGGAATGGACGAGGAAAATGTTTTGCTTGCTTTGCATGCGAAGAAAGTCAATCCCGAAGTCAAGGTTGTTACAAAAATAAATCGTGTCGGCTACAGAGACGTCATCAAGGGTATGGATATGGGGAGTGTCATATATCCGAGATACATCATAGCTGAGGCTATAGTATCGTATGTGCGTGGAATTATGAATTCACATGGTTCAAGCAATGTTGAGAGATTGTACCGCGTGTTAAATGACAGGGTTGAAGCTGTTGAGTTTCGCGTGACAGAGGAGAGTGAGATCACAGATAAATATCTGCACGAATTGAAACTCAAGGAAAATGTTTTGATCGCGTCCATAGGACGCAAAGGTACAGTCATCATCCCTTCGGGTAATGACAAAATAATGGTCGGTGACAGGGTGATGATAGTGACTACAAATCTCGGATTTGACAGTATCAATCAGATATTAGCATAATTATTATATAGCTGATTTATAGCAGATTAAAAAACACTGATGTAGGGAAATGTCATGAATTTATCGGTTATAACATTTACGGTCGGATATATTCTCAGAATAGAGGGAGTGATTATGTTGCTCCCTTGTGGTATAGACTTAATTTACGGTGAACATCAGTGGATGTGGTACCTGATTTCTGCGGCGATTTGTTTTGTATTGGGACTGGCGCTCAGTTTAAGGCGACCGAAAAATAACTTCTTCTATCTGAAAGAAGGTTGCGTGACAACAGCGCTCTGCTGGATAGCGCTCAGTCTTTTCGGCGCGCTTCCTCTGTGTTTATCAGGCGAGATTCCATCATTTTTAAATTCTGTCTTCGAGATGGCTTCAGGTTTTACAACCACCGGAGCTTCTATAGTTGCGGATGTCGGAACTCTGTCCCACGCAGCGAATTTCTGGAGAACTTTTTCACACTGGATCGGCGGTATGGGAGTTCTTGTATTCCTTATGGCTATTATTCCTATGACGGGTGGTTCTGCGATAAACCTGATGAAAGCGGAGTCGCCGGGACCGGATGTCGGAAAGCTTGTGCCGCATATCAGAGAGACTGCAAGAATTCTGTACAAAATATACATAGGTCTTACTGTTATTGAGGTTATAATTCTTTTGGTATCAGGTATGCCGGTTTACGATTCATTTACTATGTCATTTGCGACGGCCGGAACGGGTGGATTTGCGGTAAGAACTGCCGGAATGGGCGACTATACCATTTTTCAGCAGGTCGTACTGACTGTATTTATGATTCTTTTCGGAGTGAACTTCAACGCTTATTATTATATTCTGTACAGGAAGTTCAAAAAAGCTTTCAAAATGGAAGAAGTCAGAGCTTATCTGTTGATAATTATCGGCGCAATAACGATCATCGCCATAAATATTTTTTCTATGTGCGAGGGTGCGTGGGATGCGATTCAGAAAGCTTCTTTCCAGGTTGGATCGATCATCACGACTACCGGTTTTTCAAACACGGATTTTGACACTTGGCCCGAGCTTTCAAAAATGATTTTGATTTCCCTGATGTTTGTGGGAGCCTGTGCCGGCAGTACCGGAGGTGGATTCAAAATATCCAGAGTTGTCATACTTGTCAAGACCGTCGGCAGGGAAATAATGTCCTATATTCACCCGAAAAATATCAAGAAAATTAACTTCGACGGAAACCCGATAGACCACGAAACTATGCGTTCCATATCGGGTTATTTTGTTATATATACTCTCATTTTTATCATTTCACTGTTTTTGCTTTCTATCGACGGACCTGATTTTGAAACTGATTTTACTGCCGTCGCGGCGACATTTAATAACATCGGTCCCGGTATGAGAGCGGTAGGACCTACGCAAAACTTTGATTTCTTTTCACCGTTATCAAAAATAGTTATGATTATAGATATGATAGCAGGAAGACTTGAGCTTTTCCCGCTTCTGATCCTGTTTTATCCGCGTATTTGGATGGATGATATTTCTCACAGACGCACAAAAAGAGTGCGCGGCAAAAGTAAAAAATAACTGATAGGATGAAAGATATGAGCACTGTTTCTTTTGGCATTTTTGCAAGTGTGGATGCAGGAAAAACCACACTTTCAGAAGCAATACTGTACAGAGCCGGAGTGATAAAAAACACCGGGCGCGTGGACAAAGGTGACGCATATCTGGATACATATGACATAGAAAAAAAGCGCGGTATAACAGTGTTTTCAAAACAGGCGCATTTTTTTGCAAATAACACGAGATATGTTCTGGTAGATACGCCGGGACATGTTGATTTTTCACCCGAAGCGGAGAGGGTTATGAGCGTTCTTGATTATTGCGTGCTCGTGATAAGCGCCGCCGACGGAATACAGGGACATACACGTACACTTATGAGATTGCTTGATGAGTACGGTGTTCCTGTTTTTATTTTTGTAAATAAGATGGATCAGGACGGAGCGGATAAGGATACACTGATGTCCGAGCTTGCGAGAGAGTTTTCGGATGCCTGTGTGGAGTTATCCGATACCGAATCGGTTGCGATGCTTGATGAAGAATTATTGGAAAAATATTTAGATGACGGTGCGGTAACTGATGAGGATAAAAAAAGGCTAATTATAGAGAGAAAACTATTCCCGGTATTCTTCGGTTCGGCACTGAAAAATGAAGGCGTTGAGGCATTTTTTGATTCATTTGTAAGGCTTACAAAAAGCTATTTGTATGGTGAAAATGTTGCGGGAAATACTGAACTCACATCCGATGATTTCGGTGCGAGGGTTTACAAGATAAGTCGTGATGCAAAAGGTACGAGGCTTACTCATATCAGGGTTACTTCCGGGTCGCTTAAACCGAAGCAGGTTATAGATGAAAAAGTTGACCAGTTAAGGCTTTATTCAGGAGATAGTTATGAGCTTTTGGATGAAGCATGTGCCGGTGATATATGTGCCTGTACAGGACTTAAAAATACTTATCCGGGACAGGGGATAGGTGTAGAGGATGATTTGGAACCGCCTACCATAGAACCTGTTTTGCAGTATGCGCTTGTGTTGCCTGAGAGCGAGGCTGTCGGGACATTTTTGCCGAAAATAAAGGAGATAGAAGAAGAGAATCCTGAGCTTCATATAAGTTTTGATGAGGCCTCGTCGCAGATCAGAGTCAGTGTGATGGGAGAAGTGCAGACTGAGGTTTTGCACGAAATCGTGCTGGAACGGTTTGGTGTGGATATCGGGTTTGGCACGGCTGAGATAGTTTATCGCGAGACGCCGATTTCCGGCGCTGAGGGAATAGGTCACTATGAGCCGCTGAAACACTATGCTGAAGCGCATATCGGTATAGAGCCGCTTCCCGCGGGGAGTGGGATTGTCGTGGAGAGTGTGGCTGCTGAGGATGACCTCGCGCTTAACTGGCAGAGACTGATAGTGACGCATATTCTTGAAAAAGAGCATCTCGGTGTGAGGATAGGTGCGCCGGTGACTGATGTTAAGTTTACGGTGACGGGTGGAAAGGCGCACTTAAAACATACTGAGGGAGGAGACTTCCGTCAGGCTACATACAGGGCTATCAGGCAGGGGTTGATGAAGACCGGTTGTCGAGTGCTCGAGCCGTATTATAGTTTCAGAATCAGCGTGCCGACCGAGTTTGTGGGACGCGCTATGACTGATATCGAAGTTATGAAGGGTAAGTTTACGCTGGAGTTGGGGGAGCGCGCAGTGCTCACCGGAACGGCGCCTGTTGCAACTATGCAGGATTATCCGAGGACGCTTATTTCGTATACCGGAGGCGAGGGGGAGATATCCTTTGAGTTTTTTGGTTATTTGCCCTGTCACGATGAGGAGGAATTGGTAGAAAAATGCGCATACAATCCCTGCAATGAATCTGATCCGCCGGGTTCAATTTTCTGCTCGCATGGTGCGGGCTACTATGTTGACTGGGATGAAGTTGACGAGATGGCGCACGTGAAAACTGAGTGGAAGCCGACGATTGGAGCGGATGAGTCGGGGGAAGATGCAGATAACGAGTGGGACATTTTTCCTTCGGGACTGATACGACGAATGGATGAGGCTTTGGGTGTCGATGAGATAGATGATATACTCTCACAGGCGGGGGCAAAAAACAGGAGAGCACCGAAAAATTCGAGGCGCAGGGCTGCGATGAAGACCGTTCGGAGGGCGGCGAGACCGTCGGGGGCAGCAAAGCCGAAAAAAAATAAAGAAAAAAAGGGTGACTATTTGCTCGTAGACGGGTATAATGTAATATATGCTTGGGACAGTTTGAGGAATCTGGCGGCTGATGATATCGAGCAGGCGCGCGGGAAGCTCACTGATATCCTGTGTGATTATCAGGGGTATGCCGGCTGTGATGTGATATTGGTTTTTGATGCATATCGTGTGGCGGGGCATCAGACGGAAACGTATGACTATCACAATATTCACGTGGTGTTTACCAAGACTGCCGAGACGGCTGATCAGTACATAGAGAAGTTTTCAGTTGAGAAGGCGGATGCCTACAATGTCACTGTGGTGACGTCCGACGGGCTTGAGCAGATAATAATTCGCGGCGCCGGGGCGCATCTGTTTTCGGCGAGGGAGTTTGAGAGCGAAGTTAAGAGGAGGAAGGAAGAAGCTTATGAGCGACTATAAGCACGTGGTTTCGTATTATGAAACTGATAAGATGGGTGTGACTCATCACTCGAATTATATACGATGGATGGAAGAGGCCAGGGTTGATTTTATGAAGCAGCATGGCTGGCCGTATGAGAGATTTGAGGAAGAGGGAATCATCTCGCCGGTGATAGGACTTGAGGCGACGTACATCAACTCGACGACGTTTCCGGATGAGGTTTCGATAACTGTTTCGGTGAAGGAGTTTAAGACCGTGAAGCTGACTCTGCATTATGTGATGAAGTGCAGGGGCGAGGTCGTTTTTGAAGGGGATACGAGGCATTGCTTCCTGTATACGGACGGGAAGCCGGTGAGGCTGAAGCGGGAGTATCCGGGTTTCTATGACACGATTGTTAATCTGTTGGGTAAGGAGGAGTGAATATGTACTATTTCATAGTGAATGTGGCTGGTGGATCGGGAACGGCGGCCAGGAATTGGAGCGAGCTGAAAGCGATACTGAAAAATGAGCAGGTCGAGTATAAGGCTTATCGGACGAGGAGCACCGGTGATGCCGGAGAGATAGCTCACAGACTCGTGGATGAGATATGGAAGAAGAAACGTCAGGGGGATGAGAAAATCAACCTGGTTGTTATCGGGGGAGACGGCACGATAAACGAGGTGCTGAATGGTGTGAAACATCTTTCGGATGTGAAACTCGGTATCATTCCTAGCGGCAGCGGCAATGATTTCGCGAGAGGTCTCGGTATCTCAAAAGATGTCAAAGAGGCTTGGGAGAGAATCAAGGCAGATGACAGCAAGTCGATTGATATCGGAGAGGTTATCGTGCGCGATGCTATAGCTGACGTTGAGGCTCAGGATATTTTTCACAGGTTTGGTATCAGCGCCGGAATCGGTCTGGATGCTATCGTTTGCAAAAAAGTTTCCTCGACGACGCTCAAGTCATTTTTGAATAAAATCGGAATCGGTCAGCTAAGCTATATACTTGTCACGATCAAGAGTCTTTTCACGATGAAGACGTCTGATATGAGAATCGTGATTAAAAATGATGCGGACCCGAATGTCAGAAATCTCAAGCGGGGCATTTTTCTCGCTGCTATGAATATGCCTGCTGAGGGTGGTGGCGTGAAGATGTCGCCGGATGCAAAGGTAAATGACGGCAAGCTTTCTGTATGCGCAGCTTTCAATATTTCCAAGCCGAAAGCGTTGTCACTGCTTCCGCTTCTTTCTGCGGGAAAGCACGTCGGGATGGATGAATTTTTCAATGCTGACGGCAGTGAGATCACGATAACGCTGAAAAGCCCGATGACGCTTCACGCTGACGGGGAGTATCTGGGTGAGCACACGCAGGTGACTTTCAGGATTTTCAGGGAAGAGCTGGAGGTTATGTAGGCTTTTGATTTTTAAACAGCCTGTGTCCTTATGATTTGAGGTAAAATCATTTCATGAGGACGCAGGTTGTTTTTGTTTTTAAATTCATGTTGTTTAAAACGTCTGTTCATGTTAAAATATCAATATGACACATTTTAGTTTTGGGAAGCTGCATAAGAGGGCGCTTCCCGTTATGTATCCATGAGAACAGGGGGTATAACGAGATGAAAATGAATTTGAAACGAATTTTGGCAACAGGATTGTCTGTGATGATGGTAGCGGCTGCTTTTTCAGTCACTCCTATAGCTGAGGCTAAGGCAAAGCTTTCTGTGCCGACGAAAGTTACGGTGAAAGCCGGCAAGAGCAAGACGATGAAAATCACTGCCAAAGGTTACACTGTCAAGAAGGTAAAGTGTGTCAGCGAAGCGAAAAATGTGACGCTGAAGACTACGAAGAAAAGTATAACAGTTAAAGCGAAAAAAGGTACAGGCGGTATGTCTGATTTTCTTGTAACTACAATCAAAGCGAAAAAGGGCAAGAAGACTCAGAGTTACACCTTCTACACGAACGTAACGATTACGGGAAAGGCGACGATCACGACAAAGCATATCAAGACGCTTGCTGAGCTGAAAAAGATTGATGCCGGCAACAACAGAATGAAGTATGTGCTTGACAATGACATCGATATGACGGGCTGGACGGAGCCGATCGCGTCGATGAAGTGCTCTATAGATGGAAAAAATCATACGCTGGAAAATCTGTCTGTTCCGTTTGTTGGAAATATGTGGGGAGCAACTATAGAGAATCTGGCATTTGATGTTAGTATACCGGAGGGGTACAGTATTTACGGTGATTCGATGTATGCTGCGCCGATTTGCTATTTGGGACCCGGTGCTAACAATGAAATATCAACTGTAAGCAATTGTAAAACTACGGGAAGCATAAGCTGTTCAGGAAAAGGCTAT
>JAIKWQ010000058.1 GCA_024684535.1 Eubacterium sp. | reverse complement strand
AATCATAACTGTTATAGTTCTCTGTCCCGCATATATTCCGCGACGTTTTTCCTCGTTGCTTCCGATGAAAGACACGAAGCTTAAAAATACGTATATTATCATAAAGAGCACAAGTAAATATCTTGATAACTCTGCTACTATTAAATCCATAACTATATCCTTTTTTATTATTGTTATCTTTGCAAAATTGATGCAATCTCTTCTTTTGACTCACATGTAAAATCTATCCGTCCGCCTTTATCAACCGAGAACTTCGGCGACTCAGCAGTAAATATTGTCGAATATCCGTATTCATCGTGCCTGATGATCGAAAAGCGGTCTCCTTTCGGCGTTATAATCTCGTCCGCATCAATCTTATGCCTGGTGGTCATCACCGGAATTCGTCCATACTCCCGCTTCGGGCCGGGATAAACGCTTAAACTTTCAAATGCTTTCTTTGCATAACGATTTGCCATATAGAGATTCTCATCCGCGTATGTTTCCAAGTTCGGAAAATATTTATCTCTGTACGTGATACTGACCATACTGTTAGCTATAAAAATATCCCCGAAAACATTTTCTCCGAATTTGCTTATGTATTCTTCCACATAAGCCCTGACCTTCTCCTCTATACTGCCATGAAGTGGTCTCGGAAGGGAAAAAGCAAATCTTCTTCCGCTGTTTTTTATTATATCTGTATACTCTTTTATTTCATCAACTGAAATCCCTTCGAATTTCATATGGATGATTGTATCTTTATCAGCTTTTTCATCCGCACCCCGAAGCTGGTCAAGATTCAAAACACTTATCATCTTCGGACCGTCGTACTTAAGATTTGTTTCATCAACATGTGCAATTCTGCCAAACTCGCTCACATCACGAATATCGTTTGCAGCGCAGCTTTCGGTCCATTTTTCTACAGCTTCTCTTCTGAGTTTTTTTACCTCTCCTATCGGAAAAAACACCTCATTCTCAGAATCAAAAATAATCTCTTTGCAGATTAAACCTGTGTTTTCAAGTTTTCCGATACTTCTAACCACATCATCTTTTTGCACCGGTCTTTTTGATGCCCTTTGAACCTCGCCTCCCACGACAGATACAGTCACACCTTTTGCCTCTAATTGTAATTCCAGAGTGTGACCCGAAACAGCCTTCAGGGCTATGCGAGCAGGAACTCTGGAAGCCTCTGAAGCATCCGTGAGCATCTCATCTATTTTTTCTAAAAGATGATTGTTTTTTACTCTGTATACTTCATCTGTTTTTTTCACATCGCTGTAACCGATATTTGACTCCAAGACACCACCGGTCTCACAAAATGAGGACGAAGTAAATTCATATTGTTTTTCGCCTGATCTCACTATATCAATTACGTCTGCGCGATTCACATCCTCGCAAAGATTTATCCTCGCCTTTGTCTGCTTTCCGGACTTGATCACATCCGAAACTCTGCCTATCAAAACACCTCTGTGGCCTTTTATATTTTTTTCTATTGTTTCATAGTCTTTTTTTGCAAACAAAAACGACGGAAATGTTCCACCTCTGTTGTATATGTCGAGAGCATTTTTTATATCCTTGTGGAGAACGCTTTCTTTGTTCTCTCTAAGCTTATAAAAATGTTCCTTTCCTTCTTCCAGATACACCTCAGTATAGTGTTTATATAAACGCGCAATATACGAAGCGTAGTATTTATTTTTCATTCGTCCTTCTATCTTAAACGAATCTATCCCCGCATCAACCAGCTCAGGTATGTACTCAAGTGTCATACTGTCTTTCGCATTGAGATAATATCCTTCGCCGTTTGCGCTGTCATACTTCAGTCTGCATGGCCCCGCACAAGCGCCGCGATTGCCGCTTCTTCCGCCGATATGCTCGCTCATCAGACACCACCCTGAGTAACATACACACAGAGCTCCATGTACAAAAACCTCTATTTCTGCATCTGTCTGTGCGCGCATTTTTCTGATTTCTTCTATCGACAATTCTCTGGCCGGAACCACTCTGGTAACGCCATAATCCTTCAAAAGTTCAATTTCAGTAGCCGTCAGAATTGCCATCTGCGTACTTGCGTGTATTGGGAGCATCGGGTATCTCTCGTGAATCACGCTCATCACTCCGAGATCCTGAACTATCACCGCATCAAGTCCAGCCGCAACCAACGGATTGAGCATATCAATCAGGTTCTCTATCTCGTCATCATAAACCAGCGTGTTGACTGTGAGATACAGTTTCTTATCCATGATGTGAAGCTTATGTATAGCTTTGATCAGCTCTTCCTGCGACAAATTTTTCGCAAATGCCCTCGCCCCAAAGCTTTTTGCTCCGGTATATATCGCATCAGCGCCCATCTCTGCCGCAGCGTACAATATCTCCTCACTGCCCGCAGGCGCCAGAATCTCAGGTGATTTCATATCCATAGTCAGCACCATATAATAAATTTCAAGCCCCCCGCATACGTTACACAGAGGGCTTAATAAACAATATCTGTTTTGTTATTTTTTCTGCCTGAGCGTAGTCTCAAGCTCAACTATCTTTTTTTCAGCATTTATGAGTTTTTTGTTCAACTCGGATACTTCTTTTTCTTTCTCTGTTATCTGTTCCTCGCGAGCGATGATTTCGTGCTTCAAGTCAAGAACCAACTTATCCTTCAACTCTCTGTCGCCCTTGATATCCTCTGCGTGAGCAATTTCTTTGAAATAATCATCAGTGATGTTGATTGCAAGCAGTGTGTTGCGAATATCCAAATCAAGATGCTTGTACTCGTCATTTTTCTTGAGCTCGTTTATTTTGCGGTTTATGTATCCCGCAACTTTCTGCATATACTCATCACTCTCAAAACCCGCAATAGTATACGTTTTTCCGTCGATTAGAACATCTGTCAAAGTTTGATCTTTCATATTCCCTCCAACTGACATATCATAATGTTTTTCATTCACCCCAAGCAAGCATAAGGCTCAACATACATAATACCACATTTTTCGACAGATTTCCATTATTTTTTAAAAAAATGTCAAAGTCCCAGATATCCGTATGCTTTTTCGGTCACCACTCGACCTCTCGGCGTCCTGGCAATGAGGCCTTTTTGTATGAGAAACGGCTCGTATACGTCCTCTATCGTGTCTCTGTCCTCGCCTATGCTCACCGCTATGGCATCAAGACCAACCGGACCTCCTGAATAATTATCAATCATAGACTGAAGTATGGTCCTGTCAATCTTATCAAGTCCCATCCTGTCTACTTCCAGGATATCAAGCGCATCCGCAGCAACCTCTCCGGTTATTTTTCCGTCATACTTGACCTGAGCGAAGTCTCTGACACGCTTAAGCAACCTGTTCGCTAGTCTCGGAGTTCCTCTGGATCTCCTTGCTATCTCCGAAGCGCCCTTGTCATCTATACTTACTTTCAAAACTTTTGAAGATCTTTTAACTATCTCTTCAAGTTCTTTTTCATCATAGAATTCGAGTCTGTGAATCACTCCAAACCTGTCTCGGAGCGGCGCGGTAAGCATTCCCGCTCTGGTTGTCGCTCCGATAAGCGTAAAGTGCGGAAGATCAAGTCTCACACTTCTTGCAGACGGGCCTTTTCCGATAACTATATCTATACCGAAATCTTCCATAGCGGGATACATAACTTCCTCGACCTGACGGTTAAGTCTGTGTATCTCGTCCACAAAAAGGATATCGCCCTCGTTAAGGTTATTCAGAATCGAAGCCATATCTCCGGGCTTTTCTATCGCAGGGCCGGAAGTAATCTTGATTCCGACATCCATTTCGTTGGCGATGATGCAGGCCAGAGTTGTTTTGCCGAGTCCCGGCGGACCGTAGAGAAGTACGTGGTCGAGAGCTTCCTTACGCTCTTTGGCGGCTTCGATGTAGATTTGTAGGGTTTCTTTGGCTTTGCGCTGGCCGATGTATTCGGTTAGCAGCTTCGGCCTGAGCGAGGATTCGATCTTGCTGTCTTCCTCGATAAATTCAGTTGATATGATTCGTTTTTCCATTTTAACCTCTTTTTCAAATATTCTTGAGAGCCAGCTTAAGAATCGAATCGACGCTCATGTCGTCACTTGGGCTAACCGCTCTGACGGCGCGCATTGAGTCGGTTTGGGAGTATCCCAGTGCGACTAGGGCGGCGATGGCATCTTTGGCGGCGTCTGTTGTTGCTCCGCCTCCTCCTGATGTTGCGCCCGAGTGGACATCCTGCTCGGTTTCCAGGAAATCATCTGCGTCGCATTTGTCACGAAGCTCAAGGATAAGCTTTTCAGCAGTCTTTTTTCCAATCCCCGGTGCTTTTGAAATCGTCTTCGCATCACCTGAAAGTATGGCAAATCGAAGCGAATCAACATCCATCACGGACAATATTCCAAGAGCCCCCTTCGGTCCGATACCACTTACAGTGATGATCATTTTGAACATAGCAAGCTCATCTTTTGTCAAAAATCCAAAAAGCGACATCTGGTCTTCACGCACATATAAATACGTATAAAGCTTAACCTCATTGCCTGTCGACGGCATCCTGTCAAGCACGCTACCCGGCACATAAATCTCGTACCCGATTCCGTTGTTCTCAACTATCACCCGGTCCTCAGCTATATAAGCCAAGTCGCCTTTCACATAACCTATCATCTTCTCACCTATCAAACCAACGCATCAAACACGTGCAGGAAAAACTGAGCTATTTTTCGTCTGGTCGGTCTGTCCTTCCACTCATCATAAGTAAACTCATGACTTATCTTAAATGTCTCCTCAAAATCATCCAATATTGATTTATGGAACTTTTTGTCATAAACCCAAATGCTGTTCTCATAGTGCAAATAAAAACTTCTGTAGTCAACATTAACCGTTCCAACCATCGTCGAATGGTCATTCAGAATAACCTTCGAATGGATAAATCCCGGCGTGTACTCATAGATCCTGATGCCATTTTTCAAAAGCGGTCCATAGTTGTACTCGGTCATAGTTTTGATACGTTTTTTATCCGGAATATTCGGCGTTATTATACGCACGTCCACGCCTCTTTCAACCGCTTCGATAAGCGTATCAATAAATGTATCCTCCGGCATCAGATAAGGTGTCATGATGTACAGCTTTTTCTGGGCATACTGCGCAATCTGCCTGTATGTATTTCCGATAAAACTTCGAGGTCCCAAAGCCGGGCCGTCGCGTAACACATGACAATATGTTTCCGACTCCGGGGACTTCTCTTCATTTTTATATTTTTCAATATTTATCTTCTCGTACGGTTTGCACGCATACCACATCTCCAAAAATGCAATCGTCATTCCGAAAACCGCATCACCTGTTATCCTGATGCCGGCATCCTTCCAAACGCCGAAACGCTCAACCAGATTCGCATACTCGTCAGCGATATTAAATCCGCCCGTATATGCATACTTGCCATCTATAACGACAATCTTCTGGTGCGTTCTGAAATTCATATAGAGCTTGCTGACATACTTGCTGATCGGATTGAAAACCTCAACCTCAACGCCCAGCGCACGCAGCGACGAAGCAAAACTGGTCTTCGTACGGGTCAGCGCACCAAAATCATCATATATAAACTTAACTTCGACACCCTGACTGACTTTTCTGCTCAAAACCTCACTGAGCTTATCCCACAGCGCGCCCTCTCCGACGATGAAAAACTCAAGAAAGATGAATTTTTCGGCACTCTCAAGCTTTTCAAAAATGTCCTCAAGCACAAGTTCACCCATCTCGTAATACTTGGCGGTGTTATTTTTATATAGAGGTGAGCCCTCCGCCTCCATATAACCTGAAATGTACCTGGAAACAGGATGATCGGCCCGAAATTTTTCAGAAATTTCGGGATAAAACTCCAGATTTTTATCCACTTCACTGAACCGGTATTCAATTCTTCTGTTTAACTTATTGGATTTTCCGACTCTTCCGAACATTAAAAACATGATGATTCCTGCTATCGGAAGCACCACGATGATACATAACCATCCGAATTTATAATGCATGCTTCTGTTATCGTTCGTCAGCAAAAGGATTGCGAGGATTCCGCCCCCCTCCATAAGCACGAAAAACAGACCGGAAAACTGTCCCAGCAAAAATGGAACCGCAATTATCACGAAGAACTGTACAAGAACCAAAATCAAAACTACGAACGCACGGATAAAACCGCTCATCGAACTCTCAACACGACCGTTGAGTCCGGAAAATGGGCGGTTTTTTCTTGATTTCTTATGTTCCTTAACTGCTATGTCTGACACTGTCTCTCTCCATTTTTATTCGTTACGCCATTCACGCCTCAATAATTCACGCGAATAGACGGTTTAAATTTAAGAACATACGGATATATGATACCATATCTTGTGTAAAAATGCAACCTTTATCATAATATATGAAAACAACAGCAATATTGACTTTCTGCATATTTTTCTATATAATATATGCAGAAAACAGTTGTGTATCTGCATATAAATCAGTGAATAATATGCAGAAAGCGGAGGGGAATATGCATATTTTTGATTATTCATTTCTTGATAAAGGTTTACTTCCTGCTGATATGCTAAATCTGACATCAGCAATTTCAGCCTTTCATGCCTTATCATCTGAAAGAAAAAACAGCAATGAAGGAGTTTACTCGGAACTGGAGAGCATTGCAATAGTTCAATCAGTAAAGGCATCTAACGCGATTGAAGGTATAGTAGCGACAGATGTCAGAATAAAAGAAATTGTTAATGGTAACAGCGCACCACTGAATCACGACGAGAGAGAAATCGCCGGCTATAGGGATGCTCTAAATGAAATCCATACAGGATATGATGTTATGGCTGTAAACGAGAATACCATTCTACATATACATCAGGTTATGACTAATATTGCCGGTTATGAGCTTTCGGGTGTATATAAATCAGAAGACAATATCATACAGGAGATTGATGAATACGGAAAGCGAAGGATTCGTTTTACGCCTGTTTCTGCAGCTGAAACTAAAGAAGCTATGGAACAGTTGATTTTTGCTTATATGGATGCAAAAGATAATCCACATATAAATAAGTTGTTATTGATTCCATGCGTAATTCTCGATTTTTTATACATCCATCCGTTTGCAGACGGAAACGGACGCGTGTCCAGACTATTAACACTACTACTGCTATATAAAAATGGATACGATATCTGTAAGTATATTTCCTTCGAGGAACAAATAAATAATTCAAAAGACTTCTATTACGAATCTCTCAGACAATCTTCAGATGGATGGCATGAAAACGAAAACTCATACTTTGAGTTCATGAAAAACTTTTTGTCTACGCTATATAAATGCTACAAAGAATTAGATAAGAGGTTTTCCTCAGTAAACGGCAAGAAGATTAGTAAAACCGAGAGGATTGAGCAGACTGTCTTGAATAGCGTTCTTCCTATGTCAAAAGCTGAAATATGCGAGATTCTTCCGGATGTAAGTCCGACTACAGTGGAAGTAGTTCTTGGAAAGATGACAAAAGAAGGATTAATAAAGAAACTTGGACAGTCGCGCGCAACGAGATATGTGAATGCGAAGAACATAAAGAAGGAGTAATCAACCTATGCAGATCATAGAAAAAAATATCCCGACAGACGACATATCCATCAAAAACTCTCTCGCTGTCCTTGAGAGTATTTTTGATATACCTTTGGAAAAAATCTGTGTATTTGATATAGAAACAACAGGGCTCTCAGCGAAGGTTTCAAATGTTTATCTGATTGGTCTTCTAATAATTAACAAAAATGAAATCAAATCCGTTCAGCTATTTGCTGACGACTATACAAGCGAGAAATCCATACTCGAGGAATTCACGTCAATTCTTGCAGAAATGGACGCCGTAATTCATTTCAACGGAACAACATTTGACATCCCTTATCTCGAAGAAAAATACAAAAAGCACTCTCTCGCTTCGCCATTTATCGATGTCGAGAGTATAGATCTGTACAAACTCGTTTCTAAAAAAAGGCATATTTTTCCTACACCGAATTTGAAACTCGTGTCCGTAGAAAGATTTGTCGGATATGATCGCGGCGATGACAGCGACGGTGGCGAATGCATACAGATTTATACCGACTATATGCAGTTTAAGTACGCAAAAAAAGAAGCCGAAGCAGAAAAATGCAAAGATACTGTTCTCAAACATAACTATGATGATATCATCGGTACTCTTTTGGCATGTCAGGCATTGTTATACACTGAAGCAAGAATATATGAAGTTCCGCAAGCTTTCCTGAAAACCGAAAGTAGATCAATAACAATAGAATACAAACTTCCCGACGACCTCAGATATCCGGTCGGCTTTTCCTATAATTTTGTATTTGAAAAAAGCAGAAAACAAAAGAGCAAAAATACTCACAGCAGATTTATATCAGACGGAAACTTGTCTGGCGTATACTCTCTCGGTTATGACGAAACAGACACCTTAATCATTTTTCATGACAAATGCCTCACTGTGATATGTCCGATAATTACTGATGAAAAATACTTCTTCTACGATGATTACAAAGAATACTTCTATTTGCCTGACGAAGATATGGCAATTCACAAAAGCGTGGGTGCGTACGTGGATTCTTCCCACAGACAGAAAGCAACTGCCGCAAACTGCTACACACGCAAGCAGGGGCAGTTTATTCGCGTACCGCTTACTCTTGAACTATCCGAAATCTTCTATGACAAAGACAAAAAAATCAGCGGCAAATATCTTCTCACCGACTCGCTTTCCGATGAAAGTTTATCCGGTATGTCCGATATCGCCGCCGCATTAATTCGCGAATTAACTCTTTCGTAAAAAAAAGACACCGACGAATCGGTGCCTGTATATACAACAATTATTCTCCTGCTGTCTGAATGATCTCTTTCTTGTTGTAGCTTCCACAGTTTTTGCATACACGATGAGGAACCATCAATGCTCCGCACTTACTGCACTTAGCAAGAGTCGCAGAAGACATCTTCCAGTTAGCCCTTCTCTTATCTCTGCGGGCCTTGGATGATTTATTCTTAGGACATATACTCATTTCGGTTACACCTCCTTATATCCTTATATCTCATAAGCAATCATGCGCTACTCTTTTCAGAGCTCACTTGACCTATTATATAGTTTGAACCGCTATTTGTCAAGCAGTTTCTAAAAAATGTTTCAAAAATGTTGTAACAGAGTTGCTTTTTTATTTTCTCCTCAATGTGATCTTTACAACCCTCTTCTGCACTGTTGACTTACAATAGCTTATTTATCTTGAACCCACCGTCCTACGGGCTGTCCTTGAGCACCACGACGGTATGCGATCCTTCCTTGACAAGTATGTCACCCCGCTTTAGATTCTTGTCGGATTTGACGTATTTATCACTTGTATAGACCTTGAAATCATCAAGCTTCGCAAGCTCTGATGCCATATTGCCCGTATAGAAAGAATTCGCCAATGACAAAGGTGTTGTTTTATTCAGCGCGTAGAAAGCCGCATTGACACATATTCGTACCAATGACGAGCAGTCAGCATTACAGGGGTTTTCTATCTTGTTTAGCTTCCACTTGACACTTTTTGCTTCGTTGAAGGCTGTATCTCTGGTATCCTGCGCATATCCGATATTATTATTCTTGCAGGCCTGTTCCATCGCTTTGGCGATGCCGTTTGCTATATCAGCGTTTTTGCACCGCACAAGCTTATTCCAGCCCTTGTCATACCATTCCCTGATGCACACCTCTCTTCCGGTTTGGTCGCCGTTTATACTGTCATACACGGTTCCACGCTCGTTTATGGAGGCATGACCGATACTTACGGCGTCAGGTCTGATCGTGACATCCGGTGCAATTGTGTATTTCGGCTTTGTTGTTGCTTTCGGTGTAGCTGTTGCCTTTGGCTTTTTGGTTGGCTTCGGCGTAGCTGTTGCCTTTGGCTTTTTGGTTGGCTTCGGTGTGGCAGTCGCTTTCGGCTTTTTGGTCGGTTTTGGTGTAGCTGTTGCCTTTGGCTTTTTGGTTGGCTTCGGTGTCGCTGTTGCGACCGCTTTACTTACCGAAACCTTGCATACATAAGACTTTGAATCAACCGTTCCGATGATACTTGCTTTTCCTTTTTTTAAGCCTTTGATCGTCACTGTCTTTGATGTTTGGCTTTTTATCTTTGCATAGGATGTACCGGAAACCTCTATGGACCAGATGACATCCTTGGAAGAATTTTTCATGCTTATTTTGCCGGTTTTACCGACATTTACCGACAGCTTGCTTTTGCTTAGTTTGATAACCTTCGGTGTAGCTGTTGCCTTTGGCTTTTTGGTTGCTTTCGGTGTCGCTGTTGCCTTTGGCTTTTTGGTTGCTTTCGGCGTTGCTGTTGCCTTTGGCTTTTTGGTTGCTTTTGGCGTTGCTGTGGCCTTTGCTTTTTTGGTTGCTTTCGGTGTCGCTGTTGCCTTTGCTTTTTTTGTCGTTTTCGGCGTAGCTGTAGCTTTTGTTTTGGCGTACGACGTTTTGACCGTAAGCTTTCCTCCACGCAAAATACTTACCGCATCAATCGGCAGACATACAGATAATAGCAATGCCAGCACCAACACGAGCGCAATCCTGTTTTTTTGAATACGATTCAATTCCATTTGCAACCTCCATCCTGTAAACCAATGCCAAATCTTTCTCCACACGCGGCGCTAAGCCGCCATTTTTTAAAAGAGCAGCTTTTACTGCTCTTTTAAACTCAGCCAACCAGGCGAACCGTCTCTCTCGCTATCGCAAGCTCTTCATTTGTAGGTATAACGATAACCTTGACTTTTGAATCAGGTGTTGATATGACTGTTTCCTCTCCCCTGATCTTGTTTTTCTCTTCATCGATCTTGATGCCAAGATATGAAAAACGTGACATGATCTGTCCTCTGACCACGGTGTTGTTCTCACCGAGTCCTGCAGTAAACGCTATAGCATCCACGCCGTCTAAAGCTGCCACATAAGCTCCGATATACTTCGCTGTTCTGTAGCTAAATACCTCAACAGCGAGCTTGGCTTTTTCATTTCCTTCGTTTGATGCGGCGTCAAGATCTCTGAAATCACTTGACACGCCACCCGAGAGTCCGTAGACTCCTGATTCCTTGTTGAGGATCGTCATCACCTCTTCAAGTGATTTGTTCAAAGAATGTGCCAGATACTCAACGATAGTCGGATCTATATCTCCACACCTTGTCCCCATCACGAGTCCCTCCATCGGGGTCATACCCATGCTCGTATCGATCACTTTTCCGTTTTTGATAGCGGAAACGCTTGAGCCGTTGCCCAGATGGCAAACGATGAGCTTGGAATTATCAGGGTCAAGTCCAAGTGCCTCGATGGCCCTCGCGGATACAAAGCTGTGGCTGGTTCCGTGGAATCCGTACCTGCGAACCTTGTATTTTTCATAATACTCATACGGAAGCCCATACATATACGCAACCGGCTCCATCGTCTGATGAAATGCCGTATCAAACACACCTACATTCGGAACTCCCGGAAGCATTTCCTGACAGGCTCTCACGCCGATCAGGTTTGCCGGGTTGTGAAGCGGAGCAAGAGGGCTGACCTCTTCAACTCCTTTTATGACCTCGTCATCGATAACGACCGACTCTGTGAACTTCTCACCGCCGTGTACAAGTCTGTGTCCGATCGCATCGATCTCTTTGAGTTCTTTTATCACGCCGTACTCCGGATTTGTCAGCGCCTCAACTACCATTCCGATAGCCACCTTGTGATCCGGCATGGCTTTTTCTATAACCTCTTTTTTGCCTGTTGATGACGGTGTATGATTAAGTCTTCCGTCTATCCCTATTCTCTCGCAAAGTCCTACCGCCAACGGTTCCTCTGTGGTTGAATCGATAAGCTGATACTTAAGTGATGAACTTCCACAGTTAATAACAAGAATTTTCATTTTTTGTGTTCTCCTATTTTTTTGTTTTTGATATCCCTATCCGCGGGACAGGGATTGTCTATCTCGAAAAAAATGTTTTGATCGAGCATTATTTACACTATATCACTTTTTAT
>JAIKWQ010000119.1 GCA_024684535.1 Eubacterium sp. | reverse complement strand
GATAAGTTTTGTGACCTGTGTGAGGTGGCTATGCGGGACGTTTGCGACATGCAAGCGCACGAAAATGAGACGTCTATCACGGACGTGAAAGCTTACGCAGGAAATATGCTGTATGTTTGCGATGTGGAAAGCCTAAGCCGCGAGACGGTAGAGAAGCTCAGAGGCAGGTTCGGAGCATTTTTCCAATACGTGATAAGCGGTGTTGAGGAGCTCAGACCCGCGATGGACGACCCGAAGGTACAGACTTGCGCGGTTTACGGAGTTGACCCTGAAGTGGTGCGCGATGTGGTTGTGAAAAATGGCTACTACGGCGTCGACAGGGTGGTGCCGTTCGGGCATACACTTGATATTGACGTGATTTGGGACGGATACGATTTGGTGGCTGAGATGAGCCGCATCATAAACTGAGGAAATGATTATGGGAATGGAAGAGTTTTACAAATACGAACCCTACGAACTAGGCGCTGATGCCAAGCGTGAGCTTTTGTGTGCCCGTTTGGCGGAGCTGATAGATACTCACAAAGAGAATTGCAGTGGGTATCGGAATTATATGGAAAAAGTCGGAAACAGTCTGTTTATATCGGAGAGTGGAATTTGTTTTGATGACAAAAAAATAGACCGTGAAATCGACCCACATAAACCTGAAAGTATAGAAGAAACGCCGTTCCTTCCGGTAGGAATCTTCAAGAAATTAAATTTAAAATCAATATCAGACGACGATGTATTCAAAACAATGACCTCATCCGGTACAACAGGCCAGCAGGTTTCAAAGATTTTTCTCGACAGAGAAACCGCGAAAAATCAGCAAAAGGTCCTGGTTGAGATAGTCAAAAGCTTCACAGGCAGTGAGAGAATGCCGATGATTATTCTCGATTGTCCGTCGGTGGTGAAAGACCGCGCGAAGTTTTCTGCCAGAGGCGCGGGAATACTCGGTTTCTCGATTTTTGGCTCGAAAAAGATATATGCATTCGATGATGATATGAATCTTGACATAGATGGAATCAGAGAATTTGTCAATAAATATGAGGATAAGACCATTTTTATGTTTGGTTTTACCTTTATGATATGGGAATATTTTTACAAGGAATTGGCAAGGCTTGCAGATGGAAAAACAGATGAAGTCGCCGACGAAAAAGCATTGTTGAACCTGCAAAATGCCGTCCTGATACACGGCGGCGGCTGGAAAAAGCTTGCGAACGAGGCTGTCAGCAAGGAAGAATTCAAGGATTCACTGAACCGCGTTTGCGGAATTAAGCAGGAAAACGTCCATGATTATTATGGTATGGTCGAGCAGACGGGCTGCATATATATGGAATGCGAGTGCGGGCATCTGCACGCGAGTATATATTCTGACGTGATCACCAGGCGGATGAAGGATTTTTCAGCCTGTGATTTCGGCGAAGAAGGCGTGATTGAGGTCGTTTCTTCGTTGCCGGAGTCGTATCCGGGGCACGCGATTCTGACTGAAGATATGGGAACGATACTTGGCGAAGATGACTGCCCATGTGGCCGCAAAGGCAAGTATTTCGAGATACATGGCCGTATGGCGAAGGCCGAAGTGCGTGGGTGCAGTGACACGTTCTCAGGTCGTGGCAGATGATCAACGGTTACGTTGGTTGATTTTATGCGAAAAATGATGTATAATTAAAGATTGTTAGAGCGTATATTTTTTTTGGGGGAGGATTAAGTTTATGTTTCTGGATATCGAGACAAAACGAAGAATGAATCCATGCGCGGTTCAGGACGACGGTGCTATACTGAACTACGGCGAGCTGACCGGTTTCGTGCGCGAGGTGTACGAGTTGATGCCGGAGAGAGCGTTGGTATTTTTGATGTGCAAAAACAGGATAGGAGCGCTGGCCGGTTACGTGGCGTTGATGTCGGCGAAGGATGTGCCACTGATGCTGAGCGCAGACATAGACCCCGAACTTTTGAAAAATCTGATTGGGACGTATTCGCCCGACTACATTTGGATGCCGGCACCGGAGACCGAGCATACTGAAAAAAATGACGAGATCCACGATCAGAAGTATTATTCTGACCCGAAAAACCCCGTTGGAATGGCTAAATCTCAGGAAAAACAGCCGTCACGAGTTGGCTCGACGGTTGACGTGACCGACGGCGTGAAGGGGGAGATTATTCTATATAAGTACGGATATGAGCTTGTGAGACTTAAATCTCAGGCCGAGATTGATGAGCTGACGAAGCCACTCACTGAGGATGAGATGAAAAATGGCAAGACACCGCGTCTTCACCCTGATTTGGCGATTTTGATGACCACTTCGGGATCGACGGGCAGTCCGAAACTTGTGCGCCAGTCTTATCAAAATGTGTATGCAAACGCGGAGGCTATCAGTGATTATTTGGATCTTGATGATTATGAGAGAGCCATAACTACGCTGCCGATGTCGTACACATACGGTCTTTCGGTCATAAACAGCCATCTGTTGGTTGGCGCCAGGGTTCTGATGACGGATGTTTCCTATGCGCAGAGAGGTTTCTGGGATTTTTTCAAAAGGGAAAAAGCCACTTCGATTGCCGGAGTGCCATATACATATGAAATGCTCGACAGGATGAAATTTTTCAGAATGATGTTGCCTTCGCTCAAGACTATGACTCAGGCGGGTGGCAGACTTCGTCCTGATCTTCACGAAAAATTTGCTGATTTTTGCAAAACGCAGAGCAAAAAGTTTTTCGTTATGTACGGACAGACAGAAGCAACAGCGAGAATGTCATATCTGCCATACACCAGATCACTGGAGAAGGTAGGAAGTATCGGAGTTGCGATTCCGGGCGGAGCATTTTCGCTTATTGATGAGAATGGAAAAGAGATTACAGCTCCCGGGGAGACAGGAGAGCTTGTTTATAATGGCGCAAATGTCACGATGGGATACGCTGAGTGCTTAGATGACCTGTCAAAGGGTGATGAGAGAAATGGAACACTTTTTACGGGCGATATTGCGAAGTTTGACGAGGACGGATACTTCTATATCGTTGGTAGGAAAAGCAGATTTTTGAAGATATTCGGAAACAGGGTGAATCTGGAAGAATGTGAGAAGCTGATAGAGAATCATTTCCAGGTTGAGGCGGCCTGTACCGGCGAAGATGATCTGATGAAGGTATATATCACAGGAAAGATAAAAGGTGAAGTGGTAGCAGAGTTCATCAGCGGGAAGACCGGATTGAACGTAAAAGCATTCGAAGTGAAAAATGTTCCGTCAATCCCGAGAAGCGGAAGCGGCAAGAAAGCGTACGGCGAGTTGGAGTGAGAAAAATGCTTTGAAGTGACGATGTCGAAATGTGCTTAAAAGTTATAACAAAAATTAACCCACGAATTATCGTGGGTTTTTTAGTGATTAAAACAGCAATCAAGCAATTCGTGTATGTTGGATATGACCTTTTTGCATGTTAGATTTAACGACATGTTCATGTACGGTTTCACAAATCGAGGATTTGGGAAATGGAATTTTTTTGAAACGTAAATTAATCATACTATAATCAAAAACTAAAAAATTAGTCTTGATATTGTTTTACGAATTGAAAATACCTACTTTTGCTCAGGAACCGCTTTTTGTCTGTGTGTAAGGGACACACAGACAAGCGCTTGCTTAGTTCCTTCGCATGAAAGTAGGTATGTTTCAATTCTATGTAAAAAAATGATTGAGTTTGTAGAATAATTATATTTTTGAATACTGAATAATTTCCCCCAGGTGGGCCGGATCGCCATGACCGGGGAGGATGAGAGTGTCGGATGGAAGAGATTCCAGGTAGGGAAGCGTAATATTTTTATAGATTTTCTTGCTTCCCGATGGGAATCGTGTGATGACCGGGTGGCCGTTTACCAGCGAATCGCCTGTAAATACGGTGATTGGCGCGGAAACGGCATCGTTTTTTATGTCTTCAGATAGCCGTATTTCGATACATTGGCTGCAGTCTGAATGGCCGGGCGTTGAAATCGTACGGATGTTATACTTTCCGAATGTGATTTCTAAGTTGTAAATTATATTTGAATTTGATTTCAAGTCAGAGCTGGTGCTTTCGCTTGATGAGCTGACGGAATTGTAATCGTATTCCTCGTCTGCTTCGCAGCGATAATCAAAATCAAAGTATGTCTCGCAGTATTTTTGCAACTGAGGATCCTTGTCCATAACCAATGCCATAGAAAAAGCAGACAGGTTTTTGTGCGAATCCTTCAGTTTTTCATTGCAAATCGTGGAAGCGTACGCCTTGACGGGAATCAGCTTTCGAAGCAGGTTCAGCCCGGCTATATGGTCATAGTGAGAGTGCGTGAAAAGAACAGTCGCTGAAGAATGTTTCGCGCACAACTTGTGCAGAATCGGAATATTTTTCTCGGATATAAAGTTTGGGTCAACGATTAGGAGTTCATCACCTGATTTAAGCACGTACATTCTGGAATCGAGTATGGGCATAGGAAAAACATCGAGGCTTAATATGTCCTCGTTGCCGTCATTTTTCTCGAATCTCAAATCGTAGTGCAGCATAATAATTCACCATTTTCTGTGGCTCCCGCCACGTTCTTGGATTTTCAAAAACAGATTATAGCATAAAAAACGGTGCGGTGTCAAAAACGAGGCCGATAAACCCAATAATTTGCTTGACATATTGTGCGGCTCGGCGTTATAATCAAGCCAAGCAGAATCTGTCATTCTTTGTGATTTTTCTAAATATTTCATATGCTGAGTTATTCAGCAACTCGATAGTTCCTGCTTATAGTTACCTAATTATATGGGCAGGGGCTGATTGGCAAATAGGTAGTCCTTCTGTCCGAATGTGTAAGGCGTGGAAATGCTTTGCGGATTAGAATATCAGTTGATGAAAACTGAAATGAGGCAAAAGGAGGAATGCCTATGAAAAATGTTGAAAATGATGGGATTGCTGTAGCTTCTTCAAAATCCACAAGGGTATCTTTGGCGGGAGTGCGAATAGGTCGATACCAGTTAAGTGAACGAAGACAACAGCTGCTATCGCGTGTTTCGAGACATGGGGAATACGTAAAACTAAAAAAAGACTCTCTTGAGATGATGGATTTGGCTTATTTAACGGCAAAAACCGGTGATGAGTTTGCTATACTTAGAAGCAAAAATGAGGATGTTTTATTTCATGGAACATCACGCGAATGCAGATTTACATCGGAATTGGAAACAGGACTTAGAAATCATAAATATGAATTGATTTGTCATTCGCATCCGGGAGAGGATGAACCGGAACCGTCGCTCGAAGACAGAGCTTTTTTGAGAAAAATTGGTCAAAAGTGCAGCACGGTGATTTCTGCCAGGACGGGAAGATGCTCGGAATATACAGGGGATTTGTTTTGATAAATTGGAGGTGAATACACATGTTGACATATGAAAAAGCAAAAAAAATAGGCTTAGATGCTTGTGTGGATAAGCTGGGACGTGATTTTGTGATGAAACACAGAAAAACATCAAGTTCAGCGTATGGTGACAGAGGAGACCATGCGTATTGTTTTGTTGGTGTAAGCGATGTGCCTGACATGGATATGGATGATGGGCTGGTGCTTACCTCGAATCACAGTTTTCCGTACGTTGCCAGATGCACAGTGGATTATATTGATGGTGAAGTGAATTTCCTTGAATGTTCGTTGCCGTAAAAAATGATTGGATAGTTCTTGAGAAAAATACTTGTTCTGCCGATATACATAAAGACGTTTTGGGTTTTGTGTGTGTCGGCAGTTTTTTTGTCGTGAAACATGACGCGCACGACATAGGGCAATACTTGAAGAATCACGAAAAATCGGTGCTTTGCACACAAGTGATGTTATGAAAAATGTTTCACGCGTGCTGCTCACAAGATGTAGTGGTGATG
>JAIKWQ010000117.1 GCA_024684535.1 Eubacterium sp. | reverse complement strand
TCACTGTCAACCGGAAGAAAATTCACGCCATGTTTTTTTACCAACGGCATAATTATATGTCCCGCGCATACGAGAGTTTCCTTGTTTGCAAAAGCGATATCCTTTCCGGATTCGATCGCTTTTATCACCGGACGTATTCCTATCATCCCGACCATAGCCGCGACTACCAGGTTAACTTCCTCAGCGCTTACGGCTTCTAAGTATCCTTCCATACCATATATAACTTGCGCAGAATTTATATCCTGTTTTGATAAAAGTGCTTTCAGCTCTTCTGCACGCTCCTCATCTTTCATCACAACCAGCTTCGGCTGAAACTCCTTAACCTGCTCTGCCATAAGCTTTACATTGGTGCCTGCAACAAGGGCATATAACGAAAAATCCGCCCTGTGACGGCGAATTATATCAAGAGTTTGTGTTCCTATCGATCCCGTAGAACCAAGTATTGTTATATTTTTCATAAGATTAAGCCACAAATGTGATTGCTCACACTGTCCTCCTAAATATTAGTGTCCAAGTAAGTATGGTGACATTTTTATGAATACAAGAAGATAATACACAAAAGGCGCAACGAAGATCACGCTGTCAAATCTGTCAAGCACTCCTCCATGGCCCGGTATAATCTTTCCGTAGTCTTTAATATCATAGTTTCTCTTGATAGCTGACGCGGACAAATCTCCCACCATCGATACAACCGCGCAAACAGCAGCGATTATCGGAAATGTTATCCTGTGGTCAAACATGAAAAACGAGCTGTATGCTTCCGGGAAAAACAGGCTGTAGATAAATGCGATAAGCGCAGATCCGAAAACACCGCCAACACAGCCCTCGATCGTTTTTTTCGGTGAAAGCTCTGAAAAATGATGTTTTCCGAAAAGCTTTCCGAATACATACGCACAGGTATCTGCTCCCCAAGAACCGATGATGATCAGCCATACAAGCCACGCTCCACCATCCAAAGTTCTGGTAAGCGGTATATACGAGAGCATAACTGCCACGTAGAAAAATGAAAAGACAGCCTTCGTAATCTCATCAATCCTGTATTTTGGGTATCTGAACACATATATGGCAAGCTGCATAAGAATAAGCACGGAAAACAAACACAGCACCCAACTCTGCAAATCAAAAAATATCAGAGTGTAGTAGGCGACAACTGCGATATAGTTTACGATTCCGGAGGGTTTTTTCTGTATTCCAAACACTCGCATAAGCTCGTGTATACCGAGAAGCGAAAGCAGACCTATAGCAACCAAAAGCCAGGGATTGCCTACAACAAAAAGCAATACCAGCGCCAGCAAAAGAACTATTCCGCTTATCAGTCTCGTCCAAAACATTCCCTATACCCCACCATATCTTCTATCTCTTTTTCCGTAGTACTCAATCGCCTTTTCAAGCTCTTTTTTGTTGAAATCAGGCCAAAGCACATCCGTAAAATAAAACTCTGTATATGCAAGCTGCCAGAGCAGAAAATTCGACAGCCTCTCCTCTCCCGAGGTTCGTATCAACAAATCAGGATCCGGCAAATCACGAGTATCAAGTCTCGATGAAATCATTTTTTCATCTATATCAGAGAGCTTGATATCTCCTGCGGCGACATCACCTGCCACAGAGCGAAATGCTCTCAGCATCTCATCTCTGCTGCCGTAGTTCAGCGCCACAGTGAATTTGAGCCCGGTGTTGTCCTTCGTCACGTCCTCAAGATGAACTATCGTTTGCTGCAAATCCTCATCAAGCGCGGATATATCACCTATCACCCTGACAGACATGTTATTTTTCGTACTTCTTTTCACACAGTCTTTGAGGTAATTCCGAAGCAGCTTCATCAGCGCCTGAACCTCATCGTCGGGCCTTGACCAGTTCTCTGTCGAAAACGCGTACACAGTCAGGTATTCAACTCCCAAATCATACGCATCCTCGCAGATCTGCTCAACGGTCTTCGCTCCCGCCACATGTCCGGCCTTTCTCGGTAGATGTCTTTTTTTCGCCCACCTGCCGTTGCCGTCAAGTATGATTGCTATGTGCTTCGGCACATTTTTCTCTATTTCCATAACACTGACCTGTATCCAAAACTATGTTAAAAGCGAATATATTCATCATATATCCGCTTTTCCTAAACTTATGCAAAAATATTCCGATTCAGACTGTCATAACCTCTTCAGTCTTTGCTTCTATAGCATCATCAATTTCTTTTATGTACTTATCCGTAAGCTTCTGGATATCTGCTTCGATATCCTTGCCCTCGTCCTCAGATATCTCATTTGCTTTGGATGCTTTTTTAACAGCATCATTTGCGTCCCTGCGGATGTTTCGGATAGCAACTTTCGTATCCTCGCCTTTTTTCTTCACATCTTTGGCAAGCTCTTTTCTTCTGTCCTCAGTGAGTTCCGGGAACACAAGTCTGATAACCTTGCCGTCATTGGCCGGTGTAAGCCCGATATCGGAAGCGATGATAGCTTTCTCAATCTCTTTCATCAGCGATGCGTCCCAAGGCTGAATCTGTATCATACGTGCCTCAGGAACAGAAACGTTCGCCACACCCTGAATAGGTGTCGGTGTTCCGTAGTAATCAACTTCTATTTTGTCGAGCACGTGCGGATTCGCGCGTCCTGCTCTGATAGAAACATAGTCCTCACGCATATTGGCGAGGGATTTTTTCATTTTTTCTTCGTAACTGCTTATATCCATAGTAACCTCCATCAAACGGTTATCATCGTACCTGTAGACTCACCTGCTACGGTTTTCAATATACTGTTTTCCTCGTTGAGACCGAACACATACATAGGCATCGAGTTCTCCATACACAGAACTGCCGCCGCCAAATCAACCACTCCGAGTTTTTTGTCGACAACATCAGTCATCGAAAGAGTGTCATATCTCTTTGCGTTCGGATTTGTATTCGGATCATCATCATATACTCCGTCAACCGCTTTGGCCGCAAGTATGATATCCGCTTCTATCTCTATAGCACGAAGTGCTGTGGCAGTATCTGTTGAAAAATAAGGATGTCCTGTGCCTCCTGCCAAAAATACAACCATATTTTTTCCGAGGTATTTGTTTACCCTGTCTTTCGAGAAAAGCTTGGTAAACGAACCGCACTCAAACGGTGTCAGAACAGCTGTCATAATCCCTGTGGCTCTGCACATCTCAGACATATATATGCAGTTCATAACCGTCGCGAGCATACCTATCTGATCGGCTTTGGTACGATCCATATTCTCGCTGGATCTGCCTCTCCAAAAGTTACCGCCTCCGATAACAACAGCCACCTCAACTCCGTCTTCAACGAGCTTTTTGATCTGGTTAGCAACCATCATGCATGTGCTCTCATCAAAACCGGATCCGGTTCCGCCGCTCAGCGCTTCTCCGCTGAGTTTTAACAATACTCTTTTGTATACTGCCATTGTATTCTCCTATTATTCAAAGAATGTATCAAGGTCTACATCAGCAAACTGCAGTGAGCAATGTCCGTCGATTACAGCACCGCTGTTGATCTGGATTGATTTAGCCTTGATGTCTCCTTTTACAACCGCTGTTGAATCGATGATAACAGGACCATTGACTTCGATATCACCTTTAACCGCACCGGCAACAACAACTGATGTCGAGCTGATTCCACCGATAACTACAGTACCAACATCTACTCTTACGATGCCTTTACTGTTAAGGTCACCCTCAAGACGCGGTGTGTTTACATAAATCTCAGACGCGTTTGTGTTTCCTGCAACACGACCTGTGATGGTAAGTTTGCCTGCACACTCTACATCACCCTCGATTGTTCCTTTTACAACAAGTGATGTATCACTCTTGATTCCACCGTTTATAGTAGTTCCTTTTGTAATTACTGTAACTTCATCTGTTGATACTTCAATATCTTCCATCAAATTCTCTTCCATTTTTACTTCCTCCGCATATGTGTTTACAACCGGTTCAGGTTCAGGTATTGGTTCAGGTTCAGGTATTGGTTCAGGTTCAGGCTCGGGAATCGGTTCCGGCTCTGGGATTGCTTCGATTTCAGGTTCCGGTTCCGGCTCAATCTCAGGCTCCGCAAATGCTTCTTCCATAACTGCAGCTTCTTCCGCAATCTCTTCCTCGACAGTCTCTGTTACCTCTTCGGCAACCTCTTCTACTTCTTCAACTGCTTCTTCTACTGTTTCTTCCGTCGCAGTCTCACCAAACCCGTCAAACTCCTCTTCGGCAGGTTTTGTAAACATCATAGCAGGTTCTTCAATTCCGTCATCAACCGGCGCATCTGCTACTTCTTCAACAGCCGGCTCCTCTGCCACTTCTTCAGCAACTTCCTCAGTCACTTCAGGTTCAACATCCGGCAAATCCGCAAGTTCCTCTACAGGCACATCCGCAACTTCTTCAGTGTCGAATGTTTCCGTGAGTTCATTGACCGACTGAGCGATATCTTCTTTCAGGTCTTTTAGGAAACTCATTTTTGTCCTCCATTCTTATTGATTATGCCTGATGGGTGCAGTATTTTCATCCACCGGCAATATTTCGTAACCATTTTCCTTCAAATATTTAATAATACTCGGCAGCGCTTCTATCGTCATTGGCTGTGTCTTGCTGTCATAGAAAGCTACAACCGAAGTATCATATTTGCCAATCTCTTTTTCGATCTGTTTGATCATTTTTTTCCTTGGAACAGAAGCATCTTTTATATCAGGACTGAGCACATTCCAATCAAGGTATGTGACATCGTGGTCATCGAGCACTTCAATCAAATCCTTCATCTTTGCCTTCGTGCCCTGAACTCCGCTTCCTCCCGGAAAACGATAAAACTTGGATCTGACACCCGTTGTCTCATACAGATAATCAGACAATTTCTCCAAATCGGCTTCAAACGCTTTTTTCGAAGCATAAATCTCATCGAAAACGTGTGAATACGAGTGCATACCCAGTGTATGACCGTCATCAACAATCTGTTTATACATTTTTACGGAGTAATCATCTGATTTTCCGTTCACAAAAAATGTAGCTTTAACGTCATTGTTTTTGAGGATTTTCAATATCTTCTTGGTCTGTGTGCTCGGGCTGTCCTCAAATGTCAGATAAACCTTTTTCCCGTTTCCTTCGCTTTCATCTGCGGTCTGTTCGGGTGCATCCGTCGGCTTCGCTGTGACCGTAGGCTTCTCAGTCGACGATTTTTCTTCGGAAACAGCCGAAGACGTCACTGCGGGAGCGCCCGATGGCATAATCTCATCCAGCCTGCTCTGCAGGTTTTCGACTTTGATAAACAAAAACACACAGAGTGCAGTCGGGAGAATAAGCATAAACAAAAGCAGACCAATAATTATCCTCTTGATCCGTTTTACGCGTTTTTTGCGATATTCTTCACTTATTTTTCCAACTGTATCGCCGGTCAAAACAAATCCCTCCGAAAACAGGTTGTTACCTCATAACACTCAACATTATACCACACTACAAAGAATTTGCAAACAGTTTTCTGACAAAAAACGGGAGACAAGCCACCTCATCCCCCGTTGAAAACACAATCATTCAATGATTATCCGATCTGAGCAGCAACCTCTGCAGCAAAATCTTCTTCTTTCTTCTCAAGACCTTCACCTGTCTCAAATCTGATAAATCCTGTCAGTTTGATATCTGTTCCTGCATCTTTTGCAGCTTTCTCTACATACTGACCAACATTTTCTTTTTTCTCAGCCTTAACATATGTCTGCTCAAGAAGACATACCTCTTTGAGCTCTTTGTTGAGACGTCCTGTAACCATCTTCTCGATGATTTCGTCCGGCTTTGAAGCATTTTTCGGATCATTTTTTGCCTGTGCTTTGAGAAGCTCAAGCTGCTCTTTTTTGTAATCATCCGAAACATCGTTTGTTGAAAGATACTTAGGTGACATAGCAGCAACCTGCATAGCTACGTTTTTCAGTATCTCCGTAACCGCGTCTGAAGCAGCTCCTGCCTCAGCCTTTACGAGAACACCGATTTTTCCACCTGCGTGGATGTAAGGTACGATAACACCATTCGGCTCCTCGAGTTTCTCGAAACGACGGATATTCATATTCTCGCCGATTGTAGCGATCATGCTCTTCAGATTCTCTTCTACAGTAACTGATCCGTCCTCAATCCAGGACTCAGCCATAAATGCATTCATATCAGATGCTGAGCTGTCAAGCGCCTGTGCCGCAACAGCTGCAACAAATGTCTGGAACTTGTCATTTTTCGCAACAAAGTCTGTCTCTGAGTTTACCTCTACGATAGAAGCACGTTTTCCGTCATCGCTAACCTTGACACAAACGATACCCTCAGCTGCGATACGTCCTGCTTTTTTATCAGCCTTTGCAAGACCGTTCTCTTTCAACCACTCTACTGCTTTATCCATATCTCCGTCAGTGTTTGTAAGCGCTTTTTTGCAATCTGCCATACCTGCGCTTGTCATCTCACGAAGCTCTTTTACCATAGCTGCTGTAATAGCCATAATATCTAACCTCCAAAATTATATATTTATAAAAATGTCAAGACAGAAATTATTCTTCCTCTGCCTCTGCTGCTTCAGCTTCCTCTGCAGGAGCTGCTGAAACACCCTCATTTGCCTCGATAACAGCGTCAGCCATTGTAGCAATGATAAGCTTAACGGCTCTGATAGCGTCATCGTTACCCGGAATTACATAATCAAGCTCTTCAGGATCACAGTTTGTGTCCACGATTCCGAGAAGCGGGATGTGAAGAATGTGTGCTTCTTCTATACATATATGCTCTTTTTTAGGATCAACTACAAAGATTGCGCTCGGAAGATCTTTCATATCCTTGATTCCGCCAAGGTTTCTCTCAAGCTTATCCCACTCTTTGCGAAGTTTGATAACCTCTTTTTTCGGAAGAACGTCAAATGTTCCGTCTTCTGACATTCTCTCGATATCCTTAAGTCTTTTAATACGTGTTTTGATGGTCTTGAAGTTTGTAAGCATACCACCGAGCCATCTCTCGTTTACATAGTACATTCCGCAGCGCTCTGCTTCCTGACGGATTGTATCCTGTGCCTGCTTTTTCGTACCTACGAAAAGCACTTTGCCGCCCTCAGCGACAACATTTTTGATCACATCGTAAGCCTCGTCTACCTTGCCTACTGACTTCTGCAGATCGATGATGTGGATACCGTTACGCTCAGTATAGATGTACTCAGCCATTTTAGGGTTCCAGCGTCTGGTCTGATGTCCGAAGTGAACTCCGGCCTCAAGAAGCTGTTTCATTGAAATTACACTCATTTTCCTTACCTCCAATTGGTTTTTTCTTCCATCGGTCTCATCTTGCCGTCGGACCCATAGGCACCTCGACGCAATCCACCGATGTGTTTACATGAACAATCGCCATTCTATCATATATGAATGGCGATTGCAAGTGTTTTTAGTTAATTATTGATATTTTTTAACAATTTTATATCATTTCGTATGAGTAATGATTTTTGCCAGCTTTTCATACGAATCTCCGACTTTCATCTCATACTTACCCGATCTGACCATTTTTCCGAGTCCTTTGTCTACCAAATAGCGGTCAAAAGCCTTGTCATCTGCGATAATTCCGGCCTTTTTCATCTCTCTGGCAACTGATGATGACAGAAGTCCCTCCTCAACCGTAAACATAACCTTTTGTCCTTTTTTCAAAGTTGAGGGGTTTGTGGTCGGCGTCGCCGAAGCGCTCTCTGACGCTTTTGAGTCTTTTGGTTTTTTTGTGGATTTGGGCTTATCGGTCGGCGCCGTTTTTTTAGACGTGTCGGCTCCTACGCCCGCTCCGTTTGCTCCGAGGTTACCGGCGGAGGTTGCACTTCCCGAAGATGCTTCTTTTTTCTCCACCTCTTTCGGCGCCTCGCTACCCTTTGGGAACACCATACCGAGCTCTTTCGCTTTTTCTATGATCTCATCACCGTTTGTCACCTTCGCGCCGTCACTTCTGTAGCTAATTCCCATCACCAGTGCTGCAAGGAGTATGCCGGCACCGAGACCCTGTAAAAATCTTCTCATCGCGCGGATCAACTCCTTTTCTTGAGCAGGGCGATCATAAGCTTGACTTCACCCTGTCCGATATTTAATTCTTTTGATATATCCATCACAGACTTGCCCTGTTTATACATCTGCCTGATGCTTTCTTCCACATCCTCAGAGCTTCTGTTTGCACTGGTTTCGGATATGCTTTTCATTACAGATTCCCTGGAAGGTCTCCTCATCATATCCGCAGGCTCTTCATCTCTTGCGTGAAAACTCTCACGTACAGACTCTGTTTTGATATGTTCTGCCTTGACCGGTTCAGGTCTTGCTTCTTTTTTCTTCACAGGAACAGGCACAGGTTCCGGCTTCTGTATCCTCTCATATAACTGAGAAGGTAATTCTCCGGGATTTTTGCTGAGAGTTTCAAGCGCTGATTTTCCGGAGTTTTTTTCTGTCGTAAATACGCGTTTTTTCGGAGCCGGTTTTTTCTCATCTTTTTTAACAATCTGCGATTCCGTGCTCTTTTTTGCTCTCTTAAGCCCTGTAACAACATCCTTGTCAGGAGTGACAAAAACAGTTGCCTGTCTGGCTTCATCATCTTTGACTTTATTAATAACAGGAACCGATTTTTCCAAGGTTTCTGCCATTGATTCTTTCTGTAATTCTTTTTTCTTTTCTATAAGCATGTTGTACATAAAAACAACTTCATCATGGTTTACCTTGATCTTGTCAAGAATCGGTTTTGAAAACTCATCAATAGCCATTATTTTGTCATTGCAAATTGTATTCATACGGTCTTCTGTCGTATCAACAAGTTCCAACCCTCGTTCGCTGAGTATCTCATCAACATGCTTTATGATAACTTCTTCATCTTTTTTTGTCCATATATCCTCACCACGCACTCCGTCGCCTTCTTCTTTCTTGTTGTTTTTTCCTGCAACAAAAAAACTGAAAGATATACAACCGAATCCTATAATGATAAGAATTATCTCTGCTGGTAACACTTTGCTTCCCCTTTAGATCATAATATCAAACATACTGTCCGACTTCGGCGCCATAGGGGCCTCGTCTTTTTTTTCTTCTTTTTTATGTTTTCTGTTTTGCTGATACGCACCACGACCTCCGCCCTGGTCCATATCGTATTCTTCTGTTTCACTTTTTTGTGTTTCCACCGTCTGAACGGCCTTCTGCTCAACATTTTGCTGAACCGCAGCCGCAGCGGAATCATGTACGTGCTGATGTCCTGCCATCTCACGTCCGGCATAGTCTCCCGCCTCAGCAGCCCTGGGCATCATCGTAAGCATATCAACTGTATTCCAAGGCATATAAACACCCCCTGACAGAAATCAGAAATCGGTCATTTTTACATCAGCGCCGTCCCTGACAAATCTGCAATGTGAAATATGGTCGTGAATAATTCTCTGTGCGTCCTTGACATTTAACTCAACACCGGAATAAACCGCATCAACTATCCTTACACAGGAAGCCTTGTTTGCGTTGATTCTGTCAATCAAATCTTCTTTTTCCTGTTTTGCTTCTTTCAGTTGCTTTTGTTTTTCGGGTTTGCTCTTAATCGCGCGTCTGACATAGTTTTTCTGCTCATCTGAAATCTCCATCCCTGATTTCACGGCATTTTTGATTCCCAACGCAACTTCATCCATCTTCTTTATCTCGACTTCAAGTTCTTTGATTTTTTCTCGAAGTTCATTTGATCTGATCACGAGACCTTTTTCAGAAATAACGGTTATTTTTGTGATACCGCCCATTTCCGAACCAATAGTAGTCGCGATAATATTGCCATAAGTACTCACCGATCCACCGTTTATAAGTCCCTTTTTTCCTCTGACTTCCACCTGTTCACGACATTCTATATCGCTGTTCAGCACGGCGTCAGCCTTTACAGAACCTTTGCACTTAACAGTAGAACTCTCGATGAACTTTGCTGTGATATTACCCTCAGCGGTAAGCACTCCTTTTTCACCGCCCTGCATACCCCTTTTCAGAACGATATTTCCGCCGGCTACCAACTCAGCGCCTTCTACAACACCGTTTACCACGATATCTCCGGCAGCTTTTATCTTGTATCCGGTATTTACGTTTCCGTTTACCTGAACCGTTCCGTTGTACTCAATATCACCTGTAGAAGCATCAACATTGGCCGGGACATTATACACATCCGAAACCATAACCATATCTTCTACAAGTGATACGTGACCCGATACCTCAGAAAAAATTCTGCAACGGTCTTCCGTAACACGAATATTTCTACCGAATCTCAAATGTCTGTTTTTAACTTTTCTGGGACGAATTGGCTTTCCAGTTACAGTAACTCCCGGTGTCCCCCAGTCGACCGGCTTAAGTGTCGCAAGCTTCTGTCCCGCCTCAACCGGTTTTATGTTTCCGAGCTGATGGAAGTCTACAGAACCGTCTTCATTCAGCTTCGGTTTAGCAGTTGCATTTATATCAAAATGATAAGTTATTTTTGCGTCGTGTCCCTCTCTGGGTTTTGTCGCTACTGCAAGCAGATAATCCCTGCAATATTCATGTTTTTGCAAAAAATGCTCGATTGCTTTTTTTCTGACTCCATGCTTAACACCGACTCTTTTCAAATCGGATATGATGCCATCTTCATCAAGAAGTTTCCCTCCCGTAGTCGGCGGATAAAACCTGGCAGTT
>JAIKWQ010000095.1 GCA_024684535.1 Eubacterium sp. | reverse complement strand
TCACTTTAGCTTACGCTAGCGTTTGATCATCCAGATTCACATTCAATGAATGTTCTTTGACGGGAATGGTTTACCATTCCACTTAATCTTGGTGTTCAAAGTTGTTTCACTATTTAATTATCAATGTTCAAAATAAAAACACGCCTTAGCGCGTCAGCAAGTAGTATCTTATCAAAAATACATCCCTATGTCAACACTTTTTTTTTATTTTTCAAAATTTTTTTTATTTAGCCTGATTTATATAGAAAGAATCGCTTCTTTCATGGATTTCACATATCTGCCAATCTCCGCCGGAGCATCCTTTCCGTACTGCGCCAGAAGCTTGATTATAGCCGATCCCACGATAGCTCCATCGGATACTCCCGCCATCTTAGCCGCCTGTTCGGGCGTAGATATTCCGAATCCTATTGCGCAAGGCGTGTCGGTATTCTCGCGAACAAGCTTAACTATGGAATCAAGGTCGGTCTGAATCTCTGTTCTTGTTCCGGTCACGCCAAGACTTGACACTATATATAGAAAGCCTTTTGCTTCTTTCGCTATCGTAGCGATTCTTTTTTCTGATGTCGGCGCAACAAAAGATATCAAATCCATATCATTTTTGTTGCAAATCGCCTCAAAATCATCCTTTTCTTCATATGGAACATCCGGAAGCACCAAACCATCGATTCCTACATCTGCGCATTTTTTTATAAACACTTCAGGATCTCTGGAGAAAACCACATTTGCATATGTCATGAAAACCATAGGGATATCGGTATCTTTTCTAAGTCTTTTTACCATACCAAAAACATCGTCAACCTTCAGTCCCGCTGAAAGCGCTCTCATATTCGCAGCCTGGATAACCTCTCCTTCGGCCGTCGGATCCGAAAACGGTATCCCCAGTTCGATTAAATCAGCTCCGGCATCAATCATAGCTCTTACCGAAGCCTCTGTAGTCTCCAAATCCGGATCACCGCAGGTTATAAACGGTATAAACGCCTTTCCGTCTTTGAACGCATTTGCAATCTTACTCATGGATATCCTCCCCTCTGTATCTGGCAATCGCTGCAACATCTTTGTCACCGCGCCCTGATATCGTAACAACTATTATCTGATCTTTGCCCATTTTCGGGGCAATTTCCATCACATGCGCCAACGCATGCGAGGACTCTATCGCCGGAATCACACCCTCAATTCGTGACAGGTACTCAAACGCATTTACCGCCTGCTCGTCAGTTATTGCAACATATTCTGCTCTTCCTGTGTCATGGAGCATAGCATGTTCAGGACCGATTCCCGGATAATCAAGCCCTGCAGAAATAGAGTAAACCGGAGCTATCTGTCCGTCTTCATCCTGGCAAAAATACGATTTCATACCATGAAAAATGCCAAGCCTGCCTGTTGATATAGTTGCTGCTGTCTCAAACGTATCTATGCCTCGTCCTGCCGCTTCGCATCCAATCAATTTTACATCTTTATCTTCTATAAAATGATAAAAACTTCCTATTGAATTCGATCCGCCTCCCACACAGGCAACAACTGCATCCGGAAGTCTTCCTTCTTTTTCAAGAATCTGCTGCTTTGTCTCCCTCGAGATAACAGCCTGGAAATCCCTGACAATAGTCGGGAATGGGTGCGGGCCCATAACCGATCCTAGACAGTAATGAGTGTCATCTATCCTCTTTGTCCACTCGCGCATAGTCTCCGAAACAGCATCTTTAAGAGTCGCGGTTCCTGACGTAACCGGAATAACGTCCGCCCCAAGCAGTTTCATTCTGTAAACATTCAGAGCCTGTCGTTTCGTGTCTTCCTCTCCCATAAACACAACACATTCCATATCCAGAAGCGCTGCCGCTGTAGCTGTTGCCACTCCATGCTGACCGGCTCCGGTCTCAGCTATAAGTCTTGTTTTTCCCATCTTCTTTGCAAGTAACGCCTGACCGAGAACATTATTAATCTTGTGGGATCCGGTGTGATTCAAGTCTTCACGCTTGAGATAAATCTTTGCTCCGCCCAAATCCTCAGTCATCCTCTTTGCAAAATACAATCTCGACGGTCTTCCTGCATATTCATTGAAGAGTTCGGCCAGTTCTTCATTAAACTGCGGATCATTTTTGTATTTTTCGTAAGCTTCTTCCAATTCATTTACGGCATTCATCAATGTCTCAGATACATACTGACCACCATGTATGCCGAATCTTCCTTTTTTCATTTTGCGCACTACCTCCTAATCATTAACAAAAATATCATAATACTATTCTTTTTTATAATAATACTCCTCTGGCTTCTTCGACGAACCTTTTCATTTTTTCAATATCCTTGACCCCGTCGGTTTCAATTCCTGAACTGACATCGACTCCGAACGGTTCCAATTCACGTATCGCCTGCGCTACGTTTTCAGGGTCAAGTCCACCGGCAAGTATGTAATCCCTTCCGAAATCACTTATCAATTCGGTATCAAATCTTTTTCCTGTGCCTGTTCCCGAATCAAGAAGCACCATATCCGCAGGACTTGCCAGCGCATTTTCAACATCCGACATTGTTTTCACAGAAAAAGCCTTGAACACAGTTTTGTCTGTCTTTTCCTTTAATTGTCTGATATATTCATCTTCCTCATTTCCATGAAGTTGGGCTATATCTATAACTCCCGATTCCAAAAGCTCTACAACTTTTTTGATATCGTCGTTCACAAAAACTCCAACCCTTTTGGGAAAAATGCGTTCTTCATTTGAATTTGAACTTTTTGCTTCGGCGCACCATCGTTTCACATCGTCAGGAGCTACTGTCCTGCGAAAACCGTCTGCCAGGATGAATCCCATATAGTCGACTCCGAGTGAAACCGCGCATTCCACAGCTGCTTCGCTTGTCAGTCCGCAAAGCTTTATCTTTACATTTTTCATCTCACAAGCCTTTCAATTCAGCCAGTTTAGCCTTCTTGTCATCAGCTCTCATCAGAGTTTCTCCGACAAGAACCGCGTCAGCTCCCATTTCACGCACATATTTCACGTCTTCCTCATTTTGAATACCGCTCTCGGACACAAACAAAACATCATCAGGTATAATTTTTCGTAATTTCAGACTATTTTCTTTGTCGACCGAGAAGTCTTTCAAATTACGATTGTTCACACCGATTATCTGCGCTCCTACTGAAAGAGCGACCTTAATCTCGTCTTCATCATGAGTTTCAACCAATGCATCCAGTCCCAGTTTATCACATATACCCAGATACTCCTTCAACTCATCTTCAGACAAAATAGCCACTATCAGAAGCACCGCCGACGCTCCCAGAAGCTTCGCTTCATATATCATATACGGATCAACTACGAAATCTTTGCGAAGACAGGGGATGCTGACATTTTTTGCAATTTCTTTCAAATACTCATCTTTTCCAAGAAACCACTTCGGCTCAGTCAAGACCGATATCGCATCCGCGCCCGCAGCATCGTACTCCTTCGCGATCTCAAGATATGGAAACTCTTCTGCAATAACGCCCTTTGAGGGCGAAGCTTTTTTACACTCACATATAAACGACAGGTCGTCTTTCGCAAGAGCATTTTTAAAAATGTTCCCTCCGCGAGGGAGCTTTTCCGCTTCCTCCCTCACCTTTTCATATGATATCTCTTTTTTTGCCGCATCAACGCGTTCGCGTGCATAACCGGCAATCTCATCCAGTATCGTCATCTGACCCCCTCCACAATGCACTTATCTGTTACTAACCTTTATAAGTGATTTAAGCACTTTTGTCGCTGCACCCGAATCGATTATCTCAGCAGCAAGCTTCACACCGTCTGCTATGGAATCAGCCTTTCCTCCTATGCAAAGAGCAGCGCCCGCATTCATTAGGACAGCATCCCTTTTGTGTCCTTTTTCTCCGCTAAGTATCGCACGAGTTATATCAGCATTCTCTTCAGGCGTTCCACCTTTCAAATCATCCTTTGTACAACGCTCCAGCCCAAAGTCTTCCGGCGCAATCTCAAACGTCCTGTACCAGCCGTCATTTATCTCAGAAATCAACGTCGGCGCGCTCAATGAAATCTCATCAAGTTTATCCTTACCATATACAACCATTCCCCTTTTGACTCCGAGACTCACCAGAACTCTCGCAAGCGGCTCAACCAGATATTCGTCATATACTCCGAGCAACTGCATCTTCGGGCTTGCAGGGTTTGTCAATGGTCCAAGTATATTAAACACTGTTCTGAATCCAAGTTCTTTTCGTATCGGACCGACATATTTCATAGATGTGTGATATTTTTGAGCGAAGAAGAAACACATTCCGACTTCGTTCAAAAGCTCGATACATTTTTCCGGAGACTGTTCAATATTGACACCCAAAGCTTCAAGACAGTCCGCAGTTCCGCATTTTGAGGAAGCGGCTCTGTTTCCATGCTTTGCAACCTTGATTCCTGCCGCTGCCGTAACAAGCGCCGATGTAGTGGATATATTGAAGCTTTGCGCTCCGTCTCCTCCGGTACCCACGATTTCAAGGATATCCATTCCGGTATCAACCTTTGTCGCGTGGTCTCTCATAGCTGCTGCGCATCCGGCAATTTCATCCGTTGTCTCAGCTTTTGCACTTTTTGTGGAAAGAGCTGACAAAAATGCCGCGTTCTGAGTTGCGGATGTCTCGCCACTCATTATTTCATTCATTACCGCATATGCCTCATCATATGTCAGGTCTTCCTTGTTTACGATTTTTACGATTGCTTCTTTGATCATTTTTCAGATACCTCCATTTTTCTTTACTTTTTATTTTCAAGCATAAAACTTCTTGTAAACACCTTTTTTCAAAATCTTTACATTCTTTTTGTTGGTCTTTTTCGATGCTCCTGATACCTTGATTCGTTTTTTGCATCCTTTAAACGCCTTTTTTGACGCCTTCTTCAACTTCTTTTTGATCGAGAGCGACGTCAGTTTTTTGCAGTAGTTAAACGCTGTTCCCGGAATCTGATTGATGTACTTGTTAAGCTGTATTTTCTTTGCCTTTGCCTTCTTAAACGTCTTGCTTCCAAGCGTCTTGATCTTGTATTTCGTAGCAAGGTATTTACCTGATTTGCCGGCAAGCTTAACAGTATCACCGAGCTTCAGATTCTTAGCTTTCTTGCCTTTTTTGCTCAAAGAAATCACGCTGACTTCTCCATTTTGGGAGTTTGTAGCTTTTTTTGTAACCTTGTACTTGAAGTTACCTTGGGTAAATGTCTTTCCTTTTGCCAGGCCGTAAACATTTCTCTTCTTCGCAGAACCTTTTTTCAGATTCGGAAGAACTGTCTCAACCGCCTGATCATACCCTTTTCCCATGCGAAGCTTCAGGGAAACCAGACCCGACTTCCTGCCAACGGTATTTGAAACCTTATTCTTTATGGTTCCGGATGATCCCGGCGCCAGGCTCTGGTTGGATTCAATAGTTCCGGTATGCATCGCATCCTTATCCGCGCAACCGACAACCGCATCCGTATACTCTATTTTTGCCGCGCCCGGTTTGTTACCGATGTTTTTCACATGCATAGTCATCGCGTAATCTTTTGTGTTTGCGATGTTCTCAAGCGACGGATACCCTACCGGCACGAAGTACGAGCCGTATTTGATCGTCATATCTTTTTCCGATTCCGACATAGAATCCTTCGCTTTTATCATAATCTTTTTATCCGCGTTCAAATCCGACGGAACATCCATCAAAAGACGATATGTACGGCTCTGACCCGGATATAGAACTCCGTCATCCGGTATAGAAGAATTACCGGTGTCTTCAGGACGTCTCGCAGTAATACCTGATGCTGACAGATTTACGTTATCCGCAGGTTTCAACCCGTTGTTCTTCACTGTCACATCAACTGACATCGTCTGTCCCGGCGTAGGATATTCAGGCGCATCTATATCCGTAATCTCAAGATTAGATGTATAAGTCGCTCCCTCCGTCATAACTGACGCTTGCGTGCTGTCGTACACAGAATCACCGTTTAACATCGTATAGGCAAGCACAAAGTCTTTGTCATTTACAGCCAGGCAATCCAGTCTGTTCAGTGTTTTGTTATGTGATGTCAGCGCAACCGGTTTTCCCTTGACGGAGAAATTGCCCTCACTATCAGCGGTCAGCATCGTGCCGTACACTTCGTTTCTCATAGCAGCGGAGGAGCCGTCACTGTTCTTTTGCACTTCACCGTCTTTGTTTCCTATCCAGGCAAGCAGAACATTACCCTTGTCATTCATCGACACGGAAAGATCCGATGCTTTTGTCAGACTATCCGATTCATAACAAACGGTTTTTGATACAAAATCGGTTGTTTCCGCCTCATTACCTGAAGATACAAAATCCTTCAAAACCTTCACTCTTCCGTCACAGATATAGAACAGATAGATATGATCACCTGTTCTTTCTATATGAATGTTTTGTGCACAGCATTTTTTATCTGTCAACGGAATCAGCGTTCCCTGCTCAAGCTTATTTCCCTTCACATCATTGATTCGCAGGAAAATCTGCCTGTCGTCGATACTGTAATTGTTTCCGCCGGCACTGTTCTTCTCAAGCAGCTTGCCGTCTCTGTCAATCACGAGCACATCTCCGACAATTCCATTGTATGAGAACGGCTGAATCTCCATAATCCTATATGCTTTGGAACCATCCTTGCTCCTTGCAAGTATCTGCTCACTTGACGGTGTGACGGTAGTTGTCTCGCCTCTCTCGATTGTCACATAGGAGATTGTATTTTGTTGCGAGAACAGCTCTGTTGCCTGCACATCTTTGTTCTCATCGAAATTGCTTCTCTGGTAGTACAGATATATTTTTCCTTCGTGTTCATTGGCCTGAAGAGCTGTTGTCGTAACACCTGAATCTGTCACAACATCAAAAGCATCTCCATCAGGCGTTCCGTCAAGGTTATAAAAACGTCCCTTAAGCGTAAACTCATTCATCGCTTTTGCCACTTCGGATGCATTCAAGCTGTCCTTAGTTGGATCCTTATCGCCGAGTACTTTGTCCATATCACCCTCTGACCAGGTGAGCAATACTTTGTCATCCAACTTGTGGAATTTCACGTTATACTGCAGATTAGAGGATTCACTGATTTTCTCAGTCGCATTCCATGTCTTTCCGTTATCCGCGCTGACAGCGGTAACTGCCGACAGATAATTATATGAGCTGCTTTTAGCTCCGTTATCTTCGAGACCGACTGCCATCATTTTGTCTCCCGCAAGTCTCACAAGCTTGATATCCGCTCCGCGGAAGGTATTTCCAATCAGTGTGGAGGCCGCCCCTGTTGATGAACTTGCACGCACCCTCATATTATCTGAAGAATTTCTAATCAGACCAAATGAGGATTGATTCATTTTTGCCGACAAATCCATATCCGATCCGTCAGTCACGCCGAGTGAAAAATCATTCGAAGCTACTGTTTTTCTCGCTGCTTTTGTCGCATTCGCGGCAGAAAGCTCCATAATTCTTTCTCTGAGTTCCTCGTTTCCAAAGCCTATGTCAGATCCCAAATTTAATGACATATTGAATATTGCCATATCGGCTCCGACTCCGACTGACCAGTCAAGCTGTCCTCCGGCATCATATTTGGGATTGTCACTTCCAACTTCCTTAATCACCGCCCCCAGTACTTTGGGATCTATCATACCTGAGAGATATACTCCTACAAGGTTGTTATATCCGAGACCGCCCTTCAGGTTTATTTTTGTTTTTGACAATTCTAAGTATTCCCGAGTTTCTATCTTCTCCGCTTCTTCCAGAGAAGCGTTATCTAACTGCGTTTTGTCACTGTTTGGAAAAGAAGTCTCCCATTGCATATACTGTTCTCCGTCAAACATGAAATTCACATAGAAAGGAACGCCATATACAGTGAATGGGATATTCACGATGAGCCTTTCATCAAATCCAACTGCCACATCAAACGCAGCTATATACATATGTTGTTCACCGGACTCATCGAAATACGCTTTCACTGTGAACTTCAACATAAATGTCGGCATAACTTTGAGAACGGGTTGTACAGTTTTGGAAAATTTAGGTTTGCCCTTAGTTGTATTTGAGTTATCTGTCGTTTCATTTACTGCAGCTTCCTTTGTATCACCCTTCTTCTCCTCTTTTTCCGAAGCGCCCATAAGGGTTTCTCTGGTATTTACAGCTGCTTCATGACTATCAATTACAGATGGAGCCCAGTAGGATGTTATATTAAATCCTGCAATGAGATAGTACGTATCTGCGTTTGCCTGCTGGGATATGAAGTACCCTCCACCCTTTCCACTCAAACTAAAATCCAGACACCCGAGGAAGTCCAGCTGAAGCGCCGACCAGTCAACCGACTCGCCCTCCTGAATTCCATTCTGATATGGCAGCTCCTGATAAACCGGAAGATCATAATTCTTTCCTTCATCAAAAAGATTGTAACCTGCATCCACCTCTCCGGTTTTATAATCTACCAATTCCTTTGTATCTCCGGAATAATAAACACTCCTTTTTCCTACAACTTCGACGTAGACATGCGTATACTTCGGCAGCTTATCAGTCGAAACTGCTGCCTGAAAAGCTACGATATCATCAGTTCCGTCTCCTCCGGTCGAGGCTTGCGTTATCTCTACCTGATAAGCATCATCGTGTTTGTCACCGTTCTCATCCAGGTTATAGAAATGAAGTACGACCTTGTCAACTTCACTATCCGGTTCACTTTTTCTAACCTTAACTAAGAAATCAACATTGGAATTGCTGGTCAAGTTGATATCCTGGCTCGTGCTTCCCACGCCGTTGATTCCTGCAGATACCGACAAAGGATAAAACGGCATATTACAAAATTCCGGTATTTCGAGCGTGATACTCTGTCCCGGTTGCCAGGTAAAAATAGCATATCCGAATTCCGATCCCATCTTGATGTTGGCTGTATACCTGCCGCCCTCTACACCTGTAAAGTTCGGTATCTCGAAACTTCCGTCTTTCGCTACCGTTGCCGTATATGTTTTGTCAGCATTTATGGTAATCTGTTTTCCTTCTAACGGTTCTCTCCAGTTTCTTGCCGAGTCAAGCAAATTCACCCGAAGCGTATATGCGCCACCCGAAAGAGTGCCCTGTTTTGCCTGCGAAGCTTCTACAAAATCAACGGTAAAATTATCATTGTCCGGATTTCCATCCATCTGATAATACAGTGTATTTCCGTACCAGGTTCTGCCGTTACTTGTCCATTTGGTCAGATATCCTGAATTCGGCTGCGCTTCCAAAGTTGCATATCCGTTTGCAGTATATCGGTCAGATTTTACAACAACTCCGTCCTGTCCTGCCAACACTTTTCCGTGAGCCTCTGCTCCCGGCGCATAACCAACCGTAATCTGATTTTTGTATGATTTAAACACACCTTGAAAAATGTAGTCATCGAAATCAGTGTCCAGACGAAGTCTTACCTTTCCGTCCGATTCCGGAGAATAATTTATTTTGTGGTAGTCCGTTTCTCCCGCTTTCTTTCTGTATATATCAACGCCCTTGAAATCAGCTCCTGCAAGTGTGCTTGTACCTGAGAAGATTGCATAATCGCCTTTGTACAATTTTCCGTTCTCATCTGTCTTCTCAAGTTTCAGCGTACCGCCGGCAGATCCCTCTATACGATAGTTTACACCGATTTTTTCAACTACCGGTGTTATATAGAATGCATAGCTGTCTTTTCCGTTCGCCTGAGTCTTGAATGCATAACTATTCTCATAATCTTTCAAAAACTTCTGGTCAAAATCTATCGTATGACTACTATTTATAGCCATTTCATCCGTTTTTAGTCCTGTATTGTTTTCAACCCTATATCCTCTCAATGAAAACGGGTAATTTGCTTCATTCGTAAGCTTTACTTCAATTTTTGAGTCTACCTTATTTTTATCAAGCGCCATTTTCAGATATTGCTGTTTAGTATCGCCCGCATCATAGGTAACCGGAGCCATATCTCCACTGTCATCGATAAATTTCAGCTCGTTGCTTTGCTTTATCTGAACGAGATACTCTCTCTTTGCAAGTCTGAATGCGTTCGGGAAGTATACCTGCGTTCCGTCATCTTTCCAACTGGGATCTTCATTGCAAATATAGACAAATCCGGATCGCTGACATTTTTCCGGAATTCCAACTGACAGATCATAGTCACCATTAGTTGACACTTCTCTTGAATACTCACAAATTGTCGGATCGTCCTGGATTCCTAATTTCAGGTTAGCATCTCCGCCATTAATTCCCTCTGCGTGCGCTTTTGTCTCAACAGATTCAAATCCCGTCAGATCTTCCCACGGACCATTTCCATACATATAACTGCTTGAAGCGCGACTTCCTGTGCCATGCGTATCAAGCAAAATCTTGTTCTCTCCCGAATCATAACTGAGATCACCAAGCCCGTCCTGAGCTCCATCCCAAAAAATTTGATTACCCGAAGTACCACCTACAACCAAACTGCTATTATCCTCATACGTTCCGCTGGTGGTTGCGGTTTTCGCCCAATCAGGGAACCAACTCGCCGGGTCCATTTTTCTCGACAAAGCTACATCATCCGAATATTTGGAATACTCCGGCACATCATCAAGTCCCAGTTTATCAAGCTCCTTCTTTGATGCTTTTTTATCTGAAACTTTTCCTTTCGGATCTCTTATAAAAATGTGCTCACCGCCGACCTCAGCTGTTCCCGAAGACACAAGCGAGTACTCTCCTGACGGCAACATTGCACACTGCTTTTTTTGGTATGGAACAAAACTTATATAGCCATATGGCTGACCGTCTTTACTGAGAACCGCCTTGCTGATCACTGCAAGATTTCCCGAGCGTTCGAAATACACGCGTTTTGCGGTCTCTCCATTTTTCATCCTACCGCCCCTGTCTGCAAATGATATAGTGTTGGAAGGTCTTACCTTTTCATTATCTTTTATACAAACTGTTGTCATACCGGTCGTGATTGACTTTTTGTCAGAAGCATTATCCGGAACAGAAATCCCCATCAAAAATGTCTCGTCGTACTCGGTTTTTGAATCATCTTTGATTTTAATGCTGATTTCCTTTTTCGTTTCATTTTTATCGAAAGACACACGAATCGACGCAGCCTTAGCTCCGATATCCTCGAGTGCGGCAAATCCGTTTTGATTCGTCTCATCGTCCGACGTTGTGGGATTTGCTCCAAGAAGAGAAGCAGCTTCCGCTTCCTTAGAAACCTCAGTCGACTTCGTACGGAACGCATCAAACATAGATGTTGAAGCAAATGTTTTCACGTCTTCGTCACAATCAAGTACGTAATCCTCTCCGTAGGTCGTGCTGATATCATACAGATTGATGTCAATCTCTCTCGCCCTGTCCGTAATTCCGCTTCTTTTTACCGACAATGTCAAAGTCCCCGTACCCTCCGGAGCAAGCATCTCCTCAGAGGAAAACTCTATGATTTCTTTGTCGGCACCAGCTTTTGCCACTCTGGAGGGATTCGTCCCCACAACCGGTGCATTTATCAGCATCGCCACTGCCATAACCGCTGCAACAATTCTTTTTTTCATGATGGTCTCCCTTCTATATGTAATACGGAATGAAAAATTTCAACTCTATTCACACTATTATACACAAAAGGGAGGGGTTCATCAAGGTTTTTCTGCTCTAAAATAACACCTGTTGCTTTTCATCTTGCTTTTCCACTCAAAACATGGTATAGTGAAAGTCGCTGACAACTTCAGCAAAACAGTTGCGGATATGGCGGAACTGGCAGACGCGCGAGATTTAGGTTCTCGTGGGCAACCCCCGTGCAGGTTCGATTCCTGTTATCCGCAGTACACAAATGAGGGTGAGAAAAATGTTCAAAAAAAAGAAAACCCTAAGCTATGATAAAGATAAGTTGAAACCGGCTATCAAAGCAAGCATATGCACAGGCGAGCAGACAGCCGGTTTTATCGATGTTGCGACGGGAAAGTTTAAGGATGATATGCTTATTCGCGGCGCAAACGACCTGTACATTTTTAAAGAAAAATACGGAATAACTGAAGAAATTGATAAAATCTACTGATCCTTACTTCCCAAGTTCTTTTCTCAACCGATTCAGAACACGTTTTTTGTCTGCGCTCCATTCGGGCGCAATCAGTATCTTCTTGTCACCATCGCCGGTGAGACGATGAATAATAACTTCCGGCGGTATGATTCGCACACATTCCTTCACGAGGTCTATGTACTCTTCAAACTCAAGAGCCCTGACTTTACCCAGTCTGTATTCCTCTGCCAGATCAGTTCCTTCAAGGATATGCAGTAGTTGCAACTTGATTCCTGACACGCCACTTTTCACTACATATGATACAGTCTGAAGCATATCCTCTTTCGATTCACCCGGAAGCCCCAGTATCACGTGCGTTATTACGTCAATATTTCTTTTCTTAAGCTCTTTTACCGCGTTGTCGTATTCTGACAAAGGATATCCTCTGCGTATATAATCAGCCGTTTTTTCGTGAATTGTTTGAAGCCCTAATTCAACCCAAACCGGCTTAATCCTATTCATCTCGCCAAGAAGCGACAGGACATCTTCAGGCAGGCAATCAGGTCTCGTCGCAACTGACATCGCAACTATGTCAGGATGAAAAATAGCCTCTTCGTAGAGCCTGCGAAGCATCTCTATCGGCGCATATGTCCCGGTAAATGCCTGGAAATATGCGATGTACTTTCCTGATTTATTCTTATCTCCGACAAGCTTTTTCCCATGTTCAATCTGCTCAGTGATGCTTATCGAAGGATCGCCCGCAAATTCACCTGAACCGCCCTGCGAACAGAATATACATCCTCCCGAGCCTTTTGTTCCGTCGCGATTCGGGCAGGTGAAACCACCGTTTAGAGCAATCTTGTAAACTTTGCATCCAAACGTTTTTTTCAGGTGATCATTAAGAGAAGTATACGAAAGGTCACTCATTACAACTCAAATCCTCTCGGCAGAAGCTCACCAAGCGTCATAACTTCATAGTCATCTTCTGATTTTGCCATAACTATTTCGAAATCCTGACTACAAAACTCACTCATTACCTGACGACACACTCCGCAGGGAGTCGGAGCTACTGACTGTCCCTTTTCTCCACCGACTATGGCAATTCTCACGAAATCTCGCTTTCCTTCACTAACCGCCTTAAAAATCGCAGTTCGCTCGGCACAGTTTGACGGTCCGTATGCAGCGTTTTCTACATTGCAGCCTGTGTAAACCGTTCCGTCGGAACACATAAGCGCTGCCCCTACTTCAAAATGAGAGTACGGTGAGTACGAAAACTTTCTGGCATTTATCGCAGCATTGATCAAATCTTTCATTTTTTTCATCCTTTCGCAGAAAAATGTAACGATACTGATGTTTTTGATTATACTACAAAAGCCGTATTTACGCAAGTTTTGCGTGCTTTTTAAATATTTTTCAAAAAAAATTAAAAAATTTTCAAATTTTTAAAACCTGATCAAAACTTCTTGCATCATATAAGTATAAAACACAAAAACAACCGGTAAAACGGGAAAACCTATATGGTGAAAGGAGCAAACTTATGAAAACATCAAAACTCACAAAAGGAATTCTTATGCTGACAGTGATTGGAACGCTTGCAGGAGGCGTTTCAGGAATCGGAACACCGGCTAAAGCTGCAAAGAGCAAAAGCTTGGGAAACATCCAAGTTGAAGCAGAGTCAAAGCTTCCGAAAGCAATCGATTGCGTGGATGATATGCAGATGAGCATTATAGACAAGAAATCAAAAAAAATGGCTATAAACTCACACGCATCAGCAAACACAGATGAGTACAGTTCAGAGATTGCAAACTATATTGAGAACTCACTTGATGCTCAGATGAGCGCATATCTGAATGGTTCATCAGGAACAAAAGCAAAAGTTTTGTCAAAAGACGAGATTGATAGCATCATATCATCAGGCACAACTTACTATTCATTTGCGGGAATCAATTACAAAAGCGGTGTAGAATTTACCCTTGATACGAGTAAAGTCGATTTAAGTAATATAAGCGGTGAATACATGGCTTACTATTGCTGGGATGCAATCGCAAACAAACCTAACCTTTGTACACTCAGCATATACAGCTCAGCGGTTATCAGAAACGGAAAGAATTATCGGATCATTTTTCCGAGCACAATAAAAGAAGATGAGCACGTAAAGTATATAAAAATGTACAAAAACTTCCTTGCTTACATCGAAAGAAAAGTTGATGAAGACACGACAATGAGCGACATGGACATACTTATTTATTATTATGATACAGTGATGCAGGCAACTAAATATGCGACATCTGAAGTTAATAGGCCTGATAGTATCAAAGACTGGACAGTTCATATGCCTGTGGGCATCGTGAAAAGATCTGATATTGTTTGCCAGTGCTATGCGGTTGTCTTGAATCAATTGCTTCGTCACTCGGGATTTGTTACGTACAATGTTTTCGGTCACATCGATACCGGATCTTCTCGCGGAGGACACGCTTGGAATATCATAAAGCTCGGAAACAACTGGTATTATCTCGATTCAACCTGGGATGACAGTGACTCGTTTTCATCAGACAGAAGCTTAGTCAAACACGACTTCTTCCTCTTCAATATGAATGTAAGAAATTATGTCAGAGAAATGTATGATTTTTATATCGAAAAATTCGCAGGTATCAAAGCAAAATCTGACGACGCTTACAACACACATTTTACCAAATCAAATGTAATAAAAAACGGACTTTACTATGCAAACGGAAGCTGGTATTTTGTAACTTCCGGAAATGTTTGCAAAATCAATGAGGACAGAACAAAATATATGGTTGTCGAGGATATACCATATGATCCGGTACGATTTGTGACGGCTCTCGGAAACACTCTTTACTATGGAGGCACCGACGGAGTATACGCATACAACCCGGCAACAGGAGCGACTGAGACTATAAGCGAAAAAGCATACAGATACGGATATGTCAGAAAAAACAAAATGCTTGCAAGAAAAGACGAAGACTGCAAATGGTATCATATAGAGGATACAAGCTGGAGTGAAGACGCAGACACAGATGACAAAACTCCCGCACCTACACCGAAACCGGAACCGACTCCTGCACCAAATCCTGACAAAACTCCGACTCCTACACCGGATACATCTGCAACAAATAACATGGCAATTCCTACACTGAAGGTAAAGGCTATCAAAGGTAAAAAAATAAGCATTAAGGTTAAGAGCAAATCTTCTAACGGAATTCAGATCGAAATGAGCGATGATGAGACATTTGACGGAAGTGATGACAGAAGCTTCTCTTCAAACAAAAAATCAGGCGAGTGGGTAGTGAAGGGCTTGAAAAAAGGATATTCCTACTTCGTACGAGTTCGCGCTTATGTAAAGAAAAGCGGCAAAAAGACTTATTCGAACTGGAGCGTAGTTAAATCTGTAAAAGTTAAGAATCGCTGAGTGAAAAAAAACCGCACCTGAGGTAGTCGCTCGGGTGCGGTCAGTTGTTAATTAAATCATCGTAGCAGCTTTTCTCTTCACGTTTTTTAAAGTGTTCCTTCATGATATTTTTGTCTTTGCAAATTTTGATTGTGTTTAGGGTGTCACATTAAATACTGATTTTTCAACGTTATCACTATAGCAACGATTATTCCCGTGACAAATCCTCCGATATGACCCGCATTATCTATACCCGGACTCAAAAAACCTATTCCGATATCGATAGCCATACACATAATATACCATAGTATTCTTTTGTTGTTTACACCTTTATTTCCTCTAATGACAAGCACTAACATCGCACCCATCAATCCCATAATAGCACCGGACGCACCAAGTGCAATAGTATTATTTGTGTTTCCCGATATCCACAGCCACACTATGGTTGTAAATCCTGCAAAAATGCCTGAAAGAGTATAAATAATCCCAAACCTGATGTGACCTATTTCGGGTTCTAAAAGAATCCCCGTGAAAATCAAAGCCATCATATTTGACGTCAAATGCGAAACATCAAGATGTAGAAACATGCTGGTTATATACCTGTGGTATTCACTATACGCTATTACTGCAGGCTCATATAGAGCTCCTTTTGCCTTTATGATCTCAAATTCATCCGGTATGCAAAAATAAGCACAGTAAACAAACACGGCAACATTTATGATAATCAGAAATATTGTTACGTAGGGAATCCTCTTAATCGTCTGTGCATTTGTTTCATAATCTGTATTTAATTCGTAGTTTTGGTTGTTTATATCATGCCTTATCTGCTCATAATCCTTTTTTGCGGCCTCTCTCAAAATAACATTGACCGTTATTCCATGCTCTCTTATATACCTCAGAACATCGTCTTTATGGATTTCGGATATATTAATTGATAATCCATCACTAAAAAAGCAAACAGCCTTTTCAAAAATGCGAACGCAGAGCATGTTTTCCCACGCTATAATTTTCGCCGGGCTTCCGTCTGTATACTCCAGTGACACTCCCGACTCATCTAAACGGCACACATATGACGGCGAATTTACAATCGATTGGATAAATTTGCTGTTTCGCCGAACGGCACAAATATATAAAACAATTCTGAATCCCGGAAAAATGACAGGCAAGAAAAATAAAAAAAACGGAGGCTTGAACGCACCTATTCCGCAAATAAAACATATAAACAGAATGATATACCACTGGAGCGCTCTCTTATCATTTTCACAATAATTGGGAATCTTCGCATATTGATCGTCTAACAACCTGCGATTACCGATTCCAATATTTCTAACCTCCGTCGCGAAATCTACGGGCTTTTTTGAAGGAAGTTTGATTTCCATTTGTATAAATTCTCCGTTTTCACAATACTATGATTAAATCATCGTAGAAGCTTTTCTCTTCTCGCGGATAGCATCAGCTTTCTCTTCTGTGATCGTTCCATCCTCAATAAGTTCCTTAAGAATGCCTTCGCGTTCAGAGGTTGTAGCCTCCTTTGTAACCTGCTTTGTGACATCCCTTGTCAACTGAGCATCATGATTTCTTAGTATTGTTTCATCATCGTAAAGAGTCATATACATACTGATTACCTCCGTTTCGCGTTTTTCAAAGTATTGCTTCATAATATTTTTGTCTTTGCATATTCCGATTGTATTTAGGATTGTTTCACGTGTCCTTCCATGAAGTGCCCTCTGTTCATCGTATACCTTCGTAAATGCCACATGTTGACTGCGCTTCAATTAATATCAGTAATCTGTCTCGAACCCGAAATCCTAAATCGTTGTATAGATCATTTACGAGGACATTTTTTATCGTGACGTCCTTTAAATCATCTATTACAGACTCATTGTCTTCCGGATGGAGTGTCTTGTATAATTCAAAAAGGTTTTCAGGCATTCCGAAAAAATCAGAAAATACGCTATCCTTGACTGTGATTTTTACCAGCCTGTCACCATTAGTTACATTTTTATTGGATTTTTTCATGTACAATCTCCTTTCATGCTATCATATAATCTACGGTTTTTCAATGATTTTTATCAAAAAATTGGTGAAAAATGGATACACAAAGAAAGACATGCGCTTTGCGCACGAAAAAATGATTATTGCGGAAAAAATATGATTTCCAAAAGACTTAGACACTTGTCAGTTAAAGATTTCAACCAACGTGCGAGAATATAGCCAAATACTATTTACATCCTTCAGATAGACGGAACATATCCGGCTTCTAAGTGATTCGACTATAGCATGGTGAATCATACTTGTCAAGATGTTTTTTGAATAACGGACTTGGACGAACGTGAAAAGCCCTGCTTTCGCAGGACTTTGACTCTCAGTTGTTATCTGTTGAATCTTCTATTTTTTCTATTACAACTGCATTTCCATTTGCAGTGACACAGAATACGTAGGGAAGATAGGTGGTTCCGCCAGAATAATTAGCTGTTTCAGGCTCCAATGTTATGTAATCGAAATCTACACCTATAACGGCATTACATCCGAGATTATAAGCTGCTTCTTTTAATTCGATAAGTGCCTGTCGCCTGATTTTTACTAATGCATCTGTCAAGGCCCGATCTGTATGCGCTTCTCCGAATAAGCCTCTTCGGTTAACCTGTACAGCATCATCTCCCGAAATGTATCCGGAATATTTTTTTATCCTGTAACCGTCAAATGTAAAACCGGACGTAATGAGCATTTTGGACATGGCCGCTCTCATTTTTTGTTGATCTTCTTCATATTTTTGCTTTTGTTCGTCAGTGGTACCACGTTGGAATTTATAATCATCAATGAGGTTTTTTATACTAATGTCTCCGTTGAGCTCAACACCATCAAATACTATTTTTCCGTTGTATCGTTCCTTTAAGAAGTATTCAAAGTCGTTTTTATCAAGTCCACATTGATTTGCGATTGCTTTTGTTTTTACTCTCATAATTCCTCCCAAAGTTATAGGTATTTATAAACCTCAGAATTTGATGGATCAATATCAAGAATCAGGTTGGCATATTTTTTTGCATTCCAAGGCT
>JAIKWQ010000092.1 GCA_024684535.1 Eubacterium sp. | reverse complement strand
GTTTCCAATGCATTTAAAAGTTTTAATTCTGACTCAAATGAGATTATTGGTTAGAAAAAACGGCAGTATAACCGTCATGCTGTCTTTGGTGGGGCTTGTTGTTTTTGCAATGCTTGGTACCTGCGTGGAGACAGCCAGGTTTGCTGCGTGCAAAAGACAGGCCACACAGATAATTCAGACCTCCACGTCGGCGTTACTTACGGAGTATTCGAGGCCGCTTTACGATCACTACGGATTTTTTTTTCTGGAGAGCGGAGGTATACCCTACGAGAGGGTTATCGCGAGATATGCTTCAGATTCTATGAGAGGTAATGCCGGGTATATGAGCTTCATGACGGGTGAGCTCAGTGAGGTGAAAGTAAAGGATAAAACTTGTGCAGGTGATGATGAAGCAGCTCCGCTTCAAAAAGAAATAAATGAGTATATGAAAAGGGAAGTGACATCAGAACTTTTGGGCAAAACGCTCAGTAAACTCGGCCTTTTGAAAAGTACCGAAGATGAAGCCAAACAGTTGGAAGACACTGTGGAGGAGCAAAAAGAAGATACTAAATTAGACAATCATATAGTGAAGCTGATGTGTCTTGTGGATGGCGTCAGATTAAGCAAAGGCAAAATCAGAACGGTTTCAAATTTCGCGAAAAAGTTCGCGCTGGAAAAAGAAATAAAAGGTGAAGATTTCGGAGTGATGCAACAAAGCGTCTGGAAGAAAATGAAAAAGAATATCGACAAAACTCCCGCTAAGTGGGATAAAACGGATGCTGCGTTTCGCAAAAACCTCAAGTCAGCCGCAGATGAAACGAAAAAAGCTATAGAAGAAGGAAAAAAACTAAAGGCAACTTATTCGTCTGCGTCATCGCACAGTGATATGGCTGCAAGAGTTATAAGCGGCCTTGACAGTCTCGACGGAAACTTAAAGGTTTTAACTGAAACCGAGAGGATTCTGAATGCAGGCGGAGATAAAAAAGAATTAAAAAGTAAGCTCAAAAGCCTGTGGAAAGACTATGATACAACTTCTTTGTCATTTGATTACAGCGGGGCTGACGGAGATGAGGATGAAAAAAATCCACTTGACAGTCTGGGCGATGGAGTAGAGGGAGGAATACTTAAGCTTGTATGTGAAAAGCCGGATAAACTCTCAAAAAAAGGAATAAAAAATGCAGATGATTATGCTAAGTATTATAAAGAAAATCCATCGGAGAAAAAAGATTTTTCCGACAGGGCAGAAAAGTTTGCGAAAGATGAAGACCTTAAGCTCACAGGGGTGTTTGAAGATGTGGCGGGGTACGCACTTGATGAGTTCTCGCTTGACTCGTACATACAAAAGAAGTTTCCGTCGTATATAGAAAAAGCGAAAGACAAGGATTGGAAGCAGCCACTTAAATACGGATGGGAGTATATAGTTTCGGGTGATGCGAGTGACAAAGAGAACTTGGAATCTGTGGTATCAAGGATACTTTTGATTCGAACTGTGACAAATACCGGAGCAATACTCGCAGACAGCTCCAAAAGAGCCGAGTGTTACGCAGCTGCGGCAGCGCTTGTAGGCATCACAGGACTTCCGTTTCTGATAAGGTTTACGCAAACTCTTATGATCATAGCTTGGGGATTTGTCGAGAGCCTTGTGGATGTCGCAGCTATCCTGATGGAGCGGGATGTGCCTGTGGTTAAGTCGTCAAAGAGTATCAAAACCACATTCCCGGAGATTTTTCTGGTGACAAATTCTGCCATTACAGGAAGAGCAAAAAAGTATAAAAAAGCCGGTAAAACAACTTTCGGGTACAGAGAATACATGCTTGCATTTATGGCTATGACGCCTGCGAAAATCAGGAGATACAGAGTTATGGATCTGATTGATGCCGGGATGAAGAAAAACGGATACGGAGGTTTTTCTGTAGGAAAAAGTGTTTTCTCTATGGAGGTTATGGCGGGCTTTTCGTTTCCGTCGAAGTTTTTCAGAATGCCATCAATAAGCAATATTATCGGCAGGGATATTAATACATATGAAACATCCTGTCTCATAAAATCAGGGTATTTGTGAAATTGAAAAATGTCGCGAAGCGGGAGAGGGTATTCTATATCACATTCAATAACTATGAAGGGAGGGTTCCCGTTTTGAATCAGTTATTATTCCGAAAAATTGCAACTATAATTAAGTCGTCAAAACACACATATCACAAACATAGGATACCCTCTCCCGCCTCGATGACTGTTGAAGCAGCACTTGTACTGCCGGTGTTTTTGTTTTCGATGTTAATTATCGCATATATCGGAATGCTTATAAAAACTCAGGATGAAGTGAAAAATCAGATGACAAGAGTTGTGAATGAAGCATCTGCAGAAATCGGTGCAGGTAACGATAAACTTGGTTCATCTGCCCTGTATTACAGAGGGAAACTGGAGCTGTATATGGGTGGAACAGGACTTACAACATCACTTCTGGGTTCTTCATTTTTGGAGGAAAATGATGAAATAGACATGGTGGTAAGCTACTCGGTGAAGCTTCCGTTTAATCTTTTCGGTTTGTTTACACCGAGATTTAAAGAAAGAGTTCACTCGCGTGCATTTGTGGGAGTTGAAAACAGAGAAAAACCTGAGGAAGAAGATGTGATAGTTTATATCACAGAAAACGGCAGAGTTTATCATATGGATAAAAACTGTACCTATCTGAAGCCGAGTGTTTCGCAGATATTGTATGGTGATGTGGAAATCAGAAGAAACCGCTCGGGAGGAAAATACAAACCATGTGCCAAATGTGCAAAAGGAGTGGGCTTGGGCAGCGAGAGTCCGGTGTGGATAACCAATTTCGGAGACAGATATCATACAAACAGAGCTTGTAGCGAGATAAGCAGAAGTATAAAAGAGATTATGCTTTCGGAAGCGGGAAATAGAACACCATGCAGTAAATGCGGAGGTAATCAATGAGTGTTTTTATCATAAATACAGTTTGTATTATGACTGTAATATATCTGGTTGTAATGTCTATATCAGACATAAAAAATAAACAGATAAATCTGATACCGGGAGTTGTTTTGTTGGCATTGATTTGTCTGGTGTTTATCATTTTTGGAGTGGAAGTGCTGAACTTGCTTCCGGGCGTGGCGGTGGGTGTGTTTTTATTTGTTGTCAGTAAGGTCAGTCGTGGTGGAGTAGGTGAAGCGGATGCTTTTATTTATCTGATAACAGGTATCACGTTGGGGTTGTACCGCAACATAGAAGTGCTGTTGATAAGTCTATTATTATCAGCAATTATATCGGCAGTTCTTTTGCTAATTAAAAAAGTCGGACGCAAGTACAAAATTCCATTTATCCCGTTTACTTGTGCAGGATATATAGTTGTTATAATAGCAGGATCAATCAATAAATAGGATTTGGAAAGGGGTATAACAATGTACGTAGAAAACTACAGTGACGGAAACGGTAAGTATGTGAGAATAACAGGTGATGAGTCGGAAAAAATGAGCGACAGAATCATTTCAAAAGGATTGGTGCAAGGAGTTTTGCCGGCAGCCATACAGTGGATTGACGGACATAGGGAATATGTTTTTGAGACGACGGGCTACGTTTTGATAGAAGAGTATATATCTCAAACCGGGATTGACAAAAATGATCTGATAGATATTTTCAGACAAATCTGCGCTGCAGTAAACGAAGTGGGGGAGTACCTGCTTGATCCGGCTCATCTGTACATATATCCGGAGGGGATTTATGTCCGACCGGATGAGAAAAAAATCGGTCTTATATATATTTCCGAATATACCTCGGGGGCAAAGCAGGACGTCGCTTTGATTGCCGAGGAAATGCTTAGAACAATTGGTGAGGGAGATGAGGCGGTATGCGGAATGATATACAGAATGCATTGTTTTGCATCACAAAATGATATTACATGGAAAGACTTTGAAGAGTTTTTGGATCGTGAACAGGAGGTAAAAACTGAGGTAAAATCAGACGAAAAAACAGAGATTATATCAAAATCAGATACTGTTAAACTCCCCAAAAAACCATTTGCTTTGCAGAGTAAAAATATAAGAAAAAAAGATATGATTAAACCGGTTCCTCTGATGACTGTTTGTATTGGTATAATTATTCCTATGATTCTTTTGAAAGCGGGTGTGTTTACCGATGGGCTTTCAGGAAGGGTTGATATGGTTACGTTTGTTTTTTCTTTTATTTTTTTCTTTTTTGTCTCACTTTACGGAGCGTACAGACTTGCAGACTACAAAAACGAACAGAGTATTTTTGATACAGAGGATGAACTGAGGGTTTGTCTGATTCCTGAAAAAAGGGGAGTTCCTGTATTGCCTGTCAGGTCTTTTCCATACAAGATCGGTAGAGATAAAAAAAGAGCTGATGCGGTCATAGATGACGAGAGAATAAGCGACGTTCACGCACATATTAAACGAGAGGGAAACAGTGTTTTTTTGACTGATGATGAATCAGACGGCGGAACATTTTTAAACGACAGAAGGCTTGCACCCTGGGAATGTGTCCGAATAAATGACGGGGACGAGGTGAGATTTTATGATATGAAATATGTTGTTGAGATACTGAGTTAGTTGTTTGAATGGAGAATGCGATGATAAAAGGTGGGTATTATACTGTTGAAGCAACCTTTGTTGTAACAATAGTTGTGGTTGTGTTGGTGGCGATACTATATACCGGGTTATATGTCCATGACATGATTATGGTTGAGAATTATTCTTCGGTGTACATCGGACTATGGGCCAGAGGGACAGAAGAAGACAGTATTTCGGAAAATGAATTCAGGGAAAAGCTGACGGAATTATTTTCGGGTAGTTTGTTTTTAATGGATATAAATGCCGTTGAAACAGAAGATGAATTGCTTACAAAAAAAATAACCGTTAATTACTCGGTGCCGGTGTCGATTGGCTTTGTTGCCAAGGCATGGGGGTGTGCAGATGCAAACACATTTAGTTTTGAAGTTGAGAAGCATAAACCGGCAGTGATAAAATGGGATGCAGACGCAGTGAAAACGAAAGAAAAATAATTCTCTGACAATGCGCGTAATAAAGTCTTTTATAGAGCTATGTGTTCAAGATATTTTTTCTTGAAATAATCACTTTTGCCCAGGTTTATATCGTGGATTTCAGGAATGATGATTTCTTCGGCTGAGACTCGCATAAGTCCGGATAGACATGAGTTTCCTATGCACTCGACAACAGAAACAGGAATGTCGGAAAAAAGCTTGATTGTTTCGCATGCCTTTAGGTTTATATTATTGCCGAAACTTCCTGCGAGATAAAGCTTTTTTATATCATCGGTTTTGGCGCCGGAAGCTTTGACGAGTGTGTCAATTCCTGCAGCTATGGCAGCTTTTGCCAACAAAACTTTTTGAAAGTCATCGGCTGTGAAAACGATGTGGCTGACAAGTTCTATTCCGTTTTCAGGGAAATCGGGGTTCAGTGAGCTGTCGCGGTTTACCAGGCCTTTATCTGCGAGTTCGGAAACAAGAGATATGGCTCCGCTTCCGCAGATGCCTACAGGAAGGGCATTGTCTATGGTCGTCAGCGCGGGGCGTAAGCTTTTGAGTCTGACGTCGGAGATGGCTCCCGGAACTGCGCCGATTCCGCAGGTCAATCCTGCTCCCTCAAAAGCCGGACCGGCAGCGGTTGCGGTAGCATACAGATTTCCGTTATGAGAGAGAACCATCTCGCCGTTGGTTCCAAGGTCCAAAAAGAGTTTGGTTTCATCAGCGGGGCAAAAATCGGGTAAGCTACTTAAACCTGCGACGATATCGCCGCCGATGAAAGCCGAGGACCAGGGGACAAATACCGTCTCTATACAAAAAGGGTTGTCGCTTGAACATTTCTCGTCTGCCGGGTAAAAGCAGTTGGAATCCGCATTGTAAATCAATGATTCGGGAGTGTCTCTGTCAGGTATAAAAGGGCTTTTTGACAGGCATTCGCACGAGTACCCCATCATCAGGTAGATCATTGTTGTATTCCCGCCTATGGATATACGCCGTATTGTGGTTGACTGAACGCCGGATTTATCAAGGATTTGCTTGATTTTTGTCGCCAGATGATTGCGTATCAGCGAACTGAGTTCATCTGATTTTCCCGCGAGCGAAGACTCCATGCGGGTAATTACATCTGCGCCGTATGCCGCCTGTGGGTTCAAAGACAGGTCGGTATGGGCGCATTTTTTGTTATCGAAGTCATATAACACCATAGCGATGGTGGTAGTTCCGAGGTCTATGAGCAAATCATAGGATTTCATATGGCGTACCTCCCGAAAATGCGACGTTTCTCAGGCGTTAAAAATAATTCTGATTACGTATTGACCGCATATCGTTTCTATGATAAAATGATTGTTCGAGTGACATTATAACATAAGAATGTCTTGGATACAAGGGAATGAGAGGTAACTTCAATGAGAGTAAACATATACTACGGAGGAAGAGGGCTGGTTGATGACCCGACACTGTACGTGATCGACCGTATTTCAACCGTTCTCGACGAATTGCAGGTCCCCGTAGAGAGGTATAACCTTTTTGAAGAGAAAAGCAAGATATCTGTACTTCCGAAGACTATGAAAAATGTTGACGGCGTGATTCTCGCCGCGTCAGTTGAGTGGTTTGGTTACGGTGGATATTTGCAGCAGTTTTTGGACGCCTGCTGGTTATACGGCGACAAAAAAATGATGGAACACATATATATGTTGCCCGTTGTGATGGCTACGACCTACGGAGAGAGGGAGGCGGAGTACCAGCTTATACGTGCGTGGGAGATGCTCGGAGGAATCCCTTGCGAGGGACTTTGCGCGTATGTGGCAGACCATGTTGAATTCGAGGCGTCAGCTGAGTACAAGCTGATGATAGATAAAAAAACGGAGAACTTCTACAGGACTATCTCACACAAGGTAGTCAGTCTTCCGAACAGTTCTATGCAGGTCAAAAAGACTATGCTCAGAACAAACACGATTCCGCTGACACCGCAGGAGAGCGAGCAGCTGTCTGCGTATGTGGCAAATGATGACTACGTGAAAAGACAGAAAAAAGATATCGAAGAGCTCACGAATCACTTCAAGGATATGCTCGGTGAGGGACCGAAAAAAGATGAGTACATCGACGCTCTGCGGGAGCATTTTTATCCGATGGACAACATCAACGCCATATACCAGATTGAGTTGGTTGATGAGAATTCATCACTGATTATAGAAATTCATGGCGAGGAACTCGAGATAAACAGAGCGGCGCCGGGAGAGGGCTCAAAGCATGGCAGAGCCGATGTGGTTGCAAAAGCCGGAACGGTTGTTTTTGAAGAAATACTTGCCGGAGAAAAGACATTCCAGGAGGCGTTTATGAAAGGCGATATGCCTTCGAACGGAAACTTCACGATGGTGAGAAACTTCGATATGCTTTTCAGGTTCAATGAACCCGAAGAAGAGGAGGTCAGTCAATGAGAGACGAGAATTGTATTTTTTGCAAGATTATTTCGGGAGATATCCCGAGTACGGTTGTTTATGAAGATGATGATGTGAAAGCAATACTCGACGTCAATCCCGCAGCTACAGGACACGTAATTGTGCTTCCGAAGTATCACGCTGCGAACATTTTTGAGACACCGGATGATGTGATCGCAAAAACTTTTGCCGCAGCGAAAAAAATTGCCGCAGGAATCAAAAAAGCGTTTAACTGTGACGGTGTGAATATCCTACAGAACAATGGAGAGGCAGCGGGACAAACCGTATTTCATCTGCACGTGCACGTGATTCCGAGATTTGACGGTGACAAAGATGATATCGCCATCAGATGGAAGCAGGGAGACGCACCTGAAAACGGAGCAGAGATAGCGAAAAAAATAAGCGACAATATGTGACATAAGCTGATTACAGATAAAAAGGGAAAGGGATAACATATGGCAGACAAAAAAATAATCCTCACCGGCGGCGGTACGGCGGGACACGTCACACCGAATATCGCGCTTATTCCGGAGCTTGAAAAAAGAGGATTTGAGATTCACTACATAGGATCAAAAGAGGGAATAGAAAAAGAGCTTATCAGCAATTTTGACATACCGTACTATGGAATCTCGTCAGGAAAACTCAGGAGATACTTCGATGTGAAAAACTTCACTGATCCGTTCAGAATCATAAACGGATACAGGGAAGCGAAAAAAATAATCAAAGATTTGAAGCCTGATATTGTATTTTCAAAAGGCGGATTTGTGACTGTGCCTGTAGTTAAGGCGGCAAGCAGCAAGGGAGTTCCCTGCGTGCTTCACGAATCGGACATATCGCCGGGACTTGCAAACAGACTCTGTATCAAGTCGGCGGATGTGATTTGTACGAATTTCCCGGAGACGGTTGAGCATTTGCCAGAGGGAAAAGCCAGAGTTACAGGGTCTCCGATCAGACGTGAACTTTTTGAGGGAAACAAACCAAAAGGACTTGAGTTCTGTGGGTTTGATGATACAAAACCTGTGATTATGATCATAGGCGGAAGCTTGGGTTCTGTGAAAGTGAATGAAGCAGTCAGAAGCATTCTTCCGAAACTGCTCGACAGATTCCAGGTCGTTCATCTGTGTGGAAAAGAAAAGCTCGATGAGTCATTGGTCGGAACGAAAGGATATATCCAGTTCGAATATGTTCAAAAAGAACTCAAGGATATTATGTGTGCAGCCGATATGGTTATATCGAGAGCCGGAGCAAATGCGATCTGCGAGCTTGTGGCGCTTGCAAAACCGAATATCCTTATACCGCTCTCACTGGAAGCAAGTCGAGGCGATCAGATACTAAATGCTGAGTCGTTCGAAAAACAGGGTTACAGTTATCTGCTTCGCGAGGAGGATATGACAGACGAGACGTTACTCGAAGCGATAGATGTTCTTTGGAAGGACAAAGAAAAATACATCGAGGCTATGACAAAAGGCGGTCATGGAGATGCAGTAAAAACTATTGCAGACATCATTGAAGAAGTATGTAAATAATAATCATTATTATTACACATAAACGAAAACATTTTTTTTAGGAGGGAAACAACTAAAATGGACAAACACGTAACTTTTGACTACTCTTTGGCAGGTAAGTTTATTCGCGATGAGGAAGTAGTGCAGATGAAAGCTGCAGCAGATGCGGCGCGCGAGACTCTTGAGAAAAAAACAGGAGCCGGCAACGATTTCCTCGGATGGATAGATCTTCCTACAGACTATGACAAGGAAGAATTCGCACGTATCAAAGCTGCTGCAGAAAAGATCAAAAATGATTCCGACGTACTTATCGTAATCGGTATCGGAGGATCATACCTCGGAGCGAGAGCGGCAATCGAATTTTTGAGACATGGCTTCTACAATTCAGTAGATAAATCTGTCAGAAAAACTCCTGAGATTTACTACGCAGGAAACAGCATCAGCGGAACATATCTTGCACAGCTTATCGAGACAATCGGTGACAGAGATTTTTCTGTGAATGTCATTAGTAAATCGGGAACAACTACTGAGCCTGCTATCGCATTCCGTATTTTCAAAGAAATGCTTGAGGAAAAATACGGAAAAGAAGAGGCTGCAAAGAGAATATATGCGACCACAGACCGCGCAAAGGGTGCTCTCAAGGTTCTTTCAACAGAGGAAGGATATGAGACATTTGTTGTACCGGATGATGTTGGAGGACGTTTTTCAGTTCTTACTGCAGTAGGACTTCTTCCAATCGCGGTAAGCGGCGCTGACATCGATAAACTTATGGAAGGTGCTGCATCGATGAGAAAGCTTTGCCTCGAGACAGCTACCGACAAAAATGATGCGATGAAATATGTAATCGTGAGAAATATCCTTCGTTGCAAAGGAAAAACCGTTGAGCTTCTCGCAAACTATGAGCCTTCACTTCACTATATCTCAGAGTGGTGGAAACAGCTCTACGGTGAGAGCGAGGGAAAAGATCAGAAAGGTATCTTCCCTGCATCAGTTGATTTCACGACAGACCTTCATTCGATGGGACAGTTCATCCAGGACGGCGCGAGAATCATGTACGAGACTGTACTTGAATTGACCTCGCCACCTATGGATATCACAATCAAAGAAGAAAGCAAAGACCTCGATGGACTCAACTATCTTGCAGGAAAGACGATGGACTTCATCAACAAATCCGCTATGAAGGGAACACAGCTTGCGCACACAGACGGTGGAGTTGCAAACCTTGTTATCAGAATTCCTGAGAAAAATGAATTCTTCCTCGGTGAGCTTTTCTACTTCTTCGAGTATGCTTGCGGAGTGAGCGGATATCTGCTTGGAGTAAATCCGTTCGATCAGCCGGGCGTGGAGAGCTACAAGAAAAATATGTTTGCGCTTCTCGGCAAACCGGGATATGAGACCCTCACAAGAGAGCTTGAGGAGAGATTATAATCTTGCCCGAGTAAGCCGAGACTAACCAAAATTAGTCGTTTTTCGCGTTTTTTTACTTGCATTTTTGATTAAAATGTGCTATCGTATCAGTTGTAGGTATTGTTGCATCCCTCTTATATCGATGTAGGGTGCAATTCACAAGAAAACATAAGGAGGATGTGGATATGGCTTACGTAATTTCAGATGCTTGCATCAGCTGTGGAACTTGTGCAGGTGAGTGTCCTGCAGGTGCTATCTCACAGGGAGATACACAGTATGAAATCGATGCAGATACTTGCCTTGATTGTGGTTCTTGCGAGGCTGTTTGCCCGACAGGTGCTATTTCACAGGGTTAATTTGATTAAGAAGTGACTATGTCGCTTTTTAATGGAGAGAGTTAAGGTTTAAATAACGCCGGGTGCGATTTTCGCATCCGGCGTAATTCTTTTTTTTGAAAACATATGTATATCGGTCTCATATTACTTGGCGTATGAGTTTTTCAATCTCGCTTGCAACTTCTAATCGCTGGTCGAGTCGCGGGGCGTCGGATAAAATGAGTTTCCGACTGATAGGCTTACCTTGACAGTCGATGCCGACACAGACCTCTCCGGGTTTGCTGTCAGGATTAGCAGGATCAATTCTTCCCATTGAGCCTGTGATGCCGATACCTATATCAGTATCGAATTTTTTTCTTACGGCTGTTGCCATAGCTTCAGCCGTTTCAACCGAATACACACCGAATTTTTCTATCACAGTGGCATCAACACCGTTTTTTATCTTTTCTTCGTTACTGTAGGTGAAAACTCCGCCGGGAACAACTTCTGAAGCGCCCTCCGCATCAGACAGAAGCATACCGATAAGTCCTCCGGTACAGCTTTCCATACAGGAGATGCTTAAGTGTTTTTCGATAAGTGAAGCGGTCAACAGGTGATATTCTTTGAGTAGTTCTTCTGATTTCATACAGAACTCCCTGGGGTGAGTATTATTTCTATTTTCTTCATGATTTGGATTCTATCATTTTGCGCCACATATGTCAAGAATTCTTAAATGGATTAAACTATGGGTGGTTGAGGTGAAAAAACTCTTGACAAACCAATTCCGTATGTGGTATTCTTTGAACGGATAAACCGTTGATGAAGAGTAAGTAAGCGGAACCAACCTGTTACAGAGAGTTGCCGGTGGTGAGATGGCAGCACAGAGCGTTCAAAGGGGCAACCTTCCGCCGAATGGACTTCAGAGGGCGACCTGAAATCGGTCTTTTGCTTATCACTGACCGTTAGTATGGGAGACGGAGTCGGAACTCCGTAAACAAAGCCGAGCATATGATAGTATGCGATGAGTGGATGATTGTTATCATCAAGCGGGGTGGCACCGCAGGTCGAATTTTCAACCTGTCCCGGCAGTAACTGCTGTAGGGACAGGTTTTTTCTTGTCCCGGAACAAATAAACGGAGGTGACACTATGTCAAAAGAAATTCCTTACAAAATCTATCTTGAAGAAAATGAGATGCCCGAAAAATGGTACAACGTACGTGCCGACATGAAAAATAAACCGGCACCGCTTCTCAATCCCGGAACGGGTCAGCCGCTTAATGCAGAAGAACTCGGAGCAGTTTTCTGTGATGAGCTGGTTGCGCAGGAACTCGATAACGATACTCAGTACATAGAAATTCCACAGGAAATTCGCGATTTCTACAAGATGTATCGTCCGTCACCGCTCGTCAGAGCGTATTGTCTTGAAGAGAAACTTCAGACACCGGCAAAGATTTATTACAAATTCGAAGGAAACAACACAAGTGGTTCTCATAAGCTGAATTCAGCTATCGCTCAGGCTTACTACGCAAAGAAGCAGGGGCTCAAGGGAGTAACTACTGAGACCGGAGCAGGTCAGTGGGGAACAGCGCTTTCGATGGCTTGTGCATACCTTGATCTTGACTGCAAGGTTTATATGGTTAAGGTTTCATATGAGCAGAAACCTTTCAGACGCGAGGTTATGCGTACATACGGAGCATCTGTAGTTCCTTCACCATCAGAGACAACAGAAGTAGGAAAGAAAATCCTCGCTGAGCATCCGGGTACAACAGGAAGTCTCGGATGTGCAATTTCAGAAGCTGTTGAGGTAGCAGGCAGGGATCCGGGTTACAGATATGTGCTCGGAAGTGTGCTTAACCAGGTGCTTCTTCATCAGTCGGTAATCGGTCTTGAAACTAAGGCTGCTCTTGAAAAATACGATATCCATCCTGATATCATCATCGGATGCGCAGGAGGCGGATCAAATCTCGGAGGACTTATCGGACCGTTTATGGGAGAAAAACTTCGCGGTGAAAATGACTACAGAATCATAGCTGTTGAGCCGGCATCCTGCCCGAGCTTCACACGCGGAACTTATGCATATGACTTCTGCGACACAGGTATGATCTGTCCGCTTGCAAAAATGTATACGCTGGGATCAAGCTTTATCCCGTCAGCAAACCACGCTGGAGGCCTCAGATTCCATGGTATGAGCCCTGTTCTGTCACAGCTCTACCACGACGGATATATGGAGGCTGTAAGCGTAGAGCAGACATCAGTATTCGAGGCAGCTACACAGTTTGCCCGCACAGAGGGAATTCTTCCGGCACCGGAGAGCGCACACGCTATCCGCGCTACTATAGACGAAGCGCTCAAGTGCAAGGAAACAGGCGAAGAAAAGACAATCGTATTCGGACTTACAGGAACAGGTTACTTCGATATGGTTGCTTACGAGAAGTACAATGACGGAGATATGTCAGATTACATTCCGTCAGATGAAGAGATTGCAGCTTCAGTTGCAAAACTCCCGAAAGTAAATGCATAAAAAACAATCTTCATAAGTGTTATTTTTTGAAACCACCTCTGAGATGTTTGACTCGGAGGTGGTTTTTGTTGTATAATTTTTATAGTTTACGAAGCAATCCGTTTATCATTCAAATAACATTTTTGGAGGAAGTTTATGCTTAATGATTTTTCCGCAGAATACAAAAACAAGCTCAGAACACCTGAAGAGGCTGTGAATGTCGTCAAAAGCGGTGACTGGGTAGACTATACAAGCACGCTCGGAATGCCGATTCTTCTTGACAGGGCGCTTGCTGCCAGGAAAAATGAACTGAACGATGTCAAGATTCGTGGAAACCTGATAGTCGGACCGATAGAGACGGTGGAATGTGATCCGACACAGGAGCATTTTGTTTATCATTCCTGGCACTGTTCGGCCTACGAGAGGAAGTTATGTGACAGAGGCTTGTGTTACTATATTCCGATGGTGTTTCACAACAACGCAGCGTACTATGAATTTTTCATAAAAGTAAATGTCGTTATGGTAAGCGTATCACCGATGGATAAACATGGGTATTTCAATTTTTCCGTAAACACGGGAGTTGCGGGACCGATTTGTGAAAAGGCGGATATAGTGATTGTGGAAGTAAATGAAAATCTGCCGAAAATTCATGGTGGTTATCATGAGTGTATTCATATATCCGAGGTTGATATGATCGTGGAGGGTGAACACGAGCCATTCAAAAACTATCTCCCTATAAATCCGACAGAAGAGGACAAAAAAATAGCAGAACATATAATTCCGTATATCGTAGATGGCGCGAACCTTCAGCTTGGAGTGGGAGCGGTGCCGAATGCTATAGGTGAGGCAATAGCCGGCGCTGATATAAAAGATCTCGGTATGCACACGGAGCTCTGTACGGATGCATACCTGGAGCTATACAAAAAAGGGAAAATTACAAACAAAAAGAAAAACATAAATCGCGGAAAAGGTGTGTTTGGCTGTGCGGTTGGCTCGAAAGAGCTGTATGAGTTTCTCGATGACAATCATGGGATAGCTGCTTTCCCGCTCGAGTACGTAAACCAACCGAGCGTAATAGCACAGCTTGACAACATGGTCTCCATAAATGCCTGTGTGGCTGTGGACCTCTACGGTCAGGTTGCCGCAGAGAGCGCCGGTTCCCGACAGATAAGCGGAACCGGTGGACAGCTTGATTTCCTCGCCGGAGCATCTGCTTCAAGAGGCGGCAAGGCATTTATCTGCATGAAGTCTGTACATCACAGAAGAGACGGAAGCGTGCAATCACGTATTCTGCCACAGTTTAACGGAGATATCATAACCTCGCCTCGAAGCCAGGTTTACTTCATCGCAACAGAATACGGTGTTGTAAATCTCGAAGGTCAGTCGACATGGGAGCGCGCCGAGTCTCTGATTTCCATAGCGCACCCGGATTTTCGCGACGAGCTTATCCGTGAAGCAGGGGCGAGAAAGATCTGGAGAAACTCTAATAAAAGGTAGAAATTTTGCTCATTATGCTATCAGCATAAAACTTCCCGAAACTTCCCGAAAAAAGCCCTAAATAATTGACAAAGCAACCCGAATCACGTTATAATAAATTGTGTCTGACGCCTTGTGTGGGAACTACCAACAAAGGGCAATCGGAAAAGGTGGAAAACATATGAAAAAACTGCGTGTTTTGGGCAAATTTTCGATATTTATCGCACTCGCTGTTTTTGCGTGTGCGACGCTTGTTGCATGCAGCGGTGGTGAAAAAGAGAAAGTCACTCTTTCGATGTGGTGTTCGGAACGCAAAATGCAACTTGTCAAAGGCGCAATGGAAGAGTTTAAGAAAATTCATGCAGATGAGGTTGATATAAATTATACTGTAAGCAAACAGGAAGAAGATGATTGCAAAAACACCGTGCTTGGCAATGTAAATGGTGCGGCTGACATATACTGCTTCGTAGATGATCAGTTTGATGATTTGGTTGATGCGGGAGCTTTGCTTGAGATGACAGCGTACACAGATAAGTCGGCTGACGAATATTTGGCCCCGGTCGGTGGTGTGAATTCCGGCGCGGGTGATGCGGTCACCAAAGATGGAAAAGTCTATGCCTATCCTGGAACCGGTGGAAACTGTCCGTTTTTGTACTACAACAAAAAATACTTCAAGGCTAACGATGTACTGACTCTTGATAATATAATAAAGATATGTGAGAAAAACGGAAAGAAATTCTCTATGGATTTCGGTAGCGGTTGGTATCTATATACATTTTTCAAGGGCGCAGGACTTGATATTACCAAAAATGTATCTACAGGGCGCAATGAATGCAATTGGAATGCAACTGATACTCCTTATACCGGAGTTGAGGTGGTACAGACAATGATAAATCTCGCCAGAAGACGAGGATTTGTCGACTTGGGCGATGAGGATTTCGTAAAAAAAATAAAAGCAGGCGAAGTGATCGCCGGAGTAAATGGCGCGTGGAATTCCGAAAAGATCAAAAAAGTCTGGGGAGATGATCTGGGAGCCACCAAGCTTCCTACGTTTACCCTCGATGACAGCCAGGTGCAGATGTGCAGCTTTACGGGATACAAAGCAGTCGGAATAAACGCCCACACAAAGTATCCTGAGTGGTGTATGAAATTTGTTGAGTTTTGTATGACCAAGGACAGGCAAATAGAAGAATTCAAGCTGACAGAAGAAGCGCCGGCAAATCTTGAGGCGATAGAATCAAAAGAAGTACAACAATCAACTATTATCAGTGCTATAGCGAAACAATCAAGATTTGGCTATGCACAAAGAGTTGCAGATCCTTTCTGGGACGCTTCGAATAAACTCGGAGTAGTTATATCAAGCGGCAATAGGGACGGAAAAGATTTGCAAAAACTGTTGGATAAAATGGTTAAAGAAACAATATCATAACCGGGGGATATATAGTAATGTCAAAAAAGACAGCCAATGATACACCGAGAAAACGAAATATGCTGTCGATTCGGATAGCATTTCTTGCAGTTATAACATCTGTTTTTGCGATATGCGGAATGGAAGTTGTCAGGATAAGTCTACAGAAAGTGGTAGATGAATACAGCAGAATTGTTGAAACTGATTACTCATATGCGCAAAACATGAACCATCTGATGGAGAGAGTCTATCAACATCAGGCCGGTATGTATCGTCATATAT
>JAIKWQ010000063.1 GCA_024684535.1 Eubacterium sp. | reverse complement strand
GACTATCAACCCCGAGATTCAGAAAGAACTTGAATCAAGAGATATAAAGACTTATAACAGTTATAAAGTATCCTACTATGCCAATGATAAAGCACGTTGTGTGGAATACGTTTCAACTAATACCGATATAGATTGTCCGGATACTGAAACGTTACAAAAAGACTCAGTAATATCAGATGCTTTCATAGAATCGCATCTCGGTTTTGTAGCGAAAGCCGCTTCCGGTCATGGAGGAAAAGAAGTTATTCGAATCAGTGATCTATCAGTTGCAGATAAACTGAATAGTATATTAGAAAAAGACAATCTGGTAATACAGAAATTTATCGACGGTCCCGCCTCTGATGTCAGAGTTTATGTCGTAGGGAAAAAAATAATCGCTGCCGTAAAACGAACAGCGCCACCGGAAGATTTCCGTTCGAATTTCTCACTCGGTGGCTCTGTGGATGCTTATAAATTAAACGATACTGAAATAAATCAAGTGAATCAAATCATAAACCTTTTCGATTTCGGAATGGTCGGAATCGATTTTATCATCGATAAAACCGGCAACTTCGTTTTCAACGAAATCGAAGATGTCGTTGGTTCAAGGATGCTGTATAAAACTCATCCCGATATAGATATTCTTGAATTGTTCATAAGTCACATTTCATAATAAATATAAGCTCTGCAAGATTTGTTTCAGCATCATCTGCCGATTTCTTTTTTGAACCTATTATCTCCTGTTACAAACTCTAACAATATGGTTTATAATCTCATCTGCAGTATTCACACCTGTTGCCTGAAGTAAACTCTTGAAATGAGCATTAGAATTTACCTCACACACAATCATTCCTTCTTCGCCGAAGAGCAAATCTACGCCGCAAAAATCGGCGCCGACTGCATGGGCAGCCTGCTTAGCAAGCCACATCTCATCATCATCGGGTTCGTATAACTCAGGTTCGCCGCCTATTGAAACATTTGCACGAAAATCGGTCTCGGAATGACGATACATCGCGCCGATAACATCTCCGCCAACCACCTGAATCCTGACATCATTTCCTTTTGATGATTTTATATATTCCTGAAAGAGAACCTGATTGCTTTGAAGTATAGGTTCTCCTATTTCTTTCCCCTTTGTATTCTTTCCAAACAAAGCATACAATTCTTTTTTGTCGTGAACAAGATGAACCTGCTGTCCGAAAGAGCCAAAAGCTTCTTTTACGACAAGCGGAAATCCAAGTCTGTCGGCAACCCGATTCAAAAAAACAAGATTAGTAAATCCTATATTGTCATACGTCATCGGAGCAAATATAGTTCTTGGCATCGGAAGTCCATGCGACATAAGCTCAAGATGTGTTTTTCTTTTGTCATCACATATCGCTATAGCTCTGGACGAATTAAAAACAGGAATTCCCTGCTTTTCAAGGAATTCCGCCAAAAGGACATCTTTGTCCCACATAATCACAAAATCCGGTCTGCCTCGAAAACCGGGTACAGACATAAGTCCTGTATCAACGAGGCAACCGGTGTTTTCCATTTTTGTTATATTCACGCCTCGTTCGTTTGCAGAGCACACGAGCATATCACCAAGCTCATCAAACTTGGTGGACCAGAAAAATCCATTCGTAATCAATACTCCGTGCATAGCACTCATCCTTCCTCTGAAAGATATGCCTCAAACTGTTCTGACGTCATGATTATAGTGCGTGCCTTCGTGCCCTCCTCAGGGCCAACCACACCGGCGTCAGCAAGCTGATCCATGATTCTCGCTGCTCTGTTAAATCCAATCCTGAACACTCGCTGAAGATTACCGATAGAAGCCTTTTGTTTTTCTATGATAAACCTACCTGCATCAGCAAAAAGTTCATCTCTGTCATCTCCGCCTCTCGGGTCTTCTTGCTTGGAGCCACCTGACTCGCTCTGACTTTGTACCGTATCTATGGAAGCTATGACTTCATCATCATAAGCCTGTCCGCTTGTTTCCTTGAGGAAGTTTACTACTTTGTCCCTGTCATCATCTGATACAAATGCCCCTTGAACTCGTATCGGTTCCGGAAGAGTAACCGGCGCAAACAGCATGTCACCGTTTCCGAGAAGCTTTTCAGCACCTGCTGAATCAATAATCGTTCTTGAATCAATCTGCGATGAAACTGAAAGTGCTATTCTTGACGGTATATTCGCCTTGATAAGTCCGGTTATAACATTTACAGAAGGTCTCTGTGTCGCTAAAACCAGATGTATGCCGGCCGCTCTGGCTTTCTGCGCCAAACGGCAAACCGAGTTCTCCACATCAGAAGAAGCAACCATCATCAGGTCTGCAAACTCATCAACGATAATTACTATCTGAGTCATAACCTTA
>JAIKWQ010000172.1 GCA_024684535.1 Eubacterium sp. | reverse complement strand
GGATATTGATATAGCTATCCTTGTAAAGGGCGGGAGAGAAGAGAGTCAGCGCTATCAAAATGAGTTGGTTTCGGTTTCATCTGATATTGATTTGAAAAACGAGGTTGTGGTGAACTATATTTGCCTTCCATATGATGAATTCATTGACAGAAAAAGCTATTATCCGTTCTATTCCAACATTGAAAACGAAGGAGTAGTGCTGTATGGATGATAAAAATAATAAAGATCTCGCCAGAGTAAGAATAGATCGAGCAGAGGAACTACTGAACGAAGCGAAGAGTCTTCTCGAAAACGGATCTTATAAATCGGCAAATAACCGAGCATATTATTCGTTCGAAAAATCCATAAAAGCAATTCTTGCGCTGAAAGGGGTTGAAAATATTATGGGCGGACGAGTTTTGGAGTATGAGGAAAAAGACATAATGAATCGTGGAATAGAACAGGGCTTGGATCTTGGGCGAGAGGACGGAATCAAAGGTATCGTTACTCTGTGTAAAAAAATGAACGGAAGCGAAATCGATGTTGTTGAGTCTGTTGTTTCGACGTATGGCGTTTCGGAAGAAGATGCCAGGGTGATGATTAAGAAGTACTGGTGAAAGTATAATATGAAAAAATGACAGCAACCTGAAAAAATCGGGTTGCTGTTTTTTGTTTTATTATGCCGACAGCATAACACTTTTTCCGACTGATATAGTATAATTGAAAGCGTCGTCGGTTTGATGATAATTCAACAATCAGGGAGGGGTATCATGGCAAAGGAGTTTAAACTTGGTTCACAGACAATAAAGGTTTCTGATGGTCTTGAGAAGTATAATGAGTTGAGATACGAGTTTTCAGAGCATGCTGATGCTGCAACAAATCGTTTTAATCAGTTGTATGTTTTAAAAAATGCATCGCTTGAGGATTTGGCAGTGAATTGCGAAGGAGAGGCAGACGAGGCACTCCGAATTCCGGTAGTGGAAAGCATACGTCATATGATTCCGCAGGGGATTTATGATATAGATGAAGATATTTTTTTGAGTGAGTACAGTAAAGATAAGAATATACCAATAAAGGATGTTTGCAACAAGTATATTGGTATTTATAATAGGATTAAAGCAGAACAGGAGATGGAGAAGCAGGCGCGTAGCGAGCGACGTGCAAATCGAGGAGGACTCCTGATAGGTGGTTTCGGAATAAGTGGTATGCTCAAGGCAAAAGCTATTTCTGTGGGATATGATGCTGCGACATGGGTTGCGCATTCAGCAGTAAATGCAGTTGGAAATACTATAACTGATATTGAGGCATCTGCGGAAGAAAGCCAGGTATTTAATGATCCGAATACAAAAAAAGAGTTTTTAAAGGCCATGTGGGAAAGCGCATTTGATGTGCACTATGCTTATCTGAAAATGATGGAGGAACGCACAAATGAGGTGTTTGAAAAATTCAGTCCTGAGGACGAACGACGTGCACAGGCGATAAATAACAATATTGCCCTTATTCTCCCTGACAGAGATACAGAAGAAAAAATGGCTGTACAGATGCTCACTTTGTCACCTTATGATGTTAGGTTTTATGCAAATCTTATTAGAAATTATGGTGATAAAAACGGCGAAATACAAAAGATTGGTGAGTTTTTCCATATTGATATTGATCAACTGAAAAAAGAGTTGATGTGTGAGTATGCATCTGAGTCTTCGTTGGATGGAATTGATTCTTCAGACAATCTGGTTTCAGCTCTTGCTGAGAAAGCGGATTACTATGGCTTGAACTCTATCGATAAGAAAAGATTTCTTCTGGAGGAAAAAGTTGAATTTGATAACAAACAGTATAGCTGCCTATTTGATTCTGATGTAAATATGTATCTTTCTGATGATATCAGCAAGAAAGAACTTCTGACCGCATTGACACAGGCTATGAAGAACATGAGAAACGGTGTGTCTGAAATCTTTGATAAGTATTATGATGAAAAAACACCTCATATTTTCGGGCCGGATTCGCTTCCGAACGGGGTGTGGTTTGCGCTTTCTGACAATTCAGAAGTTTTGTCTTCGGTTATTTTTGCTGCCAGAGATGGCCTTCATTTTGGACGTCAAAAAATGATTCCGTACATCAATATAAACAGTATAGAGTTTTATGATCATAGGATTGTTATAAATGAGGCTATACGTTTGAGGTATCGTGCTGAGGATATTGATACAGACAAACTAAAGTGTTTTTTGGAAGAACTCGTTGGATTCTTTAATGGGTTCAATACAAGCAGTCTGGTTGATGCTTTAGGAATGAAGGATGACGGTCTGTTTAGTGATGCCGAACAAAAGAAAGTTCTTGAAATATTTGAAGAGAACCAAAAGGGTATGTGGAGGATATATAGGAATATCAATGTATTCAATCCTTCAGATCCTTCGCACGTTTTGGCTTTGAAAAATATCAAATCTCGTTGGAATGTCCTTCAATCAAAGGAAGAGCCTATTTCACCAATTTTCTGGACTTGGGCGGGAAAAGATCATGTGATTTTTACAAGAGATGAAATATGTCTGATGACAAATGGAGTCAGAATCCCTTATAAAGAAATAACAGATTCGGAATGCTATATTGAGGATGAAGCTATTCAACTTGATTATGATGATTTTACGCTTGTGATTTCTGATGAACCATGTGATGATCCGGTCACTTTGAAAAATATGATAAACTATTTGATTAAAGTGTTAGCCGGAACAAATGGAGAGATTAAATCCAGTGGACGTTATACA
>JAIKWQ010000105.1 GCA_024684535.1 Eubacterium sp. | reverse complement strand
ACAGAAGTATGGCCCTTTCGGAAGCGGAGCATTTTATTGTTGGCGATTATGATCATGACATTCCGAAGGTACTTTTTAGCGAATGGTATGATTTAGATGAATTGCGCCTTAAATCTGATTCGGTTGGTTTGAAAAGCTGAGGCCGGAAAAGCAGGAGCATGGGAATACATATTATATGTCTGAAGACCGTGAATTTGCTGCCGGAAGCCTCGATTTTGATTTCATGACTCCTTATAAGCCGGGCGATATTGTCCTTATTGATTGTCGTCCGTTTGGCCCTCCTTTTCATGCTATGATACTGGAAGCGAGAGACCAATTTGATTGTTGTTTTCCTAATATCGTTTTTCAATTTCCTGGAACAAATGAGTGGAGCCTTACCCCATTGAAACATAGGAGTTTATACAAAGATATCGGATGGCATACGTACGAACCTATGCTTTCTCCTCTTTACCGCCTAAGGAAGATCAGAGATGATGAAATGACTGAAGAAGATAAAAAACTTCGTGAGTTGAGCAGTATTATTTCCGGTAGTGAAGAAAAGGCAGGTATAGTTTTGGAAAATTGGCGCTCGCCAGCAGGAGATGATATCTTAAGCTGGGAGCAGGTTTTAGAAGTTTTTGAGTCGGTAAGATAGGATGTTGATATGGCTATTTATGCAGTTTCAGATATTCATGGATACTATGAGCTTTTTTTGAAGGGCCTGGCAGAAATTGGCTTTTCTGATCAGGATTATTTATGGTGTCTTGGAGATATGATCGACAGGGAACCGGATGGTATTCAGATCCTTCAGCACATAATGAAGCGTGACAACATGGATCTCCTGATCGGAAATCATGAGCTCATGTTTCTCAACTCAGTAGATGATAACGGAGAAGCGGTCTGCAACGGGAAAGATGCGTACCTCTGGCTGGATGCGAACGGCGGACGGATCACGTTCTATCGTTACAAAGAATTGCCTGTAGAAGAACGGATTGAATTACTTGATTGGCTTAAAGAGAGATATGTTGTTCGGAGGATAGAATTAGAAGGCCGGACATATTGCCTGACACATTCTTTTTACAATCCCGCATGTGAGGATAAGCGATATAGCGATTTACAATACAGCGATGTTTGGAATATTACCTGGTCTTCTATCTGGAGGGACGATCCGTTTACTCATGCGCTGGATGTATATCCGAATTATGAGTATACATTTATCTGCGGGCATGTCCCGGTTCAGAATGCCAGAGCCTGGGAGACTCCTGTTGAGGACGCCAATGTACTAAGAAGCTTCCACCATGAAAATATGATCAATATAGATGGGGGATGCGCAAAAGGAAAAATCGGAAACCTTGAAAATGGAGCTATATTCCTGCGACTGAACGATATGAAAGAATATGCCATACCGCTCTAATCAGATTTAGAAAAAATGGGATACGAATTGGAAAAAAATCGCATCCCGTTTTCTGTGATTATGGCTTTTCATATGTGTTTAGTTGTAATTCTTTTCTTCCCAGATTCCGGCAAGCTTCATGCCTTCATCTGTATACCATCCATGCGGCATAAGGTCGTTTTTGGTTTCCTCGAGCATGATTAAATGATAGGCATGGATAAACAGCCCGATGTCGATCTTTTCTTTCATCAGATTACTGAGGGCTTTGAGAATGCGTTTCTTTCCGGTAAGCTGCTCCTCGGGGAAATATTCAAAATCCATATAGTTCCAGGTGACTTCGTGAAAGATTGTTCCGGTCTCCTCATCCTGGAAGTATCCCCATACATTCATATCAGAAGAGTCAGTGTGTGAACGGCCGTCTTTCTCATATAGCATAGGTGTGCAGCATTCCATAACAAGGAGATCCTCGCATGCGCTTCGATGGTGTTTAATAGGATCGTAAATGATGTCGCCTTTTTTGAAAGGAGCGGGAAAGTGGAACCAAAGATCCCTAAAGAAATCAAGTAGGTTCCAATCCAATACGCCATAATCAGCGGGAATCACAACATCCATGATTTCACCTTTTTTGTTGTAATATGCTGTGATGTTGTAGAAACAATCAATCTCCGAACGCCTGATGCATCTGGAGGTAGTGTCATCGTCTTCTTCAGAAAGATCGAGTTTTAATTGCTTGAAACACTTTTCGTAGGAGGAATAGAGCATTGAATTATCGTAATCCCTGCTTCCATCGTAATATATCAGTGAATACTGATGAAAAGCATTAGGGGCCTCTTCAAGAAACATCTCGGTTGCTTTCTTTTTCATAGCGATAAAATCGGAGATTACTTTGTGAATGCTTTCGTAGGGTTTGTAAAGGTGGAGAGAGTCCAAGGACTGATCCGGCATAGTCGCAATAATCTTTTCCCAGGCATCATACTTTGCTGCCAATGTGGCATCACGACATTGATAAACCAGCCACGCAGCCTCGGCTGGTGTGAAGGAATAATTAATATCAGCCAGATATTTTCTGATGTCTTTTGAGTTTACAAATCGGCAGATTTCCTGATTATTCATAGTGTTTCTCCTTATATGTGTCTATTCCCAAACGTTTTTCTGTTTCTTCGTCTATTACCCAATCGATATCGTGACAAAACTTTCTTGCGTAGCTCTCTGCGGTAATCATTTGAACTACCTTAGAAAGCGTATCGTCGTTGAGCTTTTCCTGCTTGAATAAACTGTAGGCGGCCAGAATCCGGTTGTCTCCGCCTAAATCGTCGGTATAGTATTCCAGGTTAAGATAATAGAAGCTAACCCAGTTATACATAACAGATAGTGTATCCTTTTCAAGCGAATAGCCGGATGCACACATATCGAAATTGCAAAGATGGGTAGTGTCAGCTTTTTTGGGAGGGTGTTCCCTACGATACCAGGGTACGGTGTCCGTAATGACAAATGGTGTTTTATCAAAACAATCGCAAACAATGTCTCCGGGTTTAAATGGTATTGGAATATCGAACCACATGTCGTCGAAACGTTCGCACCATAAAGTGGCGTCATCATCGGTCAAGCCTTCGGGGTGTGCGCCCCACGGTCGATGTTCATGGTTTCGCCTTCTGAGTTGTAAAGTGCTTCTATAACAGGACTGCAGCTTGTGGAGTTATCACTGTAATGCTTGCGTATGCGAAAACTTCTGACAAGCAGTAGATATTACGAAAATTACTTATCCGGTGTGCGATCTGCCGCCGGATAATTCATTATTAATCCGCAGGTTGAGTGATTTCCATGCTGTGTGAATATAGAATAAGCATAGAAAAGAACGACATTTGATCGAATGAGAGGCTGCAATGAATGGAAATATATACTCTTTTGAGCAATCGCGGGAGTTCTTATTAGGAACCTTTCAAAAAAGGATCCCGGAGTTGTATGATCCTGAAAGATATGATGAGGTCGAAGAACGGTTAAAGTATGAGTACGTCGCCCTCTCAAATATCTCAGGCGGGGATCGCGCGTTTCAGGAGACATCGGTATTTGTCAGAAAACTGCGGAATCTCTGCAGCGCGGCAGGGCGTGGATATAAGCCGTATATAACCTTTCGGGGGCCGGTCCTTGCTTCTCTGATCGCATACTTGACCGGAATATCAGAATATGACCCGATCGCGATGGGGTTCGAGCCATGGGTGTTTTATGAAAAACCCAGCGTGATCGAGTTCAATTTCAATCTTCCGATGCGGGCGGTTCAGATATGCAGCGATTATGATCTGAAAGTACCAAGATCCAGCGTAATATACTTTGGAAGGGATGCTTC
>JAIKWQ010000094.1 GCA_024684535.1 Eubacterium sp. | reverse complement strand
GAAAGTATACAAACTTCAATGGACATTTGAGCAACGCAAAGATCAGAATCAGCGGACACGACTTCGCCTGATCCCGTCGGAGAGATGAATAGGATAAAGACAATTAGAGAAAAATAGTATAGATAATAAAAGGATGCCTCGTGGAATAATGATCTGCGGGGTGTTTTTTTTCGATTGGGAGAAAAAAACTGTGACGCTCACAATGATTACCACATATGGACGTCACAGGAATATATTAATTGTATCATAGTGCGTTCAAACCATCAACAAACTCCTTGAATCTTGGGAGCAGTAGTCTGATTTCGCCCCTGTCGGATGTATCAATTATTCTCTTTTCCTTCAGCTTTTGCCTCGGTCTGCTCCAATCGCTATGCGTTTTTTTTGTGAGTTCCAGTAACTCGCTTACCGGCATTTTTTCCTTGCGAACTATGAAACTCATATACCATTTTTCTGTTTCGGAGAGTTCGCTCCACAGCTTGTTGTAAACTTTGGCAGCAAGAGCGTTGTCTACCTGCGCAAGCACCAGGTCGGATATTTCATCTCCGTCAGCGTCCCACATATATTTTCCGAAAACCTGATATGCAAATGCGTAACCCTTTGTCATATTTGCCAGTTTTTCAGCGGTTTCATATGGAAGACCAAGTGTCTGTCTGTAGTCTTCCCGGATTATCCCCGTGCTTAAGGGTGTCATTTCAATGCTTTCTGCTCTAAGGAAGAATGTAAGTCCGTCCGTATTCTCGACGCTCTCAATATCTTTATATAATCCTGCTACAATCAGATAAATTGGGAGATCTGCGCGTATCAGTATTTGGAATGTCTGTATAAAATCTACGATGGCATCAGTTTTTCTGAGCTCATCAATTACAACAAGTATTTTCTTTTTCTTTTTTGCGATTTCTTCAATCAGATTTCGTAATGCAACATCAATACTTGAAACAGGGCTTTTTTTTGAGACTTTGAGACCAATGCCAAATGCGCTTAGATTCAGATTTGCATCCACATACTTGGTGATAAAGTCTTCCCTACTATACAGTTCAGATACCAAATCATTAGTGATTTCGCCGCCGGATTTTAAATCAACAACAATCCAGCTGTCATCGTCACGCAGTTCGCGTTCTATCTCGCTAAGCGTAACTGTTTTTCCCGCTCCCCTGATTCCGGTAAGCTTAAATGCCATTTCTGTGGGTTCGTCAGCATTTAACGCATCCAAAATATCGATGACAGTAACATCCCTGCTGATGAAGCGTGCAGGAATTCTTCCGAAGCTTATGGAGTAAGGGTTTTTTCCTTTTTTCATATTATTCCTCCGAATTCATAAAATAACATAATTCGACATAAAGATACATAAAACAACATAATTAAGGCTAAAAAAACAAAAAATGACATAATTCACCCCTTTTTTACATAATACTACATAATTCTTACGGATGTCAAGAAAAATGCCCGTTTTTTTACGTTTGACAAACTATCAAAAGAATGGTAAACTATCAATTGATAGATAATCCACATGAGAGGTGGTGATTTCATTCTTTCGATACAAGTAAAAAAACACGAGGTGATTGATTTTCTTGAAAACCTAAAACGAATATTGACAGATACGTCTTTTGATTCGAATAAGGATTTTTTTATGGTTATACATGGTAAAGTAGATGACACGAGTCATTCTACATTGTTTACATTAACTGATTTGGGATATGGTCGAGAAGATGTTATAAAATGTCTTATGGGCTTATCTGTTGAAGAATACTCCGAAACAAGGTTGGATCGAGATGATATGGATCCTTTGTTTTTATATATTTTTGGAAAAATGATAAACAGGAAGTTGGTTTACATTAAACTGAAAATTCGAGAATCAGACAGAAATCAAGTAGTATGTGTTTCTTTTCACTATGCGAAGCAGAATATGACATTTCCGTACGCCTAAAATGCAAATCATATTTCGATGGGAGGATTGATGATGCAAAAGTATACTTTAGTTAAAAGATTTCACGATGATTGCCCTGTGTGCGGCAAAACACACGAAATTGAAGAGCGTAAGCGGATATCTAAAATAGAAATGAAAGGTGAAGAAGTGTCTTTTGAAGAGCACTATTATTATTGTGCAAATGCTTCTGAGGAAGAAAAAGAATTTGTTCCGGGTGTAATGCTGGATGATAATTTGCAAAATGCAAGGAATGCCTATCGAACAAAAATGGGATTGTTGACTTCAATGGAGATAGTTGCAATTCGGAGAAAATATGGTTTATCTCAGGTTGATTTTTCCAAACTTCTGGGAGTGGGTGAAGTGACAATTACGAGATATGAAACAAAAGCGATTCAGGATGAACCATATGATATTATGCTTCGTTTGGTGAAAGATAATCCTCTTCAGGCATTGAAACTATTTGAACGACATGAGGATTTGTTTACGGAGACGAAAAGAGCTGAAATCAAAGCACGAATCATTGATGAAATAGATTCTGACGGTAAAGAGTATTTGTCGAGACAATCATTTGGAGCAGAATATGTTGTCTATAGTGAACCGTCTGACTCAAACGGATATGTCGTGTTGAATATAGGAAAAATTGAGGCGATGGTTTCATACTTTGCTGAAAGAGTTGAAAACCTTTTCAAGGTTAAACTAATGAAAATGCTTTGGTACGCTGATGCGCTTTTCTTCAAGCAATTTGGAAAGTCTATGACTGGGATGGTATACAGACATGAAGCTATGGGTGCGCTTCCGATTGGTCATTATAAATTAATGGATCTTGAGAATATTGATGTGAAAGAGGAAATGAGTAGCAGTTTTGACTTAATGCTTCATGTATATCCGATTAAAGAAATGGACTATAGCGTTTTAAATGAAGATGAAAAATCAATTCTTGATAGGGTTGTTGATAAATTCAAAGATTTCAGTACAAAAGAAATAGTTGAGTATATGCACAAAGAAAAAGCATATGTTGAGACTGAACCGGGACAGATTATTCCGTTCAGTTTGGCCAGGTTAATACGTGATTTCTGAGCCGTTGTAAAAGAACCACCGGGCGCGCTCGGCGCCCGGTGGTTTTTACGTTACATAATTAATTATAAACCCCTGCAACAGACGAAAAACGAGGAAGCAGAAGCTCTACCTCTCCGTGCTGAGTCGATTTAATGATCCCTTTGTATATGAGGCGCTCACGGTATTTGGAAAATGATGATGAGGCTACACCGTCGACGCCAACGCTAACACCTGCTATTGAGATTTTGATACCGGTAGGAATCTTTATAAATAATGTTAAACGTGAATCAGAATCATAATTCCTCTTGAAAAATCCGGTCCGATATGGTATTATCTCATAGTGCAACGCTGTCATACCGACGGGTGTGAACACAATAAAAAGCTTCAGAAACGGAAGGAACAAAAAATGGCAGAAGAAAAAGAAGTAATCTCGCGAAATTTCATAGAAAATGAGATAGATAAGGATTTAGAAGAAGGAGTCTACGACCACGTGGTTACCAGGTTCCCGCCTGAGCCGAACGGTTATCTGCATATCGGACACGCAAAGTCAATCGTTTTGAATGAGGGACTTGCAAGAGAGTATGGTGGCGTGTTCAACCTGCGTTTCGACGACACGAATCCGAGCAAGGAAGACACTTCTTTTGTTGAGTCGATAAAGGCAGATGTAGAGTGGCTGTGTGACGGTGAGCCGCCTGTTTACTTTGCGTCAAACTACTTTGATGATATGTACGAGTGCGCAGTTAAGCTTATCAAAAAAGGCAAAGCTTATGTCTGCGACCTCACACCGGAGGAAATCAGAGAGTACAGAGGAACTCTCACTGAGCCCGGCAAGGAGAGCCCTTACAGAAACAGAAGCGTCGAGGAAAACCTTGACCTTTTCGAAAAAATGAAAAATGGCGAGTTTGCGGACGGAGAAAAAGTTCTTCGCGCAAAGATAGATATGTCCTCACCGAACATCAATATGCGTGACCCGATCATCTACAGGGTTTCACATATGAATCACCACAATACGGGTGACAAATGGTGCATCTACCCGATGTATGACTTTGCACACCCGATTGAGGACGCTGTCGAGGGAGTTACACACTCTATCTGCACGCTTGAGTTTGAGGACCACAGGCCGCTCTATGACTGGGTTGTGAAAGAGTGTGAGTTTGAGAATCCGCCGAGACAGATCGAGTTTGCAAAAATGTACCTGACGAATGTTGTCACAGGAAAAAGATACATCAAAAAGCTCGTTGAAGACGGCATAGTAGACGGTTGGGATGACCCGAGACTTGTTACTATCACTGCGCTTCGCAGAAGAGGTTACACAGCGTCAGCCATCAGGAAGTTTATGGAGCTCTCAGGAGTATCAAAGGCAAACAGTTCATCTGATTTTGCGATGCTTGAGTACTGCATACGTGAGGACTTAAAAATGTCCCGAAACCGTATGATGGCTATACTTGACCCGATAAAGGTCGTGATTGATAATTATCCTGAAGGTGAGATAGAGTATCTCGATGTGCCGAACAACCAGGAGAATCCTGATCTCGGAACCAGACAGGTGCCGTTCGGAAGAGAACTGTACATAGAAAGAGGAGACTTTATGATAGAGCCTCCGAGAAAGTATTTCAGACTCTTCCCGGATAATGAAGTCAGACTTATGAGCGCTTACTTTGTGAAGTGTGTGGGATATGAGACTGATGACGACGGAAACGTAACAGTAGTTCATGTCACATACGACCCGGAGACAAAGAGCGGTTCAGGTTTCGAAGGACGCAAGGTCAAAGGAACCATTCACTGGGTTGAGGCGACTCAGGCAAAAACTGCTGAGGTCAGGCTCTATGAAAACATAGTGGATGAAGAAAAAGGCGTATACAACGAAGACGGTTCGGTGAATGTGAATCCGAATTCTCTGACAGTGCTTGAAAAATGTTACGTAGAGCCTGCGCTTGCAGAGGCAAAACCGGGAGATAAATTCCAGTTTATGAGAACCGGATTTTTCAGTGTTGATACGAAGGACAACACGCCTGAACATATGGTATTTAACAGGATTGTGTCGCTTAAGAGTTCGTACAAACCCGGCAAGTGATTCATTTTTATTGTATTTTTGACAAAATGCTTGCAAATATGATAAAAAGCGTGTAAAATATCATAGTCGGATTATTTTTTCGGAAAAACCATAGATAAATCAGGAGGAACATATAAAATGGCGAATTTGTTTGCAGGACTTGAGAATCTCGGACTTGGCGGTTTGAACAGCGATGACGTGTTCAAAGAGGAGAAAAAAGATGAGGGCGCTGACGGAGCAGAAGCAGCTCCTGAGGCAAAAGAAGAGGATTTTGTATTTGAAAAGGGATATACCTGCCCGGTTTGTGATCACGAGTTCAAGAGCAAAAATATAAGGACAGGAAAAGTCAGACTTATCGGAGCTGACGAGGATTTGCGTCCGAGATATCAGGATGTTGATTCGCTGAAGTACGATGCGGTTATGTGTCCGAAGTGCGGATATGCTGCTCTCAGCAGATATTTCAGCTTTGTTATGAATTCACAGGCAAAAGCAATCAAGGAAAACATATCTGTAAACTTCAAATTCAGAGAAGAGGAAGGACAAATCTATTCATACGATGATGCTATCACCAGACATAAGATGGCACTTGCATGTACAGTTATTAAAAAGGGAAAGAGCAGTGAGAAGGCGTATACCTGCTTGAAGCTGGGTTGGCTGTTCAGAGGAAAAAGAGAAATGCTGATGCAGGATGCTGAGGCTTCAAAAGAGGAGATTGCTGAGCTTTTCGAAGCGGAAAAAGAATGTTTGGTAAATGCGTTTGAGGGATTCAAGGATGCATTCGGAAAAGAGGATTTCCCGATGTGCGGTATGGATCAGCACACAGTATTGTATCTTCTGGCAGAACTTGCATTCAGAACAGGCAATATTGATGAATCCAAAAAATTTGTATCAAATGTGCTTGTTGCAAGAGATGCAAATCAGAGAATCAAAAACAAAGCGCTTGAGCTCAAGGATAGGATTCAGGGCAACGCTTAAGGAAGGTTGAGTTGGGTGTCAAACCAGAGAAAGATTAAACTGGCTATATTTCTTTGTATTATTATGGCGTCGGTCGAGATCTGCGGTAACAATTTTGCGGATAAGACCGGGGCCTTAGCTGTCGTTAAGGGCAATATTTCAAATATAGAGCTCGAGGACGGCGGAACTATAGGTATAGAGGTACCGGACAGATCAAACCGCTCTATCAAGGTTTCAGGGCATATAACGGATAGTGCAGGCGAAGCTGCGACAGGTCAGTCTGTGACGCTTGAAAAACAGCTCCTGTACCATACTGACGCGGGAAACAATGAAAAATGGTTCAAATATGACGAGGAAACCACAGATGATAACGGGAATTATTCTATCCCTGCCGAGAACAACAATGTATACAGGATAAGCGTGGGAAAGGATGTTCCGGTTCACTCAGGCTCGGTTTGGGCCAGAGATAATGACGAAAACATAGACCTGTCCGTGACGCTTCATTCACTTCAGGGAAAAGTTTCAACTGAAAGCGGAAAGGCTGCCGAGGGAATCTATGTAGCCATAAAACGGGTCGGTGGTATCAATGCTTATGGTGAGAATGCCGCAACAACGAGTGGTCAGCCTGTAAGCACATCAGATACTGAAGATGAGATTGAAACGGAATCAGATCCTGTGAGAGAGGCTAACTTCAACGACCAGATGGTCAGTATTCAGTCAGACAAAAACGGCCTGTTTACATTTTCTGAAGTTTGTGACGGCGCGTATGAAGTGATAGTCGGACGAACAGGCAAGCTTTCATCGCAGATAGTTGTGATGGGTGACTCCTTCGTAAATGTCCCGGTAACCGATGAGGATGCGAAGGTAGAGAAATATCGAAACCAGATACTTGAGGACAAAGAAAGGTCGAACGACTACGCTACCGAGCTTGATTTGCCCGGATATCTCATTCCGACGCCTTCACCGACGCCGAGAGCAGAAGAGATGGCTAAGCCGGATCTGAAGGGAAAACTCCTCTTTGACGGAGAAACAGTATATACCAAATACAACTATACTATCGAGGATTATGCTCACAGACAGTATGCAAATGTACCGCGTATTCCTGAGAAAAAATACCTCGAGCTTCTGGATCCGACGAAGGACCAGACCAAGGGAATGCAGTTTTTGAGGGTGGATGAGTACAGACCTGTAAATGAAAAAGAATATATCAAGCAGTTCCAGTCGATGATAGAGTCGTTCTGTAGGGCATCAGGAAAGTCACCTCAGTCGAGTTCGCTTTACGGACATGGTATGGATATGATCAAGGCGGCAAAGAAAAATAAGATCGACCTGATATTTATGACGGTTCAGACATTCCTTGAGTCGGCTTACGGTAGCAGGCATGTGGCGAGCGGAAACAAGATTACTAAAGTCGCTTTGCCGGGTTACCCGAGAACCGGAGGCGGAAAATTCCTGACAAAATCGCTCAAAAAGCCGGTCAAAGTTTATAACCTCTATGGAATAAAAGCCGTCGATTCGGATCCTTATGTGGG
>JAIKWQ010000083.1 GCA_024684535.1 Eubacterium sp. | reverse complement strand
TGCGCAGTACGAACTCTTGAAAGAGATGATGAAGACTTGCGATGATGTATATGTGACGGTGACAACCGACCGGGATGATGTAGGAAATAACGGCAGAAGAAAAGATGTTTTTGAACTCAGCAATACTACATTGAAAAAGCTTTTTGACTGTGCTGATGAAGCCGGAGTGGATGCATCGGAACCTGTATTTGTCGGATCCGGTGAAGAAAAATGTTCCTACAGATTGACGGATAACAAGGTTCTTGATTATCTCGAGCGGAACATTTTTGATTATGATGCAAAAACCTATGAAGGGAATGTGGATGAAGCAATAGAAATCAGGATGTGTGCTTCGCCGAAAAAAGAAGCTCAGTACGTGGCGCGTGAGATTGCAAGACTTGTCAGAAATGGTGAAAACTACGGTGATATAGCGGTTGTGCTTGGAGACGTGGAAACTTATGAGCCGTATATCATCAGAAGTTTTGAGGATATGGGGATCAGGTATTTTCCGGATCATAAAAAAAGTCTCGGCGCGAACCCGCTTTCTGAGTACATCAGGGCGTTTTTGGATATGTGTATAAGCGGATTTGATATGGATAGTTGTATCAGATTTCTTCGGTGTGTATTATCGCCGCTTATGCCGGCGGAGGTTGACCTTTTGGAAAACTATATGTTGGGAAGCGGTAGAAGAGGTCTGACTGCATTTGCTGAAGAATGGACATATAATATCGATGATTTCAGGCTGCCGTTGGAAGAAATTAATTCATATCGTGAGAAGTTTTACGATGCAGTTTCAGGTACGGCTGCAAAACTTTTGGAAAGCAGAAAAACTGCGGAAGAATACACAAGAATTCTATACGATTTTTTAGCCTCCGAAAACGCTTATGAAAAGCTTCTGGATATATCTGAAAAATATGAATCGGATGGCAAGATACTATTTGCAAAAGAATATAAAAAATTATATCCCTCGATAATCAATGTGTTTGATGACCTGGTAAGTCTGATCGGAGATGAAACAATGTCAATCAGAGAGTATGCCCAGGTTTTGAAGGCGGGTATGTCAGAGGGAGTTATGGGATTTGTTCCGCCGTCTGACGATGCTGTTTTGGTAGGTGATTTGCAAAGGAGCAGATTGAGCAAAATCAGGCATTTGTTCCTGCTTGGAAACAATGATAATATTTTTCCGAAAACAACAGGAAGCAAAGGCATACTTACACTTCGTGAGAGAAAAGAAATAGAGCAGACAGGAACGGTGCTTGCACCGTCTGCAGATGAGTTGTATACCAGAGAACAATTCTATATTTATATGCTTATAACAAAACCCGAGATAAAACTTCATCTGACTTTTTCAAAAACAGATTCTGACCTGAATGCAGCCAGAGAGTCCTATTTGATAAACCGAATCAGACATATGTTCAAAGATATAATAATAACAGATGATGATGCGGATGACAGTATCGAGGCTGTACTCGGAACCGATATGGGTATAAACACTCTTTTGCGTGGCATTGCTTTGAAAGAAACAGATGAAATGCGAAATGGTATTGCAAAATATTATAGTGAATCAAATCCTGTTCTTTTCGAAAAAATAAACTCTTATCCGGCGCTTGACAAGAGGGATTCAAGTATCAGTTCGAAAGCGGCAAGCGTTTTGTACGGTGATCTTTTGTATGCGAGCGTATCGAGGTTTGAGAGGTTTGTGGCGTGCCCGTACGCACATTATTTGGAGTATGGACTTAAGCTGTCGGAAAGAGAAAAATATACTCCCGATACGAGGGACAGGGGGACTATTTTTCATAACTGTCTGGAGATATTTACGGATAAGCTGGCTGAAAGAAAACTAAGGTGGCAGGACATAGACAAAGAATCTATGGATAAGCTTGCTGACGAGACGATGGACGAGGTTATATCAGGTTACAAAAACGAAATATATCACAAAGACAAACGAACATCGTATATGATCAAAAAAATGAAAAAAATATACGGTGATTCACTTAAATATTTGCAAAAACAGATGATTGCCGGAGAGTTTGATCAGAAGTACTCGGAACTTGCTTTTCCGGGTGATGACGAAAAAGATGATATGGTTATAAACTTAGCCGGCGACAAAAAAATGAAAATTCATGGCCGTATTGACAGGGTTGATATATGTGAAGCGGATGAAAAATATATCAAAATAATTGACTATAAAAGCAGTGAAAAAAAGGTTTCATTGGGAGAAATATATCAGGGATTCAGGCTGCAGTTGATAACATATATGAAAGCAGCTTTGAAGATGGCAGGCAAAGAAAGTGTTCCTGCTGCGATGCTGTATTTTGCGGTTGATGAAAATGAGACAACCTGGGCTCCGGGAATAGACGAACCGGGGATTTTGCAAAGAAAGGAAAGCGAAGGATTCAAGCAGACAGGGTATATAAATTCCGATGTTCATATAGTAGAAAAACTGGACAAAGATTTGAGCGTAGACAACCCGAAATCAGTTGTTATTCCTGCGGTGAAAACAAAAAACGGTAATCTTCACGCAGGATGGTCAAGCGCAATCACAACAAAGCAGTTTGAAATGTTGATGGACCGTACGGAAGCGAATTTAAAAAAAGACGGAGAACAGATTTATGCAGGAAAAATATGTGCAAGGCCTTCTATCTACGGAAGAGGGGATGCACATTGTAAGTACTGTGTTTTCGCCGGAGTGTGTGGAATTGATAAACGTGCTTGTGCTGAGGCGTCGGTATATACAGAGAGCTTGAACGACAAAAAGGTTTTGGAAAGACTGGAGGATGAAAATGGCTGAGATAAAATGGTCAGATGATCAGAAGAAAATAATCAACTCCAGAGACTGTGAAATCCTGGTGTCTGCTGCTGCGGGTTCCGGAAAAACAGCTGTTTTGGTCGAGCGCATTTTTCAGAGAATGATTGATGAAAAAAATCCCATAGATATAGACCGATTTGTAGTTGTAACTTTTACAAAAGCTGCTGCAGAGCATATGAAGGGAAAGATCAGAGAGAGAATAGAAAATGCGATAAACAGTGGAGATTATTCAAAAGAAAAATGTGATAGATTGAGAGAGCAACTTAAGTATCTGACATCGGCAAATATATCTACGGTGCATAGTTTTTGCAGTTTTATCATCGGACAATATTTTCACAGAATAGGCATAGATCCGTCGCTGAAGCTTGGGGACGACTATGAACTCACGATGTTGAAAAATCAGGTCATGGAAAAAATGTTGGAGGATGAGTACGCGAAAGCCGAGGAAGGATTTACCGGAATTGCTTCTATGCGAGCACTGATAAAAAACGATGCGGCGCTGGAAGACTGGATATTAAAAATATACAAAAAAATTATAGCAGAACCTTTTTCAGAGCTTGTTTTTGACAGCTGGGAGAGTATGCTTGATACGCCTCTGTCAGAGGACTCGATGTATATTCGTTTGATTGTAAAACGAGAGGCAGATATGGCACAGGGTATGCTTGAACAGATTCGCGAATTGAAAAAACGTGAGTTAAAAAATATGCCTGAAAAATATATAGCTGTTTTGGATAATCTGGAGTATTTATGCGTGACGATTTCTGATACATATATGAATGCATCTGGCAAAGCAACAGGTTATATCGAAGCATATAACAGCATAAAAAATAAATTAGATAATGTCGATTTGTCGGGAATACAGAAAACTCCCCCGAAAAATGAAGATATGCTTGAGTATTGGAAAGACATTCATCCGCTGGTGGAAAGATTTACCACTGACAAAGACCTGTTCTTCTTCCAGGAGTTGGAGGAAAGCGAAAAAGACCGACAGGTTATGGCACGCAGCTGTCATACACTTCTCAGACTCACGAAAAGATTTATGGAAGAATTCAGTCAGGCCAAGTCTGAAGCCGGGATTATGGACTACAATGACCTGGAACAGTTCGCGCTGAAAATTCTTTTTGATACGGATGAGGAAACAGGTCGAAAAATCAGATCTGAAGCTGCGATAGAGTTGTCACATCAATTTGATGAGATAATGATAGATGAGTATCAGGATTCAAACAGAGTTCAGGATACTATATTGTGGGCTGTTTCCGATGCTGAAGATGATGCGGATTATCCTTGGTTTTGCGGTTCCAAAAACAGATTTATGGTTGGAGATGTCAAGCAGAGTATTTACAGGTTCAGAGGTGCCTGTCCTGAACTTTTTGAGCACAAGATGGAAACATTCGGAACGGGAGAGGATGCGAAACACAGAAGAATAGATTTGAATAAAAACTTCCGAAGCAGACCGGCGGTGCTTATGCACGTAAATGACATTTTTGAGGAAATTATGCATGCTGATATCGGTGGCATAGAATACGATGAAGATGCCTGCTTAAATCCCGGTGGTGACTATGAAAAATACGACGATCCTTTTGAAGATACTTATATAGACAAAAGAGATGATGTGGATGTTGAATTTGTCATATCCGATATAACAGGAAGCGACAAGACTTATCTCGAAGCGTCGCATATAGCAAAGAAGATAAAAAATATGGTTGAGGGCGACGAACCATTTTTTCTTGAAAAAGGCGAAAAAAGGCGCGTTAAGTATTCGGATATAGTGATTCTTGCAAGGAGCGTAAAAAACAAGGCAGATATATACGCGGAGGCTTTCAGAAACGAGGGAGTTCCTTTTCATACGGTGCTGTCACAGGGATTCTATACATCGAGAGAGATAAGTCTTATGACAGATATACTTTCGGTAATAGATAACCCCAGACAGGACATACCGCTTGCCGCAGTTGCGCTTGGTCCGATGTTTGGTATATCGGAGGAGAAGCTTTCATCGGTCAGAGCAAATCACAAAAAAGGCGATTTGTATGATGCGTTGATAGCAGGCAGAGAAGAACCGGAGATTGGAAATCTCTTGGAAATGATTGATGACTTTCGAGAGATGGAAGGAGCTTCATCTGCAACCGAGCTCCTGGAGGCAATATATGAAAAAACCGGAATCAGGAATTATTTTGCGCTCGCAAAGGACGGTGACAGAAGGTGTGCGAATCTTGATTACCTGATGCAACAGGCGATAAGCTTTGACAGGGCCGGGCATATGGGAATTCACGAATTCGTGAGATCATTCGAAAAGATAAAAGAGATTGATTTTGATTTGGGTGAGGTCTCGACGCTGTCTGAAAACGATGACGTTGTTCAGCTGATGACCATACACAAAAGCAAAGGCCTCGAGTTCCCTGTCATAGTGCTCGTAGGAACGACGGGGGAAGCGTTCAAAGATGACGGAGACAGATTTGTGACTGATCCGGAGCTTGGTATAGCGACATTTGCGGATGATACGGAAAACGGAATCAAAAAGAAAACCATATTTATGAATCTGATCAAAGACAGACTGGCGCTTGAGGACAAGGGAGAGGCACTCAGGCTTCTGTATGTGGCGCTTACGAGGGCAGAGGAAAAAATTATCATATCGGGAAGTTTCAAAGAGTTTCCGGCCGACAGAAATATCGATTATTATTCGAGATACTCGGTGAAAACGTATTTTGATATGTTGAATAATGCGGTGCAGTATGAGCGTGGATTCAAATGGAATGAAAAACACTATGCAGAAGCAGGAAGAACCTCGAAACAAAACAGTTCTACTTCTATAGAAAAAAACAACATTTTTGACACATCTGCTCCTTATAATGAAACTGTCGTGGAGCTTTTGAAGAAGATGGCTTCGGCGAAGGCTGAAGTTCGGGACACTCTGCCTGCCAAGATATCCGTATCTGAGGTGAAGAGAGCGGCCTTAGCAGAGACTGAGGAAGGTATGGATTTTGTCAAGGCAATAGAGCCTGATGAGATTCCGGTTCCACGATTCGTGAAACAGGAAGAGGCGGAAGTATCCGGCGCGGCATATGGAACGGTTTGGCATCAGGTGATGGCCTATATAGATTTTGAGCATACGGACACGAAAGAGGATATAGAAAAATGCATAGATGATCTGGTGAGTCAGGGAAAGCTTTTGGAAGAAGAAAAAAAATACCTTCGCACCGACAGGTTGTTGACATTTTTTTGTTCCGAACTCGGTCAGGATATGAAGCAGGCGTATACCGAAGGTAAGTTGCACAGAGAGCAGGCGTTTACGATGTATAAGCCTGCATCAGAGATATATCCTGATACGGATGATGAAAAACCGATACTTATTCAGGGGATTATTGATGGATATTTTGAGACTGATGACGGTGTCGTTTTGATGGATTACAAAACCGACAGGATTGATGTCGGTGAGGAGGATAAACTTCGAGAGCACTATGCGGTCCAGATGAAATTATACAAAGAAGTGCTTGAAAAGTCGCTGAAAAAACCTGTCATAAGCAGTAAACTATATTCATTTTCAATCGGCAAAGAAGTTGAATTGTAGTTACGGGTTTCAACATTTTTAGGAAAGGATGATGGTTATGAGAAGAGTCAGAAAAGCGATTACTATTATGATGGTTTTTGCCATGGCTGTTAATCTCACACCTGCTGTATCTGCTCCGAAATCCGAAGCTGCTTCAAAAACATATCGTACTGAAACAGTGTATGACCCCATATCCGTTCCTGCTGTTTTATGCAAAAAAACTAAGATTTATAATTCGGATCTCACCACTGAAAAAGAAGTATCAAAGAAAAAAATAACATTGGCAAAAGCAACTGAAATAACTGTTATAGGTGAGAAAACAAAAGATAATAAAAAATGGTTCAAGATTTCATTTTTAAACAATAAAAAAACAGTCAAGGCTTATGTGAAAAGTTCTGTTGTTGATTTCAAACTTGAAACCTCGACTACAGCAAAGATTTTCAATGTTTCTACAACAAAAACGCTTCGCGTGGAAGCGGAAGCAGCCACCAAGGTTAAACAGGGCAAAACAAAAGTTACAGTAAAAAACGGAACAAAAGTAAATATAATCGCAGAAAAATATGTCGGTACTGTCAAGTGGTATCTGATAAGTTTTAAATTCAACAAAAAAGCTACTCAGGGATATATATCTCCGAAGTATGTTAAGCTTGCAAAAAAAGCAAGAAAAGTAAAAGTGTATCCTCTCACTGAAGCTGAGTTTGAGGAGGCGATGACAAAAGAAGGGGTGCCTGACAGCTATAAACCGTATCTGAGGGTATTGCACAAGGATTACCCGTTCTGGGAATTCAAGATATACAACACAGGAATCAAGTGGAAAACCGCGTTGAAAGCAGAAAGCAAAGTAGGTGTAAACATGGTTTCCAAGGGTAAGTCAGCTGCGTGGAAGTCAAAAGAAAAAGGAGCCTATGATTCGAAAACCAAAACTTGGAAAATCCTTGACGGAACAAACTGGGTTGCTGCTTCGGAAAAAGCGGTTGCGTACTATATGGATCCGCGAAATTTCTTAAACGAGAGGACTATATTCCAGTTTGAGCTTTTGGAATACAAAAAAGAATATCAGAAAGAAGACACGGTGGCGAAGATATTATCGAACACCCCATTTGCAAACAAAAAGTTCAAGTATGTGAACCCATCCACGAAAAAGACTTCAAAAATGAAATATTCAAAAGCTTTTATGGAGGCAGCAAAAGAGTCAGGGGTTAGTCCGCTTCACCTGGCATCAAGAGTTAAACAGGAAGTCGTAACCAGCGCGACCACAACAAGCGGAGCAGTAACAGGGAAAAATAAAAACTATCCGGGAATATATAATTTTTACAATATAGGAGCCTACAGTGGAAAGAACCCTATGGAAAACGGTTTGAAGTGGGCATCAAGTACCGAAAAAACATATATGAGACCTTGGACTGATCCGTACAGATCGATAATAGGCGGAGCAACTTATATTGCCAAAGGATATATAAAAAATGGACAAAATACCATATACCTTGAGAAGTTTGATGTGACTCCGTATCAGACATATGATCATCAATATATGACAAATGTTGAAGGTGCAACATCTGAGGCACAGAAGGTTAAAAAAGCATATGAAGAAGCCGGACTTCTCAAAAAAACACCATTGGTATTTTCCATACCTGTTTACAAAAGTATGCCGAAATCAAACTGTAAGGCGCCAAAATAAGGGGAGGAAACCGTCGTATAAACGTCGGGATTTATGATTGTTATGAAGAAAAACAGTATAATAAATAATAAAAAACGGGGATCGTTCGCGGTCCTTGTTTTTGCACTTGCACTTATAATTTCAACACTGTCTGTGGTTGCGGTCGGCCCGGTGAAAAAAGCACAGGCCGCAGGCGGAAGGATTGCGCTTGAAACCAGTGAGACAATATATGCGAAGGGGGATTTTTTCACGGTCGTATGTCGCGTCTCATCAGGTTCGGGTGTTGGTGATACAGATTTCTATGTGGACTTCAATACGGATATTTTTAAGTTTATGGAAGGCGGGACGAAGGCTGCAAAAGAAACCGGAGGAGTGCATATTAACTCAGCAGGCACAACTGATTCGCCGATGACTAGGACATACTCTTTGCAGTTTTTTGCAAAAAAAGAGGGAACAGGAAGCATTTTTATCAGGCAGGGTGCAAACGTGCTTACTCCCGACGGACAGCCAATATCACTAAGCACAGACAAGATAGAAGTTGAGATTGGAAAGAAAAGTGCTGATGGAGGAGATGTGGTTCCATCGGATCAGCAGACGGGAATTGAGCCGGGTGAAAAAAAAGAATTAAGCAAGAGTAATAAAGTCAAAGATATACGTACAAATGCAATAAGCATGACACCTGAATTTAATTCCGGAATCAAGGAATACGAAGTAACCGTATCGCCCGATACAGAAACATTTTTTATAGATTATATTCTCGCGAGCAAGAAGGCGCGAGCAAGCATAAGCGGAAACAGAGATTTGAGTTTTGGTGAGAATGTTGTTAAGCTCACCGTCACAGCAGAAAATGGAGACAAAAGAACATATAAATTCTATGTTGTCAGAAATCAGGAAGGAACGCAGGATGAAATCGAGACAATTGCCGTAAGTCCTACGGCTGTCGACGTGAATAAAAACCTTGACAAAGACGGCAAAAGTGGTTACAGTATCTTATTATATATTTTGATAGTAATACTCAGTATTTTTTGTATATCATTAGTAGTTCTCGTGAGAAGAATGAGAAAAGAACTTGAATCTTACGAGGAGATGGAGGACTTGTATGAGGAAAAAGATGACACCGGAAGCGGAGAAGGTGATTACGAAAGCGGCGAAATTCGCGGCGAAGATGGGGAATCCCGTTATTGGGACTGAGCACCTGCTTTACGGACTCTGTGCGGCGCCGGGGATGGCACAGACCATCCTGAAGGAGAATAAACTTCAGAAAGAGGACATCCGGTATGAGATAGAGACTTATATAGGCAGAGCTGATACAGCGCTTATGGACACTGCGGAGAGCACGCTTTCGCCGAAGCTCGAAGAGACGATACTTGCGGCAGGAAAGCAGGCGGAGGCGCTCGGTGAGAAAGAAGTCGGAACCGAGCATCTGCTGATGGCAGTTCTCAAGGACATAAACACTGTTGCATACAAAATTCTTTTGAGCTCAGGCGCAAATATCCAAAAAATCTATATGGATATCGTGACAACGCTTGGTATGGATCCCGCGCAGGCGAAAAATGAGCTGATTGCCACACGTACCAAGTACAAAAAGAAAAGCACACAGACACCGGTGCTTGACCAGTTTGCGAGAGACTTAAATCAACTTGCGAGAGAAGGAAAAATAGACCCCGTTATAGGGCGCGAAGATGAGGTTGAGAGCGTGATAGAAATCCTCAGTCGTCGTACCAAAAATAACCCATGTCTGATTGGTGAACCCGGAGTTGGAAAAACAGCTATAGCTGAGGAACTTGCAACAAGGATTGTAGGAGAGGAAGTACCTGAAAGCTTGATGGGCAAAAAGGTGCTTGCGCTTGATTTGTCTGCAATGGTTGCGGGGACAAAGTACAGGGGCGAGTTTGAGGAGAGGATTAAAAGAGCGTTGAGTGAAGCAAAAGAAGACGGAAATGTGCTTCTGTTTATCGATGAGCTACATACGGTGATAGGAGCAGGTGGAGCAGAGGGATCACTTGATGCTGCCAATATTCTGAAGCCTGTTCTTGCAAGAGGTGAGATCAAGGTTATCGGTGCTACTACAACCGAGGAGTACAGAAAACATATAGAGAAAGATGCTGCGCTCGAGAGAAGGTTCCAGTCAGTTATGGTAGAGGAACCCACGCAGGCGCACACCATAGAGATTCTGAAAGGTCTGAGAAAACTCTATGAAGACTATCATGAGGTAACTATAAGTGATGAAGCTATAGATGCCGCAGTGAGATTTTCAACCAGATATATCAATGACAGATATCAACCTGACAAGGCGATAGATCTGCTTGATGAGGCAGCGGCCAGATTTCATCTTCAGGCTGTGATCAAAAAAAGCGATGAACTGAAAGGGCTTGAGGAAAAAGAAGCTGAACTCTACGCGCAGAAGGAACAGGCACTGATAGACGGCGATATAGAACTTGCCATAGAAATCGGTGAGCATGAAAAAGAAAACGATGAAAAACTTGAAAAAGAGAGAAATAAGCTTAAGAAAAAATCAAAAAAAGCAGAGCGAGTGATATACGAAAAACAGGTTGCTGAAGTAGTATCAAGAAGAACCCATATACCTGTTTCGCAGCTTGAAGAAGCAGAGCTTGAAAGACTGAAAAAACTTGAGAGCATACTTCATGAACGCGTGGTTGGACAGGACGAGGCAGTGAGTGCTGTTTCGCGTGCAATCAGAAGAGGACGCGTGGGGATGAAAGACCCGAAAAGACCTATCGGTTCATTTTTATTCTTGGGTCCGACGGGAGTTGGAAAGACAGAGCTTACGAAGGCTCTTGCGGAGGCTGTATTCGGTTCGGAAAAGGATATGATCAGAATTGATATGTCCGAATATATGGAAAAAGCAAGTGTATCAAAAATGATCGGATCGCCGCCTGGATATGTCGGATATGATGAGGGCGGTCAGCTGAGTGAGAAAGTCAGAAACAAACCGTACTCAGTAATACTATTTGATGAGATAGAAAAAGCGCATCCGGATGTGTTCAACATGCTTTTGCAGGTGCTTGAAGACGGACATATTACGGATTCACATGGCAGAAAAGTAGACTTCAAAAATACTATTATAATTATGACTTCAAATGCCGGAGCAAACAGAATTATTTCTCCGAAAAATCTTGGCTTCGGAGCGTCGTCAACGCCTGAAGAAGACCACAAAAAAATGAAAGAGGGTGTGATGGAAGAAGTTCGTCATATCTTCAAACCTGAGTTTATAAACCGCGTGGATGAGATGATAGTATTTCATATGCTTTCGGAGGAAAATATCCACGATATCACAGGAATACTTGCGAAGAATCTTGAGACCAGAGTCAAAGACCAGACGGATATTTCTCTCACTGTCACAGACGATGTGATAGATTTCGTTGCGAAAAAAGGCTTTGACAAAGACTACGGCGCAAGACCTATCAGACGCGCATTGCAGCGAGAGGTGGAAGACGTGATTGCAGAGAGTATGATTGCGGGCGAAATCCACCGGGGCGAGGCGATATTTACCAAGGTTGTTGGGAAGAAGGTTGAACTGGAGAGGAATGATGTCTCAAAAAAATGAAATAATTAACGTTCTATGCTATGGCGATTCCAACACCTATGGATTTGACCCGAGAACGGGACTTAGATATCCTGAGGGTGTCAGGTGGACTTCACGTCTTGCGATGCTTTTGGGGGATAACTATCGTGTGATAGAGGAAGGCTGCAACGGAAGAACCACTATTTATGACGACCCGCTGGAGGGTTGGAAAAACGGCCTTGATTATCTGAAACCTTGTCTGAATTCGCATAAACCGGTTGATGTCGTGATACTTATGCTGGGCAGCAATGATTTAAAAGAGGTATTTCATGCGAGTGCAGCTGAAATTGCTGACAGGACCGGAGTGCTTGCAAAAACAATCATTGAGTTCACAAGAGAAAAGCAGGGGTATGTACCCGAGATTATCCTTGTTTCACCGCCTGAGATTGGCGAGGGAATAACTCACTCTGTTTTCTATGGATGCTTTCTGGAAAATGCCATAGAAAGATCAAGGCAATTCCCAACGGAGTATCGCAGAGTAGCAGATGAGTATGGGCGCATTTTTTTTGATGCGGCCAAGTACATAAAACCTTCAGAAACTGATTCGCTTCATCTTGATCCTGAGGCGCATGAAGTGCTGGCGAAAAAACTGAGTGAACTGGTATTAGAAATAGAGAAAAAATAATTATGAAATCATCATTAACTACACTGTGTTATATCGAGAAAGATAACAAATATCTCATGCTCCACCGCGTAAAAAAAGACGTGGATATAAATCATGGAAAGTGGATAGGCGTGGGGGGACATTTTTTGAAAAATGAATCGCCTGAAGAGTGCCTGCTCAGGGAGGTGAAAGAAGAAACAGGGCTTACCCTGACATCCTACAAAATGAGGGGAATCATCACGTTTATTTCAGACGAGTGGGAAACTGAATACATGTTTTTGTATACAGCAGATGACTTCACAGGAGAGCTTTCTGAGTGTGATGAGGGAGAACTGAAGTGGGTTGATAAAGATAAACTTATGGAACTAAATCTCTGGGAGGGAGATCGCATTTTTTTAAAGTGGCTTCTTGAGGGAAAAGAGTTCTTTTCTCTAAAATTAGTATATGAGGGAAACAAGCTTGTTTCATCGGTGGAGGAGTAATGATTATCAGAAGAGGAGAAGCAAAAGATATTCCGAGAATTCTTGAATTATTAAAGCAGGTAAATAATGTCCATGCCGATGGGCGGCCGGATTTATTTATACACGATAAAACAAAGTATAATGAAGAACAGCTTGAGGAAATACTATGTGATCCGACGACGCCTGTTTTTGTCGGAACGGACGACTCTGATGTTGTTCAGGGATACGCGTTTTGCTGTATAAAAAGAATTCTCGGCAAAAATAATCTCGTAGATAATACGGAATTGTATATCGATGATATCTGTCTGGATGAGAGTTTGCGCGGGCAAGGACTTGCAAAAGAATTGTATGACGAAGTGATACATTATGCGAAAGTAAATGCATTTGACAGAGTTACACTTCACGTATGGGAGTGCAATCAAAGCGCAAAAAGATTCTATGAAAAATGCGGAATGAAGCCTTATTATTATGCGATGGAGGCTGAAATATAATCTGAAATAATTGGAGGGGGTTATGAGCGAAACTATGGAAACAATGGCAGATTTTGAGGATGAAATAAATGCCTCATTGAGAAAATTCAAGGAAGGTGACATCATACATGGAACCATAATCAGCGTCGAGGAAGAAGAAGTCATGGTGGACCTTCACACTTTTTCGCAAGGTGTCATCTACCCTGATGAATACAGTGATGATCCGAGTTTTCACGCAATGGATGAGCTTAGAACCGGAGATGCCATAACAGCCGTAGTTCTAGATAGTGATGACGGTCAGGGGCGAGTGCTTTTGTCCCGAAAAGAAGCGGTCAGGGAGGATGCATGGAAAAAGCTCAAAGAAGCTATGGATAACCACGAGGTGTTTAGTGTTAAAGTGCAATCGTCGGTAAACGGAGGCGTGATAGCATACGTGGAAGGACAGCGCGCGTTCATTCCTGCCTCTCAACTCGCGCTTGAATATGTCGAAGACGTGGAACCGTACGTCGGAAGGAAGCTTCACGTGGTTGTGATCACATGTGATGAAGAAAAAAATAAACTTGTTCTCTCGGCAAAGGAAGTTGAAAGAGAACTTGCTGCTGCCAGACACGATAAAAAAATAAACGCTTTGCAAAAAGGCTATATCACCGAAGGCGAAGTTGTAAGAATAGAGCCTTACGGTTGTTTTGTCGACATAGGCGACGAGTTGACCGGGCTTGTGCATATTTCAGAAATAACGGATAAATTTTTGAAATCACCGAAAGAAGTTGTCAAGTACGGTGACAGAGTGAAAGTGAAAATCCTTTCAGTAGAAGAAGGGAAAATCAAGCTCAGTATGAAGCAGGCTGTCGAGATGGCGGCGCCGGAACTTGATGATGAAGAAGATGATTCGCTTGAGTACCACGACGAAGATGACGGAGGAACAATCGCAAGCGCATTTGCCGGAATCAAACTTGATTGAAACTATTTTGAAAAAGGATTGGGAAAACAATGTCTGTTTTAGAGCTATGCTTGATAGCTGTGGGTCTCAGCATGGATGCCTTTGCGGTATCCATATGCAAAGGATTGAGCGTCGAAAAAATAAAACTAAAGCATGTGCTCCTTGCAGGAATCTACTTCGGAGGGTTTCAGGGATTGATGCCAATCATAGGTTGGCTGCTCGGCGTGAATTTCAAATCATTGATAGAAAGCATAGATCACTGGATAGCGTTTGTTCTACTTCTGTTGATAGGAATCAGTATGATTCACGAAGCGTATGGAAAAGACGAGGAACAAAATGACGATTTCGGATTCAAAACTATGCTGCTGCTTGCCATAGCAACCAGCATAGACGCGTTGGCCGTTGGAGTGACCTTTGCGTTTTTGGAAGTGAGCATCCTGCCGTCTGCAGGACTTATAGCAATCATAACCTTTGTTCTGTCCGGAATAGGCATATGGGTCGGAAGCATATTTGGCGCCAAGTTTAAGTCGAAAGCGGAGATGGCAGGAGGGATAATTCTGATTCTGATTGGTCTGAAAATTCTACTTGAGCACCTTGGGATAATTACTATCACATTTTTTTGAAAATCATTTGATAAATCGAAAAGGATGTTGTATAATGATACCAGGACATTTATCGTGGCGGTGATTTATCGCCGCATATTTAAGGAGGACACATATGAGTGTAGTAGAAGAACTCATCCGCGAGGAAGGTGACGGCTCTCTGAGCTTCGGTAACTACGAATTGGACAGTAAGACAAAAAAGTCTGATTTTCCGTACGATGGCGCAACTTACAAGATCAAAACCTTCAAAGAAATTACCAGACTTGAGCGCAATGGCTCTATGGTGTATGAATCAGTACCGGGGTCTGCAGTAACAAATTTCAAAGGTGACAAAAATGATCTTTCATTCGATGTTGAGGCGCCCGGAGATCTGTCATTTACAGTTGAATTGGATGAGGACACCCTCTACGAGCTCGAGGTGGACGGTAAGTCTGCCGGAAGTATCAAGACTAATCTCGGAGGAAAGCTCAGCGCAAGTATAGAGCTTGATTCAGGAGTGAAGTCGTCAGTACACATCTCGAAGCTCTGATGTTTTTCAAACAACAAATAAAAATCACCGGTTCACCACGCCGGTGATTTTTTGACCAAAGGAATCATACAAAGGACTACAAAAAATGTCAAAGACTTACAAGTTTTATGGATGGGAGGATGCGACAGTTCCTCCTGTTTCCGATGAATATCCCGGTATAGCTACCCCGCAGGATCTATATGATGTGCTTTTGAATATCTGGTGTGAGTATTCATGCGCACCGAGACTCAGATCCGAGTGGAGTGAGGAAAACATCACGCTGGGCCAGTGCTCAGTGACAGCTTTTCTGGTACAGGATATATTTGGCGGTGAAGTTTACGGAGTCTTAAGACCCGGTGGGAATTATCATTGCTACAACTGTGTCGACGGTCACGTGTTTGATCTGACCAGTGAACAGTTTGGAGACGAAGTCCTGTCGTATGAGGACAATCCTGAACAGTTCAGGGAGGTCCATTTCAGCAAGGAAGAGAAAAAACTCAGATATGAGTATCTGTGTCGTGAGCTGAAAAAACATACGTCATCCGTCGGAAAAATGTCCATAGTCGTTTTGGAAGCGGATGCAGCCGGAGTAAGTTTTGAAGAGCTTTCCGAATTCGGAGATTTGAAAACATATGACCATACTCCGCAGGATAAAGTTGCGGAGAGGATTAAAAATGCTACTATAGTTGTGCCGAACAAATGCATCATCGATGAGAGCGTGATGAAAGATGCGCAGAATATCAAACTTATTTGCGAGGCTGCAACGGGATACAACAATATCGATATAGATTACTGTACTTCGCGAGGAATAACAGTTACCAATTCAAGAGGGTATTCGACGGAAGCGGTGGTTCAGCATACGTTTGCATTGCTTTTGTCCCTCTGGGAAAAGATTGGATATTACAGTAACTATGTAAATTCAGGCGAATACTCTTCGCAGGAATCATTTACGCATATGGGGAGAGAGTTTCACGAATTAAACGGAAAAAGATTCGGAATCATAGGACTCGGTGCCATAGGGCGTCGGGTGGCGGAAGTCGCAACAGCTTTCGGTATGGATGTAGTTTATTATTCCGCAAGTGGTTCCACATATGATGTGCCGTACAAACAGTTGGATTTCGAGAGACTTTTGGCAACAAGCGATGTGATTTCCTGTCACGCGCCTTTGAACGAAAAAACGCGTGGGCTTATGAATTATAAAGCATTTAAAAAATGTAAGCCCGGCGGTGTATTTTTGAATCTCGGTAGAGGTCCGATCGTTGTGGAAGGGGATTTGGTAAGGGCGATTGAAGACGGACTTATTGCAGGTGCGGCATTGGATGTCTATGAAAAAGAACCGCTTCCCGCAGACAGTCCGCTTATGAAATATATGGAAAATCATAGTGGAGATGACGGAAAGGAAAAACTTGTACTCACACCGCATATGGCGTGGGCTCCGCTTGAAGCCAGGAAAAGGCTCGTAAGTGACGTGGCAGAAAGTATCAGAGCGTGGCTTGACGGTCAGCCGAGATCGGTTGTTACGCAATGATTGGAAAACGACAACTATTCAGATGAAGGAGGCTTAGGGGATGAAAAATAGATTATTTAAAAGGTTATGGAGCATTTTTATGCTTCTTGTTATCGCATTATCTATGCCGGTGGGATTTATAGCCGGTACGGCAAATGCTGCGATCACGGAGGAAACAAAGGTTGGAAACTCGTCTGTAATTACGGGAAAATTTTTGTATCCTTCGTATAATAAAAACAAGGACATATATGATCAATTTTTCTACAGTGACGGATATTTTGACGGAGATCCGGGAAAGTATGATGAACATCTGGCGTCGATGTCTTTGTGTCTTGCTTTGTCGGCAGGCAATCTTCATAGAGGCGGAGATAAGGATTATACGGAAAAATCGCTTGGAGTGAGACAACTACTTACGGATACCGGTTACACTGATATTTCGGTAAATAAGGATTATATGAGCAGGCCGACATCAGATTCAATTGCTTTTGCAATCGCGCACAAAAAGGTCGGTGACAAGGTTATCGTCCCCATAGCTATACGCGGTTTGGGATACGAAGCAGAGTGGGAAAACAACTTCCTGGTAGGAAGCTCAGGTGATGCGGAAGGTTTCAAATCAAGCGCAAACAAGGTGCTTTCGACTGCGGGGAACTATGTGCAAACATATCTTAGAGATGAGAAAAATATTGTCTTTTGGGTTACGGGTTACTCCAGGAGCGCAGCTGTTGCTGAGCTTGTAGCAAAGGATGTCAGTGGTTTGGCTATGACGGAGTCAAAGGTTTTTGCATACTGTTTTGAGGCACCAAGAATTTGTGGAACAGAAAAGCTTTTTGGAAAGTATAATAATATTCATTGTGTGGAGAGCTCATCTGATCCTATTCCATGGTTTGTGCCTTCTTATCTCGGGTTTGGACACTATGGAGTGGTTGAGACAATCAAAGATTCATACAAAATTGATCAGAAATATTTAAACCTTTCTGCGACGGTTGAGAATGCACTGTTGAAAAAGAATCCAATCCTCGCGTATAAGAAAGTGGAGGGAGCATCCGATGAAACAAAGGATTTCCTTGGGTATTTTGAGACATTATTTAAAAAGGTATTCCCGGACAGAGCATCCTACGCGGAGAAGAAGATAGAGGAGACTACCGCGCAGAATGCTATTGCAAATGTTGTTGGAATTGTAACGTCTCTTTCAAAAGAACAGATAAAAACTCTTGAAACCAAACTGAAAAAGAGCTTGAAGGAGAATAAAGAAGTTGTATCAATTGCATTTAATCTTTTGATGTGTTTGAAAGATGGGATAAACAAACACTTCAGTAAGCAGAAAGAAATAGATGATTTTTATGACAGCCTTTGGAGTCTGGTGGACAAGCCGCTCAAGGATACGCTCACTGCAACAAGTTATGAAACGCTCAAAGCAAATAAAAAAACAATCGTGCATCTTGCGCTTGATATATTGCATGCGGATTATTCTACAGATAAAGATGATAATATGTGTTTACGCGCGCTCGGAACAATCATGTTAAACATCAAAACACTTGTTGCGCCGCACGTGGGAGACAGTCTTTTTGAACTTATAAAAAAGAGTGACAGTTTCTATGAAGGAGCATCAAAAATTACGGATAGCAGACTTGATACAGGTGTTACCGTAGGAAATCCTGACCGCGTGGCCGGTGAGGTCAAAAATAAAAATGGCGAGATAGTTGCGAAGTTTAAAGGAAAAAGCATGACATACTGTTCTGATCCGGAAGTCAGCTACGGACAGAGTCAGATATATCTATTTACTCTTGAAATGGATGAAAAAAACACGATTATGTATCACGCGACCAACGATGATGTCAGGGTTATTTTTGCGCCCGATGGTTACGAAATCAAACTTATTATACCGGATGAAAATAAAAGTGACTTCGTCGAATGGCAGTCCAAATCAGGCAAGTCACTTGGGTCATCAACGGAGTTTACTGAAAAAGCAGGTTCGAGAAACTCGGTAATTCAACCGGTGTTTAATGACGGGAAAAAGGCTTCGTTCTTAGGGACGGTTTTCGGAGGAAACAACTATGGCGGTATGATTATTGTCGGTATCGTGACGCTTGTCATAGGATTTATTCTTGGAAGCTTGATGACGCGCAGGAACAAATAATTGTTGTATTCTTCAGTAAAAAATGATATAATAAAATGTACGTCAAATACCTTTCGGAGGTAGTTATATGAGATTTTCGCTACGCACAAAAGCAATCATAATGATCGTTGTTTTCGCGCTGCTTATGAGCAGCATGGGTCTTTTTGTGAGCAGCCGTATAATTAATGATACCATAGATAATAACTACAAGGATAATGCCAGACAGTTGGCAACTGCCATATCACATATGGTGGATCCTGTAGCTGCGAAAGCTGTACGTGATAAGATCAAACTCATATACAGTACTACAGATGAAAAGGTAGGAAGCGAGGAGTGGGGTAGTCCCGAATTTGACGAGTATATAGAAAGATTTGACGAAGTCAAAAAAATGCCTGAGTTTACGCAGATCTTGGATACCCTGACGCCTGTTCAGAATGAAACAGACGTTGATTGTATGTATTTGGTTTATATAGATGTACCGACTAAAAATGCCATTTATCTGGTGGATGCTGCAGTGGAAGATGCGTGTCCGCCGGGATGTTTTGATCCGGTATATGATGTCAACAAGGAGTCTCTCACAAATCCTGCAAGAGGCTATCCTCCGTATATTACGGACACAGAAGAGTATGGCTGGCTTTTGACGGCCGGTGTTCCTGTGTATGGAGAAAATGACGAAGTTATATGTTATGCGTGTTTAGACATATCGATGAATGATGTCAGAGGTGAGCAGAAGAGTTATTTTTACCTGACGCTTATCTCATTCCTGGCACTGACTGTTGTCATATGCATCATCGGATTCCTTCTTGTAAACAGATTTATCGTTAAACCTATCAAAAGACTTTCAAGCGCTGCTGAAGAGTATTGCAATGCTGAAAATAAAGCTGAGAACACCAGGTTCTCGGATGTTGTTGTGTCATCAAGAGATGAGATCAGAGAACTATCAGACTCCATGAAACAGATGGAGAAGGATTTGAACAGATACATAACAAACCTTGTGAAGACCAGAGAACAGTTGATGCAATCCAGAGAAGAAGCTCAGGAAATGACTCAGATGGCTACGAAAGATCCGCAGACAGGATTGCGCAACAAACGTGCGTATGAGCGGGATACTATCAGGCTTTCGGATAGTATCACCAAAAATCTTGCGCAATTTGGAATTGTTATTATAGATTTAAATGATCTGAAGCGTATCAATGATACCTATGGTCACGACAAGGGTGATGTTTCTATTAACACTATTGCTTCTATCATATGCAACCATTTCAAGCATTCGCCTGTTTACAGGGTGGGCGGAGATGAGTTTGCGGTGATTCTTGAGAACACTGATTACAGAAATATAAATCTTATATCTCGCAAGTTTGCCGAATCAATTGAGCACAGACAGGAAAGTCAGGTTTATGAACCATGGGAAAAGGTGTCTGCGGCGTTGGGATTTGCTCTATATGACAAAAATAATGATGCTACAGTTGAGGATGTATTCAAGAGAGCAGATGCAAAGATGTATGAAAACAAGAAAAAAATGAAAGAAGAATTCAGACAAAAAAACGGTCAGTGATTTTTTCAGAGGAGACATATGAAAAATACCAAAAAAGAAAACAGATTCTTTCAACACGCACATCTGATAATTCTTATCGGATACACAATTTTCTCAGCTATCACGATTGTTGCTGCGTTCACGCAGTCGTGGGAGCTCTGGGTTTTGGTGCCTATTGTGTTGGGAGTCGCTGTTTCATGGGGCTTGCATATTCAGGGGAAAATCCCACCGAAGGGAAGAATCTGGATATGTACGGCAGTTACTATGTTGGAATTTTTCTTCTACGGAATTCACAAGTCAAGTTATGTTGATCTGGCTGTAATTATGGCAGTTATCATAGCGGTTTCGGCAGTGACGGCGATGAGAGGCGTTATTTACGTCGCTATGACCACATATTTTGTTACCGCAGGGTATTCCATAACTATGTATATTATCGAAAATGGTGCGATAAATAGTGAAACCGTAGCTCGCGTCATTCTGCATTCGGTAATGATTATTGTTATAGGTGGAACCTCTTGCGCTATCATCAGAAAATGGGATAGAATAGTCAAAGAAACATCTTCTGAGATTGAAGATCTTTACGGTGTGACCAGACGCCTTGATGACTTTCTGGCAAATGCCTCTCACGAGATACGCACCCCGGTTAATGCTGTTATCGGATTGACGGAGGTTTGTCTTGATAGGGAAACAAATGAGAAAAACCGCCAGGATCTGCTGGCTGTCCAGGATGCGGGACGAAGAGTTGCAGATCAGATGAGCGATATCCTAAACTTCACCGAACTTGACAGAGATGTCATGGCTCTGACTCCCGAAAACTATATGATTTCTTCGCTCTTAAGCGATGTGGTGGCTGAGCTCAGGCCATTTATCACACCGAGACTTGAGCTTGTTCTGGATGTGGATCCGTCGATTCCGGCTGTTATGAATTCAGATGTTTACAAATTGAAAAGGATTATCCGCCATCTGATAATCAACGGTCTCAAGTACACTGATGAAGGTGGCGTGTATGTGCGGATTACGTCTCAGGAAACCAAGTACGGAGTGAACTTGTGCATAGATGTAAATGATACCGGAATGGGACTCAATGATAAGGAAAAGCGAGATATATTCTACGGTTTCTATCAGACCAATTCCGGCAGAAACAGAGAGCATGGGGGACTCGGACTCGGTCTGTTTATCGTGAAAGGTTTCGTGCTTGCGTTGAACGGATTTTTAACTATGGAATCAGAACCCGGCAAAGGTACAAATGTTCACGTTTGTTTACCGCAAAAAGTTGTTGATGCCTCAAGCTGTATGTCAGTCAAGAATCGTGAGAAAGTCAGTCTCGGGGCATTTTTCTACTTTGGAAAGTATCCTGTTCCGGAAGTGCGCGAATTCTACAATTCTATGATTACCAATGTCGTGAAGGGAATGGGTGTTGCGCTTCATGGTGTCGACAGTATGGAGAACTTGAAAAAGGTTATAGATACTACATATATATCTCATATCTTCATAGGAATGAAAGAGTATGAAACAGATATAGAGTACATGGAAGAAGTTGCGAAAAAGATTCCTGTATACATAACCGCGGACAGGGGATACAAGCTTCCACCGAATTCGCACGTCAGGTTCTTCGAGAAACCACTCTACTGCTTCCCGATCATATCGGCAATAAATTCAAGCGGAGACCAGATGGCGGCCGGAAGGCGTATGTACTGCTGGGGTGTCAAGGTGCTGGTTGTTGATGATGAGCCGCTTAACCTTGTTGTGGCGAAAGGAATTCTCTCCAGATACGGGATCGAGACACAGACCGCTGATTCCGGTCATACAGCCATAGATATGTGTCGCAGAGAGAGATATGACATAGTATTTATGGACCACATGATGCCTGTTATGGACGGTGTCGAAGCTATGAAAAAAATCCGTGAGGATCTCTCGGGCAGAAACGGCGATACCCCGATAGTTGCGCTTACTGCGAACACTATCAGTACGGCGCGTGAGATGTTTATGAAAGAGGGATTTGATGCGTTTATCGGAAAGCCGATAGAGGCGTTTGTGCTCGAGAGAGTGTTGAGAGACCTTCTGTCACCGACAATGATAGCTTATGAGTTACCGAAAGAAGACAAGAATATTGAATGGAAAAAATATGAAAAAACAGATGTGAATTCCGGGAAGTCTGTCGACAGCATACTTGCCGATATCAGGAAAAATGATCCGGAGGAGACTGAAAACACCAACTCAATAAAACAGGCTAATTCATTTACCAGGCTTTTGCGCTACGGAATCGATATTGATCAGGGACTTGAGTATTGTCAGGGTGACGAGGAACTCTACAAAGCGATTCTGGGTGATTATATGGAGGATGCGTCCAAGTCGACGGAAATTCTTGAAAATGCGCTGAAAGACGAAGATTTAGCAGCGTATGAAATAAAAATCCATGCGCTTAAAGGCACATCAAGAATGATAGGCGCAAATGAGCTTTCTGATCTTGCGCTCGAACTTGAGGGTGATGCAAAAGAAGGTAGGATTGACGAGATAAAGAGAAAACATGATTCTGTCATGGAGAAGTTTGCTTTTGTTACCGGAGCGATAAGAAGCGTGCTTAAGTAACAGAGAGGAGCACATATGAAGGAAACATACAGAAAAATCAGAAGATATCTGGGAAACAGCGATATCGATATCAGGGAAAGATTGTTTATGTTCCTTGCGGTAATCGCTCTTTTCGGCATTTTTCTGGCCGGAATCTGTGGACCGATTATCGGAGAAAATCTCGAGTCGGTTGTGGTTTGCGGCATTTCCTTTGTTGTTTTTCTCGCCCTCACAATCATAGGGTTCAAGACGAATCATATCATTGCCGTTTCGTATGTTGTCGCATTTATTCTTGTTTTTATATTTTTGCCGGTCAATTTTTTCACCAGCGGCGCGATACATGGAGGCGCTGCTATCTGGAATGTATTTGATGCCATGTATATCAGTTTGTGTTTGAGAGGAAAGCCAAGAATTATTTTCCTTTCTTGCGAGGCTGTTGTGGTTGGTGTAATATACTATCTCTACGCAAACTATCCTGCGCTTACGCTTCCGCATACGGAGGAGACAGCATTTCAGGATTCGCTCGCTTCATTTTTCCTGGTTTGCTTCATATTGATTCTGATGATCACTCTTCAGACTGTTTTGTACCGCAAAGAGAATGAAACGGCCAAAAATCAGAAAAATGAAATCGATGAACTGAACAAGGCGCAAAACAGATTTTTCTCAAGCATGAGCCATGAAATCAGAACACCGATTAATACTATAATCGGTCTGAATGAGATGATTCTTCGTGAAAATGCTTCGGATGAAATCAATGAAGATGCTGAAAACATACAGGCTGCGGGCAAGATGCTTTTGCATCTGATCAATGATATTCTGGATATGTCCAAATTCCAGTCCGGGCAGATGGAGCTTGTGAACAGTCCTTATTTTACAAAGGATATGGTTGCGGATGTTGCAAGGATGATTCTTGTTCGTGCAAAAGAAAAGAATCTGAAGTTTATAGTGGATATATCACCTGAGCTTCCCAGAGAAATGATAGGAGATCAGATGAGAATGGAGCAGATTCTTATCAACGTCCTGAACAACGCTGTTAAGTATACCAAACAGGGGTCTGTCACACTTACCGTTCATTGTGAGGAGCTGGATGCAGATACGGTAAATACTATATTTACCGTAACGGATACCGGAATAGGAATACATAAAGAGAGTATCCCGGTGCTTTTTGATGCGTTTAAGCGAATAGACGAAGATAAGAATAATATGATAGAGGGTACCGGTCTCGGACTGTCCATAGTTAAGCAGTTTGTGGATATGATGGGAGGAAAAATAACTGTAAACAGTGTTTACACGAAGGGTTCAACTTTCATTATCGAGATACCTCAGAAAAAATCAGGTGAAGAGAAGGTTGGAGAGATAGATCTTGATGAAAAACATGTCAGCGTTTCACAGACCCGTTACAGGTCAAGCTTCACAGCGCCTGAAGCGAAGGTGTTGGTGGTAGATGATACACCGGCAAACCTTATGGTTGTAGCAAAACTTCTCAGGGAAACCAGAGTCCAGGTGACTACGGTATCGAACGGAGAAGAAGCGCTTGAAAAAACGCTTGAAAATGAGTTTCATGTGATATTTATGGACCACAAGATGCCGGGAATGGACGGAATCGAGTGCTTCCACAGAATCAGGACTCAGACAGGTGGAATGTGCAAAGATTCAAAAGTGGTTGTTCTGACTGCAAATGCCGGAGGTGACAATGCGGCTCTGTATGCGAGAGAGGGCTTTGACGGATATGTGGTTAAGCCTGTTAGCGGAAGAGCGCTTGAGGAAGAACTGTTGAAGCAGCTCCCGAGAAATATTGTCACTATTGCAGATGAGAAAGAGGATATAAAAGATAAGAGTAAACTATGGAGAGATGAGCACAGGATGCGATCAGTGGTTACTATTACAACAGATAGTGTATCATCGATCCCGAAAGAATTTGAAAGAAAATACAATATTCCTATCATTCCTGTAAGAATCGACACAAAAGACGGTCTTTTCCGCGATATGATAGATATAAACTCATATGGAATTCTTGATTACATGTTTGAATTGAATAAACCCACAACGGTAAGACCTATAGAGCCGGAGAGGTTTGAGTCATTTTTCGCGGATAATCTTCGTGATACGAGAAATATCATTCATATTTCGCTGGCATCCGGAGTCAAAAAGTCCAGTTATCCTGCAGCGGTAGAGGCGTCAAAGACGTTTGAGAACGTAACTGTATATGACAGTGAACACTTTGGCGGTGCAGCAGGACTTTTGGTTATCAAAGCATGTGAGATGGCGAGTGCCGGTGACGGGCCTGAAAAAATCATTCAGGAACTTGATAATCTGAAAAAGAAGATTAAATCTCAGTATTTGGTCGGTTCGCTTGAGCAGCTGGCTGTAGCGGGCCAAATCAGAAAGAGTACATATAATGTCGTCAAATCCTTAAGCCTCAGGCCTGTTGTGGAATTAAGAAAAAATAAAATGAGGATTCACAAGCTTTATATCGGAAGCAAGAGAAGAGCATGGAAAAAATATATCAAGTCCGCGCTCAGAGATTTGTCGTCGATTGACAGGAAACTTTTGATAGTTAATCACGTCGGATTGAATCCGGAAGATATGCAGTGGATACAGGATAGAATTGATGACAGGGGTGGATTCGATCGGGTTATTTTTCAGGAAGCATCAACTGCTGTTGCTATTAACTGCGGTTTGAATTCTTTCAGCCTTGTATTTGTAGAGAAAGATATTATAGGTGATGGCCGATGAAGGAAAAACAGCTGTTTTTTTGCAGGGAATGTGGGACTGAAGTTACAAAATGGCAGGGGCAGTGTCCCGGATGCAAAGCGTGGAATACACTTGTTGAGGCGCCGGCAGGACAGGCGGCAAAGCTTAAATCAAAGGCGGTTACGTACTCAAGACTGAAGGCGGCAGGCGTTCAGCAGGCGAAAAAACCGCTCAATATATCTGATGTAAAAACATCTGATGATGAGAGAATCCCGGTAGGACTTGATGAGTTTGACAGGGTTTTGGGCGGCGGCTTGGTTCCGGGGTCGCTTGTTCTGGTCGGAGGAGATCCGGGAATCGGTAAATCTACACTTCTTTTGCAGACAGTCAGACTTCTTTCGAAAAAAGGAATCAGGACATTGTACGTATCCGGTGAGGAATCGGAGCGTCAGATAAAAATGCGCGCGGACAGAATCGGAGATTTCGGCGATGAAATGCTGCTTTTTTCTGAGACTGCGATGGGAGAGATTATCAGGGCGGTTGAGGAAGTTCAGCCTGTAGTGTTGGTAGTTGATTCCATACAGACGGTCTACGAGGAAAGCGTTGATGCTGCTCCGGGCTCCATAAGTCAGGTAAAGGAAGTTACAGGTACGCTCCTTCAGCTGGCAAAGAGCAGGAATATAACCATTTTTATAGTAGGTCACGTGACAAAAGAAGGAAATGTGGCAGGACCGAGAATGCTTGAGCATATGGTGGATGTGGTTTTGTATTTCGAGGGTGACAAAACAGCGATGTACCGTCTGCTGCGTGGGGTGAAAAATCGTTTCGGCTCGACCAACGAAGTCGGAGTTTTCGAGATGCAAAACTGTGGACTTGTTGAGGTTCCCGATCCTTCTGCGTATATGATGCAGGGGAGGCTTGAAGACGAAGCGGGATCCGTAGTGGTTTGTGCTATGGAGGGCACGAGGGGATTTCTGATAGAGGTCCAGGCGCTTGTGTGCAGAACGAGTTTTCCGGTTCCCAGAAGAACGGCGGTTGGTACAGATCATAATCGAGTGAACCTGCTTATGGCCGTGCTTGAAAAACGTATAGGCCTCCCGCTCGGTGATTGTGATGCTTATGTAAATGTCGCCGGAGGGATGAAGGTTTCTGAACCTGCGCTTGATCTTGCGTTGGTAGCAGCATTGATCTCAAGTCACACCGGAAAAGCATTTGCGTCAGATACCATATTTTTCGGCGAGGTAGGTCTTGTGGGCGAGGTTCGAGCGGTTTCACAGGCAGAAAGAAGAGTTGCTGAAGCTGTGAAAACAGGCTATAAAACGGTGGTTTTGCCTGAGAGCAACAAAGAGGCTGTGATAAAAGGAGGCAATTTGAAACTTGACGGTGTGAAACTGGTGGGAATTAAGCACGTGAGAGATTTGGGTGGACTGGCTTGAAAAAAACAATGACAGCATTGACAAATCGTGAATTTATGATAAAATAGAAAAGTAACCGTAAATTTTCATATAAAAAAAGAGAGAGGGTTTATATATGTTTTGTAAAAAATGTGGAACAGAGAACGAAGACGGAGCTAAGTTCTGTCGCGGATGTGGTGAGCCGATAGAGGCAGCTCAGGCAGCGCCGACACCGGAACCTGCACCTGCACCTCAGCCTACGATTCAGCCTGCGCCTCAGATGAATGCGCAGTATGGACAGCCGCAGCCACAGGGACAGAAGAGCACAGGAGTTACTATCGCAGCATTTGTAATGGGTATTGTATCCTGCGTATGCTGTTGCGGATGTACTTCACTGATTTCCATAGGACTTGGTATTGCAGCGTTTATCATGGCGCTCAATGACAAGAAAAAGGGCGTTGGTACCGGACTTACAACTGCAGCCTTTATACTTGGTATAGTCGGAGCGTCGCTTGGTCTTATCGGACTTATCATGGGACTTGTGACAGGAGCATTCACCGCAACTATCGAGGGGCTCAGTCGTGGAGATATCGATGATCTTTTCAGATCATATGAGAGAATCTATCGTTTCAGATGATATGAGTGTTAAGGATGCGCTGATTATAGAGTTTTATTAAATAAAGCGAGAACATAAGCTGTCCGGGTTAGCCGGGCAGCTTGTTTTTTAAGGATACAAAGTATGAGATTATACGATAAGCTTATCAAATATTCAGGCGAGGATATCCTGCCTATGCATATGCCGGGCCACAAAAGGAACCGGGGGTTTCGTATGGAGAACCCGTATTCGTTTGATATCACCGAAATCAGAGGTATGGATGATCTGTTCAAACCACAGGGGATCATAAAAGACCTGATGGATGATTGTGCGGATTACTATGGAACAAAAAAAACATATCTTCTGGTGAACGGTTCAACATCAGGGAATCTGTCATCGATAGCTGCGACCTGCGATTACGGAGCACATATACTTACGGATGATACCTGCCACAGATCTGTTGACCACGCGGTGGAGCTTTTGGGGTTACGTCGCCACTTGCTGAAACGGAACTCATACGACGATGAGAAAAATGTGCAGATGCCGGGACAGGTTAATCCGAATGAAGTTGAGCGACTATTAAAAGAACTGTCAGACAAAAATGAAAAGCCGTCGGCAGTGTTTATCACATCGCCAACATACGAGGGAGTTGTAAGTGATATCAGAGGTATAGCCGATATAGTTCACGCATATGACATTCCGCTTATTGTTGATGAAGCGCATGGGGCGCATCTGACATTGGCGCAAAAGACCTGCGCTGAAAAAATGTCAAAAACTTCAGAAAAATGTAAACTTGATTGGCCGGAGCCTGCGACGAAACAGGGCGCTGACCTGGTGATAGAGAGCCTGCACAAGACTTTGCCGTCGCTTACGCAGACGGCGCTTTTACACAGGTGCTCTGACAGAGTATCAGATGAAAAACTTGCGCACTGTCATGATATTTTTACGACAAGTTCACCGTCATATGTGCTTATGAGCTCGATTGATATATGCATGGAGTGGCAGAAAACCAAAGGGATTTCAACCTTTGACGCATACGACTGTAAACTCGCAGAAATCTACGCGGAGTGCGATCTGGTCGGGACGAAAGACAGAGACCCGTCGAAGATCGTTCTTGAAGCGGGCAAGTACGGTGATTTGGGTGATGAGATAGCAGGAAAACTCAGAGAAAAGGGATGCGAGCCCGAACTTGTCAAGGATGATTATGTGGTTTTGATGACTTCGCCGGCAGACGGTGAGGAAAATCTGATGAGACTGAAAAATATACTCAAAGGAATGGAGAAATAGATGAAAAAGCTGTTTATTTTTATGGGAAAGAGCGCAGTTGGCAAGGATACTCTGTTTGCGAAAACGCTTGAGCGACATCCTGAATTGAAAACAGTGGTAACATACACCACCAGACCGATTCGTGAAGGGGAAAAAGACGGAGACGAATATCATTTTACGGATGAAGAGAACAAGAAAAAAATGGAAGCAGCCGGAATGGTTATCGAAACCAGGTGTTATCTAACTGTGAAAGGGCCTTGGTATTATTTTACGGCTGAAGATGAGGAAATGAAAAACAGTACCGAACCCTATGCTATGATAACGACTCTTGAGGGATACAACAAGATCAGGGAGTACTACGGCGATGAGATAGTGGTTCCTGTGTATGTCACAGTTCCTGATGTTGTGCGGCTGGAGAGGTCACTGAATCGTGAGAAGAAAGAGGAAACGCCCTGTGTTGCTGAGGTTTGTCGCAGATATCTGGCAGATGAAGACGATTTTTCGGAAGAGAAGTTGAAAGAAGCCGGAGTCGCTGAAGAAATTATAAATCTTGATATGGAAACTGCGCTTGCGGAAATAGACAAGATACTTGCGAAAAATGTTTAGACATGGTATACTATTATAGATGTATTCTGTGGTTTTGGATTAGGATACGGAGGTGAGTGAGGTGGATGGCATAAGGGTCGACCAGATCCAGCAGGTAACTCAGACAGCTGAGACCAAACAGGCCGAGTCTTCGGGCGAGGATTTCAAGTTCACGCTTATGAGCAAAATCGAAGAAGACGGACTTGCCGAAAGACTTGATGGTCTGATGAAAGAGATTACCATGCAGGGAAAAGCTTTGGGCAAAAAAATGGACATCCGCGATATGAAGCATTATCGCACGCTCATCAAGGAATTCCTGAATGAAGTAGTAAACCGTTCTCATAAATTCTCCAGAGAGAACTTCCTCGATCGCAGGGGAAGGCACAGAGTATACGGAATGATAAAAAAAGTTGATGCCGCGCTCGACGAGCTTGCGGGAGAACTGATAAAAGACGAAAAAGATGCGATAGCTATACTTGACAAGGTTGATGAGATCAGAGGGTTGTTGCTTGATATAGTGACATAGGAGGATATGTATGTTTGCATTTTCGGAGATTGTAGGACATGAACAGATAAAAGAACATCTGACTGAGGCTGTCAAAAAAAAGCAGCCCTTTCATGCCTATATTTTTGATGGTGATGTCGGCGTAGGCAAGGAAACGTTTGCGAAAACATTTGCTGCAGCGCTGAATTGCCAGGATGACAGAGGACACGAGAAGCCTTGTAAAGAGTGTATCTCATGCAGGCAGGTTGAAGCGGGCACACAGCCGGATGTTATCTGGGTTCAGCACGCGAAGCCTGACTATGGAATTGATGAGATCAGAGAACAGGTTATCGGTACGATGGATATCAAACCGTATTCATCACCGTTCAAGGTCTATATCATTCAGGACGCGGAGAGGATGAACGAGGAAACTCAAAATGCTCTGCTCAAGACCATAGAAGAACCGCCGGAGTACGGAGTTATCATAATGCTGACAAGCAATATTTCAGAGCTCCTTCCGACTGTTCAGTCCAGATGTCTGACGTTGGAGTTTCATCCGCTCAGCTCTGTAACTATCGAAGAATTTTTGGTGACGCAGTGCGGAGTTCCGGATTATATCGCGAAAGAGAGCGCCGCGTTTGCGCAGGGAAATATAGGAAAAGCCATCAGGTATTCTGATGCGTCGGATGATTTTGTCAACAGAAAGAACAAAATACTCGAGATATTGAAAAACTGTGACAGATACGAAGTTTCGGATATGGTTGACTTGATTCATTCGTTGGGAACCAAAAAAGAAGAACTCAGGGATTATATTGACTTGATGATGCTCTGGTTTAGGGATGTACTCATCTTCAAAGCGACCAAAAACCTGAATCAGCTCATTTTTCAGGGAGAATCTCAGGCAATATCGATAGAGGCGAGCAGGAGAAGCTATGAGAAAATCGAGGAAATCATAGGTTCTTTTGACAAGGCGAAAGTCAGGATAAAGGCAAATGTTGACATAGATATCACGCTTGAGCTGATGTTTATGGCTATGAAGGACTGAAAAAGAAAATATTTTTAGGAGAAACAAGATAATGAAAATTGTAGTCGGAGTCAGATTCCGTCAGGCCGGAAGGGTGCACTACTATAAACCGGGCAAACTTAACCTGGTCAGAGGCCAGCACGTGATTGTAAATACTGCAAAGGGCATGGAAATGGGAACGGTAATCCTGCCGAACACCGAAATGAAAGAGGAAAAGCTTCCGGATGAAATAGAGGGAATTATCCGTATAGCAACCGAAGATGACGAGAAGACCGAAGCGTCAAACCGAGAAAAGGAAAAAGAAGCGTTCGGTATCTGCAAACAGAAAATTGCAAAGCACGAGCTCGAAATGAAACTTATTGCTGCAGAGTATACATTTGACAGAAACAAGCTTCTGTTCTATTTCACTGCGGATGGCAGAGTAGACTTTCGTGAACTGGTTAAAGATCTTGCGGGAGTGTTCAGAACGAGGATAGAACTCAGGCAGATAGGAGTCAGGGACGAGACAAAAATATGCGGAGGAATCGGAATCTGCGGAAGGACGTTGTGCTGCCACAGCTATCTTTCCGAGTTTGCGCCGGTTTCCATAAAAATGGCCAAAGAGCAGAGTCTGTCGCTGAATCCGAGCAAGATTTCAGGTGTGTGCGGAAGGCTGATGTGCTGTCTGAAAAATGAGGAAGAAGCTTATGAGGAACTGAACTCACATTTGCCGAATGTGGGCGCGTATGTGGATACGCCGGATGGACTTCGCGGAGAGGTTATCAGCGTCGGTGTGCTCAAGCAGAAAGTTCGTGTGGTTGTTGATCTCGGAGATGATGACAAAGAAGTTCGCGAGTATGATGTAGCTGAAATCAAGTTCAAAAAACGTGGACCTGCCGAGAGAATTAATGACAAACACGAGAACGAAATCAAAAAGCTTGAGGAAATGGACAAAAAAGAGGGAAAATCCAAGCTTAATGACTGATATTTTGAGAGAGGGCGAAAGACTTGACGATCTTCAAAGAGATGGTTTGATGCTGATTCAGCGCCCTGACTGGTTTTGTTTCGGGATAGACGCGGTGTTGCTCAGCGCATTTGCTGAAGTCAGAGAAAATGACGAATGCATAGATTTGTGTACAGGTAACGGAGTTATACCGATACTTATGCAGGCCAGAACGGAAGGAAAATTTTTCAAAGGACTTGAAATACAGGAAGATGTTGCTGATTTGGCAAAAAGAAGTGTTGCCTACAATCATCTCGAAGACAGAGTCGACATAACCTGTGGTGATGTGAAAAATGCAGTGCAGATATACGGGGCCAGGTGCGCAGATGTGATTACCTGCAATCCGCCCTACTTAAGTGAAGAAGGCGGATTGATAAATCCGACCGATCAAAAAGCGATAGCAAGACATGAGGTTTACTGTTCACTTGAGGATGTGATAGAAACAGCATCAAAACTGATCCGCCCGGGAAAACGGTTTTATTTGGTACACAGACCGTTCAGACTTGCGGAAATCATAGAAAAAATGCATAAATACCGTTTGGAACCAAAAAGGATGAGGCTTGTATGTCCGAACGCGAACAGTGAGCCGAATCTGGTATATATCTGCGGGATATATGATGGAAAACCCGGGATGACGGTTGAAAGACCATTGATAGTGTATGATGAAAAAGGGGAGTATACTGAAGAGGTTCGAGTCATGTATGAGGGGTGAATCCGCTTTTTGACAACCGGTTAGACAGCAGGAGGGGAATTATGGATAACGTAGAGTCAGCAATAACTTATTATCACAACTATACGCCTGTAGGCGATGTTCTTGTTATGGGCTTGTGTCTGGTTATAGTTGTGCTTATGCAGGCGGCTTATATTGTCAGAACGAAGAACTTCAGGATTTTCCAGTTGATGATTTTGTCACTCATACTTGCTGCAGTAACCGATATGGGATACCATATTCTCCTCAATAATATTGATGATTCGGTAAATATCTATACCTATGTGCTCAGAGCACTGTATCATTTTTTCCTTTTCTCAAACCTGTTTTTGTATATCATTTACGTCATGGAGCCGCTCAATCTGAATCCGAAAACGGACAAAAGATATGTAGTGATTGCTGCTGCGGGATTTATCGGCGGAACAGTCTACGATGTTTTGGGTACGGTATTAGGATTCGGTTTCAGAATTGAAGACAGCGGAAAGGTATACGAAGGTTTCAATATTTTTTCCGTCGGCTATGTATTTTTCGTCGGAATCATACTGTTTCTGCTGATCAGATACAGAGCTCGGCTTGCAAAACAGATTCTGTTTGGAATAATCGGAACTTATGTCGTTTCTTTTTTGCTGATTTCCATACAGGGAATGCACGGTCAGACTTCGTTTACATCAGCAGCATTTTTGTTCCCTGCTATCACACTGTTTTATCTTATCCATTCAAATCCGTACGATATAGAGCTCGGCGCTGTGGGCGTGGGCGCTTTTGAAGATCTCGTTACATTTTTGGAAAACCATAAAAATGAAAAAAGAGTTATCATCAGCCTGTTTATGCATGAGTTTGAGAGCGAGAGCAAAAACTATCCCAGAGAGATGATAGAGATGCTTCGGGATTTTTCATATGCCAGTTTCAAAGGGGCGACGTTGTTCCAACTTTCAAACGGACGAATTGCGCTGTCTCTTAACCCGAAGAAAAATCCGAATTATGAGAAGGCTATTCAGAGTATTGAAGCAGATTTCGACGCTCATTATTCTTCGGTTTCGTATGATTGCAAAATAGTGTGTCTGGAGACGGTTTCCGATGTGACTGAGAATCACGACTATGTGAGACTGATGAGGTTCGTTGAGGAGGGGATGCATGAAAACAGCATTCATTTCATTGACGAAAAAGATTTGGAGAATTTCAGGGAGATGAATTATATTCTCCTGCAGTTGAAGGATATCGCAAAAAGCGATTTTCTGGATGATCCGAGAGTAGAAGTGTATACACAGCCGGTTTTGAATATAACTACAAAAAAATACGATACAGCAGAAGCGCTGATGAGGCTTTCACTACCGAAGATTGGAAGGGTTTTGCCGTATAAATTCATCCCCCTTGCTGAGGAGTACGGCTTCATACACAGATTGAGTCTGATCATCCTTCACAAAACCTGTGTTCAGATAAAAAGAATGCTTGAAGAAGGTTATGTAGTGCAGAGAATATCGGTGAATTTTGCCGTAAAGGAAGTGCGTGATCCGAACTTCATAAGTGATATAAACAAGGTTATAGATGATGTCGGAATTCCGCATGAAAAGGTTGCCATTGAGATTACAGAGAGTCAGAATGAAAAAGACTTCAACATAGTGAAAAACACTATTGATTTGCTCAGAGACAACGGAATTAAGTTTTATCTGGATGATTTCGGAACTGGGTACTCAAACTTTGAGAGAATACTCGAGCTTCCGTTTGATACGATCAAATTTGACCGTTCACTCGTGATAGCCAGTGGCGAGGATCAGAAATCGGAAAAAATGATCACTTACCTTGCACGTATGTTCTCGGCTATGAATTATGCAGTGCTCTACGAGGGAATTGAGACGGATGAAGATGAAGAAAAATGTATAAAAATGAACGCAAACTACCTTCAGGGATTCAAGTATTCGAAGCCGATTCCCATAGAAGAGCTTGTGTACTGGTTTGACAAATCAGCGGTATGATATTTTTCTGTAAATGTAAATTGTCTTCGACTAAAACAATTATGACATAAGGTCGATATATAATTATATTATAGTATAAATTATTCCACTGCATTGCAGGAGGTTGTGATATATGAGATACAAATACAGAAAACTGGCAATGCTGCTTGTGGTCAGTCTGATTATGGGACTGGTTTCGACCTCATCGGGATTTACCGCGACCAAGCCGAAGGTAAAGCTTATCATAACGAACAAGGATTATACAAAAAAAACATATACACTGAAAAAAGGCAAGAACAGACAGTTAAATGTTCGTATATCAAAAGCGTCCGGAACGATTACGACTACGTTTAAATCGTCGAAAACCAAAGTAGCTACGGTATCAAAATACGGATATATCAAGGCAAAGAGAAAAGGCACTACCAAGATAAATGTAACCGTAAAGATAAAGAAAAATAAAAAAACAACGAAACTCAAAAGCTGGGTAAAGATAAAAGTGCCCGGTGATACGACGACGCCAACGCCTTCGCCTACTCCTAAGTCGGGAGTTATGAAAGCGTATCTGATAGTCAACGGAACTATGACCGGAACTACTATCGGAACATCGACGGCGGAACCTGCAAGAAGGTTCGATCTGACTATCGTTGACAATGAGAGTGGAAAGCAACTCTATGATGCGCTTCCGAAGACACTTACGATGACGGACCTTGACGGACATTCAAAAACCGTCAGTGATTCAGAGATTATATTTGATCCGGATGAATACAGACCGGGAACCTTGGAAAGCGGAGACCTCATGCTGTACGGCATGAATAGATATGAGCTTTGCTACGAGACATACAACACCGGATATGCATACACGATGCTCGGAAAGGTGAGCAATGCTTCGGAGCTTAAGGATGCGCTTGGCGCGACAGGAGTATCGATAACGATCGTGAAAAATGTCCTGCCGACGGCAGCGCCTACCGCTACACCAACCGCTACACCGACAGTTTCGCCTACGCCGACAGCTACACCTACGGCAACACCTGATGGATGGACACCATCGCCTACGCCGGCCGATTGGACTCCTACACCGACGCCGACTGCGACACCTCAGGGATGGACGCCGACGCCAACGCCTACGGGAGCTACGGCGACTCCGACGGCAACGCCTACTGCAGCGCCTACAGAGACACCGATTCCTACGGCAACACCGAAGCCGGTTTATTCGGGACCAACGATGCTTGTTACTACTGAATCAGGACATAGTTTTAGATTGAATGTTGATCCCTATAATGCAACGGCAATGGAGTTTTATAATTCGCTTCCGTTGAGGTTGACTATGCAGCCGATTCTTGGACGTAATATTGTTCATAATATTAAACCGCTTTCGCAAACATACTCAATGAATAACAGTGAAACACCGAAAATGTGGATGGCTGGATGTTTAGCACTTTATAGTTCGGATGAATTATACTTTTTTACCAAAAATGAAAATAATTATAGTGGGACATTGAGTATGCCGATTTTGGGGACGTTTAATAAAGATTTTTCTGAATCTACGGCCTTTTTGTATACTGCTTTTCCTGCAACAGAGGGACAGTGGGTGACAATTGAAAAGTTTTAGTATTGACTTATGCGTCGATATAATATATACTTTCTGTAATCAATTTGCAGAGTTGATAATACAGTATGAAAGGGGGCTTATCTATGCGTATAGAACGAATCAGTGATAACCAGATCAAATGTACACTTTCAAAGCATGATTTGCTTGAAAGACATATCAAGATCAGCGAGCTGGCATACGGATCAGAGCGTGCAAAGGAGCTTTTTCGTGATATGATGGAGCAGGCTAACATAGATTTCGGCTTCGATGCAGAAGATATCCCTTTGATGATAGAAGCCATACCGACTTCGAGAGACTCGCTTGTTTTGATGATTACCAAGGTTGACAATCCTCAGGAATTTGATGAGAGATTCCCCAACTTCAACATTGAAGATGATGAGTATGAAGAGGATTACGATGATTACGACAACGACAGCGATGTGGTAGATCAGGAATCAAACCTAACCGAGGAACTCACATCCTGCTTTGAGCAGCTTCAGGATATCATAGAAAACTACACTGAGAATACAAATGGTTCTGAAGAGGATGACAAATTCATACCCCTGTCAGAAGCTCTTGCGAACGGCAAAACGAGCAAAAAATCTCAGAAAAATAAGAATAATGATGGTATTCACGAGCGCACGAAGCTGTATTCGTTTGTATCGATCAAACCGATTATCGAGGCAGCGCACAAAGTAACTGCTTCGTATACAGGGAAAAATACGATTTGGAAAGATGCAAAATCGAATAAATATTATCTTCTGATGAATCGTGGAAACGGTAAGCATGCATTCAATTCGGCGTGCTCGACTATCTCGGAGTTCGGTCTTGAGGAACCGTTTACCTACGCCACACAGGATTATTTCAATGAACATTTTGTTGTGATAATCAAGGATAAAGCGCTTTCGCAGCTTGCAAGACTTTGAATTATA
>JAIKWQ010000024.1 GCA_024684535.1 Eubacterium sp. | reverse complement strand
CCAAGTATTCTCGCAACTCTTCTCTTGATACAGGATTATTGTTCAGATCATCTATAGCGTCATACCTTGCCAGAATCATATCTCTGTCAAGCAACGGACGTTCGACATTGTATCTGAGCATTCTGGCGCCCATGGCAGTTTTCGTTTTGTCGAGAACCCACAAAAGAGTTCCTCTTTTTTCTTTTTCACGCATTGTCTCGACAAGCTCCAGATTTCTCCGTGTATTCCTGTCAAGAAACATAGTTTGATTATTATTATCTATTGTTATATGTGAAATATGCTTTAAATCGGTCATCTGAGTATCATTCAGATATTGAATCATACAACCTGCCGCAATTGTGCTCAGATGTACTTCACTTAAGTTGATATCATCAAGCTTTTTGACATTGAAATGTTTAATCAGACATTTTTTGCATTTTTCCGGATCAAAATAAACCGGTTCAAGCGCAGAAATAACTATTCCGAGCCTTTCACTGACGTCTTTTAAATCTATATCAGCAAGGTAAAGCGCATCATTTGAGATAATTTCAGCAGGCATATACCTGTTGATTTCATCTAGAAGTTCAGAGCTCTTTTCTACTTCAGCAACGTGGAATTCGCCGGTAGTCACATCTGATACGGACAATCCGAAAGAATTATCACCGCAAACGATTGCCATGATATAGTTGTTTTTTGTTTCGTCAAGGGTTGCGGTGAAAGAATTTGTACCCGGTGTGACTATGCGAGTCACTTCACGTTTAACCAGACCTTTTGCTTCTTTTGGGTCTTCTACCTGCTCGCAGATTGCGACCTTGTAGCCTTTGTCAATGAGTCGATTTATATAAGTCTCCGCAGAATGAAACGGGACACCACACATGGGTGCCCGTTCTTCCATACCACAGTTTTTTCCGGTCAGTGTAAGTTCGAGCTCTTTTGAGGCGCAAAGGGCGTCATCAAAAAACATCTCATAAAAATCACCAAGTCGGTAAAAAAGTATGCAGTCTTTGTATTCGTCTTTGGTTTTTAAGTATTCAGTCATCATGGGAGAAAGCTTTCCCATCGTTTTTACCTCACAAAAATTATTCTTCGTCATCCGGCTCTTCCGGTTCTTCAGTTGGCGCTTCAGTCGGTTCCTCCGTTGGCTTTTCTGTCGGAGTCGCTGTTGGAGCTTTCGTAGGCTTCGGAGTCTTGGTAACCTTTGGAGCTTTTGTAACTTCAGGTGTAGCTGTAGCCTTGGCTTTTGGTTTTGGAGTTGCAGTAGCTACAGGAGGAAGTGTCTCCTGAGGAACAGGCTTCGAAGTAGACAGATACATCGCATTGATGTAACCTGTTGTTCCGTTGTAAATAACCTTTGCCCATTCTTTTCCATCGAAACTAACCATATCAACCTTTTTGCCGTACGGAACCTTTGCAAGTACCGTTGCCGTCAAAGATGGCTGCTCACGCAGATTGACATCACTGGTTGTATATGCGATGTCAGCTGTTTTAAGCCCTTCATCTACATCATTGAAGTCATCTTCATTTACAAAAGTATCTCCGGAAGGAACAGGAGTATCTACCGGTTCTTTTTCTTCAACTTCAACAGATGTTCCTGTGACAGAGTTGGCATTAACCTCTTCGCTTGAAAAACGTCCTGTCTGTCCTTTGATATAATAATATCCAACCCAAATCGTAGCAAAAAGAACCGCCAATGCTACCGCAATACTGACAGTAAACATTGTAATCTCAAATTTAGGATTTTCCGAACGGAGCATTTTTCCGAAAAAGCTCTGTTTCTTTTTACCGTTTCTTTGATTTTCTGCATTTCTATGATTTCTCGAATCTCTTGGATCTCTGGTATTTTTCATATTGTCATTCATATGTGATCAACTCTCCCATCTGTGTATTCGCACAAAGCTTATTATACCTATTTTATGCTGATATGTCAATCAGAGAACATTTGTTTGACAAACTTGCAAAAATATGGTACACTTGTACTGTGTTTTACGGAAAAATGATACGAACATTCGATTAATCATATGAAATGGAGGTTGATACACCATGAGCAAAGGGAAAATATCAAAAAAACAGCAGGAAATTTTGGATTTTATGAAGCAGCAGATACTTGACAGAGGTTTTCCTCCTTCAGTTCGTGAAATCTGCACAGCCGTTAATCTCAAATCTACTTCTTCTGTTCACGCTCATCTTGAGAGCTTGGAAATGAACGGATATATACGTCGTGATCCGTCCAAACCGCGAGCAATAGAAATTGTTGATGATGATTTCAATATGACGCGTCGTGAAATGAGAAACATTCCGATGATCGGGCAGGTTGCAGCAGGCGCACCGATTTTTGCCGAACAAAATATATCCGGATACTTTCCTCTTCTGTCGAGTGAACTTCCTGCAGGTGATCTGTTTATGCTTGATGTACGCGGAGATTCGATGATAGAGGTCGGCATTTACGACGGAGACAGAATCATAGCACAGCAGACGCCTGTAGCCAAAAACGGCGATATAGTCGTAGCGCTCGTCGAAGATTCTGCAACAGTCAAGACGTATTATAAAGAAAAAGACCACTATCGACTTCAACCCGAAAACTCTTCTATGGAACCAATCATCGTTGACGAAGTCATCATTCTCGGCCGTGTCGTAGGCCTGTTCAGGCTCATGTGATTTGTTAATAAAATTAATACGTATAACAAAAAAGGATTTAGCTTAACAGTATTATGTGAGGGG
>JAIKWQ010000025.1 GCA_024684535.1 Eubacterium sp. | reverse complement strand
TGTCAAATTCAAGCTTGAATCATAGTGGAACTCGGTTTTACCAAAAAAAATAAAAAAACACTTGCATTTTGTTTTGTGTTATGGTAAAGTAGTGCAAGTGATGGTCCGTTGGTCAAGCGGCTAAGACGCTGCCCTCTCACGGCAGAAACAGGGGTTCGATTCCCCTACGGACTATGAAAACCCCGTATTATCGGGGTTTTTTGATATGTAATTATTGCTTGCGTGCACGTTTCGCAAAAGGGGATTATGATGAAAAAGAAAAACAAACTGTTGAGATTACAAGAGCCGTCGAAGCTCACATATGTAGTTTTACTGGTTTTGTATATAGCGGCATTTATATGTACGCCTTTGGTCGCAAACTCAAAGGATGTCATCGTACTGTCAAACGGAGTTATACCGATTACATCTTTGGCAGGAGTGCTCTCTGCTTTTGGAAATATCTGCGTGAACTTCATGATTTTATTTTTCAAAAGACTCGGGTTCATCACCTCTTTGATTCTTTTGATTGCTCAGGTTCCCGGATATATCATAAACACTTTTTTCAGAGGAAATCTGGCCAGCCTTCCGGGACTTTTTTCCGGTATTCTGATTTTTATTGCGATCATAATACTAAATCACAGAAACAGACAGCTTGACAAGCACCAGAAAGCTGAGGTGGAAAACTTAAAGGAGCAGCAGAAGGCTTCCAGAAGGCTTTTTGAGCAGACTGCTACAGCTCTTGTCAATGCGATAGATGCGAAAGATACTTATTCACATGGACACTCCATAAGGGTTGCAGAGTATTCAAGAAAAATAGCTGAAAACATCGGCATGGACGAAATCGAATGCCAGAAAGTGTTCTATGCCGGATTGCTTCACGATGTTGGAAAAATCGGTGTGCCTAATGAAATAATAAACAAAAATGGCAGGCTTACCGACGATGAATTTGACATCGTAAAACAGCATTCGGTTATGGGAGACCAGATTCTTTCGAGCATAAGCGAGTATCCTTTCCTGTGCGTTGGGGCGCATTATCACCACGAAAGATATGACGGAAAAGGTTATCCTGACGGCTTGAAGGGTGAGGATATCCCCGAGATTGCCAGGATTATATCCGTAGCTGACGCGTACGATGCGATGTCATCAAACAGAAGTTACAGAAATGCGATCCCGCAGCAGCTTGTCAGGGAAGAAATAGTTAAAGGCGAGGGGACTCAGTTTGACCCTGAGTTTGCGAAAGTTATGCTTCATCTGATTGATCTGGATACTGACTACCAGATGAGAGAAAAAGATGAAAAAACCGGCCCTATTGTGAAAAGAAATGTCAATTGCGGTGAATACAGAAGTGAGCTTTCTGACGGTATAAATATAACAGACGGTATACGAAGCATCGACCTTGAAGTGACGGAAGAGCAGGGAATAGATGAAAAAGGTCGTGGTGCTGCAATCATTCTTTTTGATGCTCTCGACGGACGAGTTCACGACGACGGCAGAATGACAAAAGAAATGTGTTATTTTGAGTATTGCGTTATCTGGTTCAACGGAAAAGTCGAAACAAGCGGAGCCAGAGCTGCAAAAACAGAGATAAAACGAAAAGAATATGACAGAAAAATGAAATCTTCGGAAATTACCAGAAATTACAAAGTGAATCTGGTAAAAGTGAAAGATCACGTGCTTGTTGAATTAGACAGCAAGGAGGAAAATATCCAAGTTACGGTTGCGCTTCCAGACAGCACCAGATATGCGTATGCATCACTTTCGGGAGAGCATGTTCTGCTGACAAAAATAACTGTAAATGAAGTCGGAAATCAGGTCGCAGAGGATTATATTCCGAGAATCATCGAGGAAACATCTTATATAGATGAGCCTGAGGGAGATATCCCGAATGTCCAGATAGACGGTCAGAGAACTGATGCGACAGAAGGAATCAAGCTTGACGGAACGCTTGAAATCGATTTCCACACCAAAAGCCTGCCGACATCAAGGCTTGTATGGCACTGCCCGTCGATGGTTGTATATACATCGGCTGACGGAAAAGTAAATGGTGAAGGCTACAAAGAGTATGCCCTTATCAGGTTCGATGGTGAAAACACCGGTTCAGATGAGGCAGCCGAGAACACGCTTTTGGTTAATCGCGAAGAGAATTTCGCCGGCTGGGATGTCTGGAAAGAGAAAAATAAAGCCGGATACGAAAGCAAGATTGTTTTCAAAAGGGACGGAAATACCGTTGTTTCAATAACGGACAACTTTGGCATTTTTATCAATAACACGACAAAAATTCTCGGAGAAGCGGGCGATGTCTATGTCGCTCTGACAGGGGATCAGTGTGCGCTTACAAACATCAGAGTATATCATACTGAATGATTGTCGGGGCATTTTTATAAAAAATGCCGAAAAATACGGTAAAAATTGCAATTAAACCTTGACAAGTGCCGATTTTTATGGTATTATCACATAGTCGTTTGTAATGAGTGGCCGATTTTGGTCACTCTTTTCTTTAGGAGGATAAATGTCAGAGATAGAAAATAGGACCGAAGAAATGGTTCAGCCCATACTCGATGAATTCGGTTTTGACCTCTATGATATCGAGTATGTCAAAGAGGGTTCGGATTACTATCTGAGGGTGTACATCGACAAGGAAGGCGGAATTACTTCGGATGACACGACTGATGTATGCAGGGCGCTAAGTGACAGGATTGATGAGGAGAAAAATTTCATTACAGAGAAGTACATACTCGAAGTCAGTTCGCCGGGAATCACGAGAGCGCTTACGAAACCGAAGCATTTTTCATCATCAATCGGAAAAGACGTAGAGTTTAAACTGTACAAGCCGGTTGAGTATGAGGAAAAAGGAAAAAAATACACCGCCAAGGAATTCGTCGGAATATTGAAAAGTTATGACGAAGCAAGTGATGCGGTAGTTATAGGCATAGAAGATACAGAATTGAACCTTTCACGAAGCGATATCGCTTCAATCAGATTGTGGATTGATTTTTAAGGAGGAAGAAATGGCAAAGAAAAAAACACAAGCTGTAGACGAAAAAGCAGAATTCATCAAGGCGCTTGAAGAGTTGGCTGAGGAAAAAGAAATTGACAAAGAGACTCTGTTCGAGGCTATCGAGAGCTCGCTTGTTATGGCTTGTAAAAAAGAATTCGGAAAAGGTGAGTCAGGAGAGGGCAAAAAAGCGATTGAAAATGTTCGCGTTGATATGAACCGTACAACCGGTGAGATTCACGTATTTATGGACAAAGAAATCGTAAAAGAGGTTACTGACGAGGCAACGGAGATTTCCGAAGCTGAAGCAGAGCTCAAATTCCCGGACAAAAAACTCGGAGATACAGTAGCTATCGAGGTTACTCCGAAAAACTTCGGACGTATCGCAACACAGCAGGCAAAACAGGTTGTTGTTCAGAAGATACGTGAAGAAGAAAAACGAATTATTCAGAGCCAGTATGAGACCTCTGAGCACGATATAATAACAGGTACCGTACAGAGATTCTCGAACGGAACATACACTGTAAATATCGGAAAAATCGACGCTCTGCTCACTCCTCAGGAGCAGGTAAGCACAGAGTATTTCGACATAAATGAAAAAATCAAGGTTTATGTGCGCGGCGTGAGAGAGACTCAAAAAGGTGTTATCAGAGTTGTTATCTCAAGAAGCGACAGAGAGTTCGTCAGACATCTGTTCAAAAATGAAGTTGCAGAGATTCAGGAGGGTATCGTAGAGATCAAGAGTATCTCCAGAGAGCCCGGAGTGAGATCAAAAATAGCTGTCTACTCCAATGACCCGGATGTGGATGCCGTAGGTTCCTGCGTAGGTGTAAACGGAGAGAGAGTAGGGGCAGTTGTTGACGAGATCAGAGGCGAGAAAATAGATATAGTTGAGTGGAGTGAGGATCCGGCTGTATTTATAGAAAACGCACTCAGCCCGTCAAAGGTTGTTCGCGTGGATGTTGATGAGGAAGAAAGACAGGCAGAAGTAATCGTGCCTGATTATCAGCTTTCACTGGCAATCGGAAAAGAAGGACTGAATGCCAAGCTTGCAGCCAGACTTACAAACTACAAAATTGATATCAAAAGTGAGTCACAGGCTTACTGATTCGGATATGTTTAAGGTGGCGATATAGAGTGGACAAAGCTTTAGGAAGTCTTGGAA
>JAIKWQ010000018.1 GCA_024684535.1 Eubacterium sp. | reverse complement strand
TTATCCTTGATGAAGTAAGCTGTAAAATCATCATAAAAAATTTGGGGTTCATCGGTGATTTCGCCGACAGCAGGTGTTTTTCCTTCCGGATCTTTATAAGCAGTATAACCTTCCACTTTACCTGAGAGCATAATTTCTGATCCTGAAGGGAATTTGTACTCCTTACTTGTCGATTCCGGGGTGTTCGGATCCATTACGATAGTCGCCGTAATCATTTTAGGTGTTTCGCGCTCGTATTCATACTTCAACGATTTATGCTCCACACACATATCAACATCTGTTTCGTAAACATATTCTCCGTGTTTATAAATCTTATTATTATCATCTTTATAATATATTTCTGCTTCAACCACTTCATATGTTTTACCATCAATAATTTCATCTACTCGTTCCCAGTAGCCGTTATTCATGCATTCGTAAGAACGATAGTAATCATAACCATCGAAATACCCAACAACTTTATCATATGCAAGTGTATCATCTTTCTCATCATAAGGTCCTACTCTGATTTGACCAAATGTGTGTGCAACATCGATAACATATCCCTGTAAACTTCCGCTTTTCCCGTTAGTTTTATAGTCTTCAAAAGAATAACCTGTATCACCATCTTCTTTAAAGTAGAGTGCTTTATCTACATAATCATCGTTATCTCCAGACAAATGAGATAAGAAGAAAACATCCTCTTTTGTGTTGTATATATCAAAACCGGAAAGGTATGCACCGTCAGGCCCATAGAATCCTCCTCTTGATCTGAAGTTATCATGTTTTTCCAACAGTGCCGTAAGAGTATTTACTTTTTTGATATTTGTATCAATTTTTTCAAGTTCTTTTTTGCTTAACTTCTTCAAACTTGATACAATTCTGTAACCTTTATATACTTTTTTTCCTGCCTGTTTTTTCTTCAGGCTAAGTTGAAAAGTAACCAAAGCGTCACCGACGCTCTTCATTTTCAGACGAAATCCGACTTTTTTTGAAGTCAGTATGACCTTATCTACAGTCACTTTGGTTGTATCATTCGAAAATACCTTGAGTGCTTTCACATTGCTTTTTTTGACATTTTTAATTGTAGCTGTGATAGTTTTTCCCTTCTCAGCAACCATTCTACTATCGGCGACATAAGCGGAATGTCTTTGAGCCCGTTGTGTGTCAATTTCGGTGCTTTTGTAGCAGCCTTAGACTTTCCTCCCGACGGAACAAAGGCCATAGACATCATCATTGTTACGATCAGAATTTTTGCAATCATTTTTTTCATACTTAAATAACCTCCCTATGATTTAATTTTCCTAACATTTCATATTTATCAACAAAAAGCGCACTGATCTGCTCACGCTTTTTCTCGCTCTCTTCCTCGCTGATTCTGACATCAGCTCCAATCTCAATCAAATACCTGATGACTGCATCCGCTACGGTATCACATAAGTCGACAAGCTTTTCTTCATCATATGAAATATTTGTCAGAAGCTCCGCGTGTTCCTCTCGTCCCTCCTTGCCATGCATACTGCGGATACGACGTTTTCTCGTAATCTCACAAATGTTTGATATCTCTTCTCTGTAAAACTGCACAGTATGCGAAATAGACGGTGATTTTTTCCGGTATCCCTCTATCGTCAGCATAAGTAGCTCCTGATATGCATTTTTGAAGACTTCTCTTTCAATCTGTTCCTCTTCAGGAAAGTCTTCCACAGTTTTTCCAAACTTTTTATAAAAATCCAAACACATATCCAGAACTCTGTCAGCCACTTTTCCTATAGTGGCAAAAGCTGTATTTGCGTTAGTGAGCAATGATATGTACGCAGCATCTTTCGGCCTGTTTGTTTTTGTTGATATCTCTACCAGATAGTTACTTATCTGATTTTCATACGTTTCCAACCGACGACAATACTTCTTCACTTCTTCAACAAAGTTTTTATTATCACGATATGTTGTTACTGTGCCAAGCGCACGACCTGCAGACTCAGCAAGCTTAATAACTGCTGTATCCGTCTGTTCCAATGCAAATTGCGGGTTGCCAAGCAGGTTCTCATCAAGCATAGTAAGCTGATTTGCCATCTCTTCTTTTTCTTTCTCATCATACGGAAGCGTTTTCTTCGCAAGTCCGACCAAAGCTCCCGAACCCGGTAACCATATGCAACAAGCGAGAAGATTTATCGCTGTGTGGAAAATAGGTATTCCTATCGCTCCAACCGACTCTTCCATAAATGAAAAATGCCAAACACTGTTCGCTATATAAAATACCACCATAAAAGGAATAGTTTTCAAAAGATTATAATAAAGATTCACAAAGGCAGTTCTTTTTCCGTTTTTCGAAGTTCCCATAGATGAAAGAAGCGCTGTGATACATGTACCTACGTGAGCGCCGCAAACAAGCGGGATTGCCATACCGAACGTCACTCCCACCGACAATGCAAACGCCTGCACGATACCTATAACGGCATCTGAACTCTGCACAAGCATCGTAAACAACATCGCAAATCCGAATCCGAGAATCGGGTTTGTGAAACTCATCAATGTATCTTTGAGTGCCGGAAGCTCCTTGAGCGGTGCAACTGCCTGACTCATCAGGTTCATACCTATCATCATCACCGCAAAGCCGAGAAGTACGTTGCCTATATTTTTCTTTGCCTGAGATTTTGCAAACATCGTCAGCGCAACACCGATTATAGCTAAAAACGGCGAGAAAAATGCCGGCTTAACTATAGTCATCAGCAATGACTCGCCGTCAAGCGCGTTTAGCGAAAGCAACCAAGCTGTTGCTGTGGTACCTAAGTTCGCGCCTATGATCAGGCTTGCTGCCTGCTTAAGGCCTATGATGCCGGAATTTACAAGACCTACCGACAAAACAGTGATTGCAGATGATGACTGAACTATAGCTGTGATTCCCGCTCCGAACAGGAAACCGAAAAATCCGTTTTTAGTAATCTTTCCAAGAACTCTATCAAGAAGGCCGCCCGTCATAGATGAAAGAGAATCACTCAGTGTGTTCATACCAAATAAGAACAGGGCAAGACCACCAAGCATTGACGCTACAATAGTTAAAATCTCAATAGAAGTCATACGTAGTCTTATCTCCTTTTATTTATGATGAAAAACAAACTCAATCACCTGCATCTTTTACGTGTTCCTCGTTTCCGTCAATGCTTGTCACATCGTACGGCGTAGACTGGTATACGTAATAATTCAACCAGTTGCTATACAGAAGCTGTCCCGCTGAAAACCATCTGACCATAGGTTTTTTCGTCGGATCATCATCCGGGAAATAATGTTTCGGTATAGAAGGATTAAGCCCCTTCAAAGTATCTCTCTCATATTCCCTGAGAAGCGTTTTTGAGTCGTACTCAGGATGTCCGGTTATGAAAAACTGTGAACTGTCACGCCTCTTGATGATAGCTATGCCTGACTCATCCGACTCAGCCATTATCTCCAAATCAAAATGTTTTTCCACATCTTCTCTGTCGAGCGTAAACGACCTGCTCTGAGGCATATAGAAAACATCATCAAACCCTCTGAAAAGCGGTGATTTTTTCTTGAGAACTCTGTGCTCATAAACACCGGAGAATTTTTTCTCTGTCACTATACGCTTGATTCCGTAATGATAATAAAGCGCAGCACAAGCTCCCCAGCAGCTGTGAAGCGTACAATGTACGTGAGTTTTGGACCATTCCATAATCTCACACAATTCTTTCCAGTAAACTACGTCCTCAAATCTGGTCAGCTCCAATGGCGCGCCTGTGATGATCAGACCGTCGAACTTCCTGTCCTTCACATCATCAAATACCGTATAGAACGTATCCAGGTGATTTTCCTCAACATGTCTCGGCTTGTAGCTCTCGGTCTGCATAAACTCAACCTCAACCTGAAGCGGTGAATTGGAAAGCTTACGCAAAAACTGTGTTTCGGTCTCTATTTTTGTGGGCATGAGATTCAAAATAAGCACCTTCAATGGTCTGATATCCTGATGCATGGCCCTGTTTTCAGTCATGACAAAAATATTCTCATCCTCAAGTATTCTCTGTGCAGGAAGCGATTCCTGTATCTTGATCGGCATATACCTCACTCCTCTGTCTGTATAATAAAGACAAATTATAGCACATTTTTCTTTAAAAAACAAGTCCTTTCAGCCTTTGTGACCGCCGACCTGTCCGTTTCTCTCGATAGTCATCGCATCATCTTCGAGATTCATACCCTTTAAGAGGGCATTTTTACCGTATCTTTTTTGTATATCGAGTATGGCGTGCTGAAGCCTTCTCTCCTTTTTCTCGGCTTCCAGCATACGTTCTTTTTCTTTTTCCTCTTCCTCTATGTTATCAAACAGCGTCAGCTGCCTGGCTTCGTGCTTTTCCTCAGGTATATCTCCTTCAAAAATGACATGATTGGCAGTCACATTCACACGTCTGATGAGCAGATTTTCATCCGTTATCTGCCTGTATAGATCAACCATCGTTTCAACAATCTGCTTAGATGATGACATATAATGGTCCAGATTTGATGAGCCATGCGCTGACTTAGGTACCAATCTTCCATACCGGTCTTTCTTCACTTCACCTTTGTGTTTTTCGCGTATCAGAGGATTGTCTAAACTTTCTTTGTCATAACCGATATTAAGTATAACCTGATCAGTCACAAGCCTTTTTTTCACAAGGTCGAGCACCAGAAGTTCAGTCATCTCACGAACTATCAACTCACCTTTTTCGTATGTATACGGTTTGGTAAGCACCTGGCCCGAGCCAACGCTGTTGTTTTCAGGCTGATACTGATGTATGTACTTTATTTCTGTTGGTTCATATCCCCAGGCGTGATCGATGAGAATCTCTGCATTTACTCCAAAAAGCCTGTACAAAAGTTCTTCATTTTCAATCGAGCACCTGGCAACATCTCCCATCGTTTTTATGCCGTATGGCGCGAGTCTTTTTCTGTAGCCGGGACCAACCCTCCACACATCCGTAATCGGCTCATGCGCCCAAATCTGCTCACGATAACTCATCTCATCGAGCTCACATACTCTGGCACCATTTTCATCCGGAGGCATTTTTTTTGCAACTACATCCATCGCAACTTTTGCGATAAATAGGTTCGGTCCGATACCTGCAGTTGCTGTAATCCCCGTTTCTGTATATACTTCTCTGACAATTTTTACTGCAAGTTCCTTCGCTGTCATATGATAGTTTTTTAAATATGCGGTTACGTCCATGAAAACCTCATCAACCGAATACACATGGACATCTTCAGGCGCAACATATCGCATATATATTTCAACTATTTCATTGGAAAATTTCATATATCTTTTCATCTGTGGCGGAGCAACTATGATATCCATCTCGTATTCCGGATGCGCATCAAGCTCTGATTTCAAGTATGACTTTCCTTCAAACTGAACATTTTTATCGTGACGTATTTCTCGAAGTTTTCTGAGCCTGTTTGCGTTGACATTTTTCTGCGCCGACCTAACTTCAAAAAGCCTCGCACGACCGCCCACACCACAATAACCTTTCAGCGTAGGTGATGCTGCAAGACATATTGTCTTGTCCGTACGAGACTCATCAGCAACAGTTAAATTTGTATCAAGCGGATCAAGCCCTCTGTCAACACACTCAACCGAAGCATAAAATGATTTTAAATCGATGCAAATAATATTCATGTTTTTAAATAATGCTATTTCTTTGTAATTTATTGATTATTCAAATTCTTATTCGGTGTGCTTGTCATTGCAACCGTAACGTCCGCCATAGTAAATGCAACGAAGTCCGCAAAATTCTTGTAACTGTATGCTCCGTTTCGGTATCTCATATACCAGTCAGGAATCTTCATAGATATTTCATCAAATTTTTTGAACCATTTTCTGGAAACTCCGAACTCATATACATATGATAAATTCTTATAAAAATACTCCGGATCTTCTCTCACATTTTTATCAAGTTGCGCAGGCGTAGCTTCTTCCAAATACTGTTTATAACCCATCACACGGCCGAGCATCTCTATACCGTATTCTTTTCTTTTATCAATGATAAGCAAAAATATAGTCTGAAAAACATTTGCTACCGCGCAGCTCCAGTAAACTATCCACCATATAATCCCGGATGCGGTCAATGCTGTTCCGAAAAATTTCAATAACACAGCCAATGCTGCGGGACCTGCAATTATAAATATTATTTTTTTGAAAAAGCTCAGTGACTTTGATGCAAAAGCTATTGTAACTACACTTACAGTCAAAAATGTTCCGACAGGCAAAATCAATGCAAAAAGCGAAGATCCATAATAACTTTTTAACGTCGGAAACAAACCGACAAAATATGGAATAATGGCAAACAGCCATGTTATATTTCTGAGAATAAGTGTACTTTTGTAAAAAACCTTGTCTTTCAGTTTTTTTCTGGTTGCAATTATGATTGCATCAAGCGTTCTGTAGAAACTTGCTGTCAATTCATTTTTCCCTATGAAACTTCCGTACTCAGCAAGCCCATGCATGAACATGCTTTCTGCTGCATCATTACCGTCATATGGCTTGAGCAATCGTATGGCGTACTGACGACCCTTCTGGTCGTGCTGTTCCAAAGACAAATATCCTTTTTGCGCAAGTCCAAGCAACAGCGGGACGATGTCTTTTCTTTCGACAGCGCCTTTGTAGATGTAAGCGAGGTCGACGCAGTTCAAATCATCCGGCGGGTAGAATTCCTTGACCTCGATGATTTCGTCGTCACGGCCGAAGAAAATCCAGATGATGAGCGCTATGAAAAGGAATACGCAGCAGAGCACCAGGGCCAGCAAAGCGTCGTATGGGACGTTGTTTAACAATTTATGGATCTCACTTTCTGAAAATTCGTTTTTAAACGATTTTAGTTGACTGCTTTTACATCTTTACAAGTATCGACGCTATTTGCTCTTCCAATATTGGCTCCGCGTACTTACCGTCCGGAAAGCGCATAACATCGCCGATGCCTTTCTGGAAGACGAAGCGAAGTTTGCCGTCGCGGACCTTTTTGTCGGTGTAGAGCTTTTTGACCAGCGCGTCTTTGTCGATGTAATCCGGAATTGCAACAGGAAGACCGATTTGCTTAAGCAACGCTACCACCCTGTCGACTTCCGCTACTGTCATATAGCTGAGCTTGGCTCCGAGTTTTGCCTGTGCCACAAGACCGATAGAGACTGCCTCACCATGTAGAAGTTTATACTCGCTGACTGTTTCTATCGCGCGGCCTACAGTATGTCCGAGATTAAGTATTTCACGTTTGTTTGCCTCGTGCTCATCTTCCATCACAACCTTATATTTGACATCGCAGTTGTGTTCGCTGATATATGTACAGGCGTCTGCATCACAGTTTATGATTTCTTCCGAGTGGTTTTCCAAATATTCAAACAGTTCATAGTCTGCGAGACAGGCATGCTTAACTGTCTCAGCAAGTCCGTTTATCATATGTTCTTTCGGAAGTGTTTTCCAAGTATCTATATCCACATATACTTTTTTCGGTTGGTATATAAGGCCTATCAGGTTCGTCGCAACAGGAGTATCAACTGCAGTTTTTCCTCCGATCGCAGCATCTGCTGCAGCGAGAAGCGTCGTCGCATAGTTTACAAAAGGTACTCCTCTGCCATATGTTCCTGCGATAAATCCTCCGAGGTCAGAAACCACTCCGCCGCCGATTGCAATAACCATACAGTCTCTTCTGAAACCTCTGGATATCATGGCATCCTCTATCAGTTCTTTGCTCTGTCTGGATTTGCTTGGCTCTCCCGCAGGAAAAACAAATAGTTCCGCGTTGTATCCCGCTTCACACAAAGCCTGGCATATCGGTCCACCGTAGAGCGGCTCCACAGTTGAATCGGTAATGACAGCGAGTT
>JAIKWQ010000147.1 GCA_024684535.1 Eubacterium sp. | reverse complement strand
TAAAAAACAAAGTGTTTTTTTCATATATAAAATTTGCTCAATATAAAGAGGATGATGGTTCTTGTCAATCTGAAGATAATACTATTATTGGATTGTGTGGTTGTAAAAGTCAGTTTTTTTATAATAGTAAAGACAAAAGTAAAGGAACATCCGATTTGAAATTCTATGATTTGGATGCTAAGATAAAAGAAAAAGAGGCCAAGAATCAGATAGCATATGCTGCAAATTATATGAAAGCAGCGAAGTTAGACTGGTATAAAGAAAAAATACTCATTTTAAAAAACATTGATGATAAGAATGAGGACGAGGCATATGTAAATGAACGAATGCTGCAATGCTTGTTCAATCTATTCGACTGACGTCCTCAACATCCTGAGGACCCCTCTCCCCATAATATAATTGAAAACAAAACCAAAGAGCTGCTGCCGCAGGCCAGTGGCTTTTTTAGCCGGCAAAGGAGGGTTACGGTGGACAGAGGAATCAAGTTTAAGGAAATAAAAGAGTGTATTTCCAGAATTGATCGTATATCAATTAGCTTTGAAGATAGGAGTTATGACAACTATTTTTCAATCATGGATGTGCCTGAGGGTAAGTACGAGGAAATGTATGTTTACGGAATCGGAATGGTTCATGTGGAGTTTCCGAAGGACAAAGAAGACGAGTCGGATTCAATTGCCCCGAGTAAATGCGAAATGCTTACGGCACTTGAAATCTATTTACGTGACAGACCAAGATGAAAAAAGAAAAACAAGGAGGTTTGAATTATGAAAAGAGAAGGCTATTTATTTTATTTTATTGTTGATTCTGAGGATAAAAATATGACTTTGAATGATAAAGCTATTCAAGAGACTATGGATATAGTTGCTTCTGACACCCTTATTTCTCTTTATACTACTATAGCTGGATCAAATACTAGAGATTCTCTTTTTATGAAAAAAGAATTTCAGGATAATGATTTAGACTCTACAATGATTATTTTTGTAAATAAAGATTTAGAAACAATCTTTATTGGAAACAGTTATGTAAAAAAGATATATGATATAATCAAAGAAAACAATACAAGTGTCGATATGGCAGAAATAATAAGAAACTTTTTAAAAAACAATGGTTTTTGAGCCCATAGGCTCAAATCCTAAACGAAGCTTTTCATTACATTGAGCCGCGGCATGGTTCGGAGTTTATCGATAAGATTTGGGATATCGGGCAGGCGGTAAGGGAAAGCAGGCTGATCGAGGTTGATTACCTGCGATTGAGGGATAAGCAGGTTGTCAAGCGGAAACTCCGCCCGGTAGCTATCCTCTTTTCTGAATACTATTTTTATCTGACCGCCTTCCTACCGCACAGATTCTTGAATAGAAAAACTTGAAAGTTGACAAGTTTATGTCTGATTTTCGTTCTATAATGACGAAGATGTGATTTCGGAATCAGTTACAAGTTTGTTTTGGTTCCGAAATCTATCGATACAGTACAAGCAACTTGAAACATGCCATATCAGGCAGTTTCTGACAATCTAAAAGGAGGTATAGCCATGACGTACACAAAGAAAAATCAAAAACTGGACACTTTAAACCATTCGAGCGTAAGGGCTGTCCCTCTGCGTCTATTGGGATAATTCTCTAATCCTGATAATCTGACAGATTAATACCCTTGCCTTCGGATAATTCTGATGGTGTGTTTGCTATACCCTTTTTTCGAGAAACAACCATCTGAAAAGGAAAGGAAAAAATATGGAGATTATCAATGGAACCTATACATCCGCAGGACTACACTTGACAGAAAACACGGAAAATAGAATCGATGGATATGCGAAAAGTCAGATTGAGATGCTTTGCAATACAGAAGCACTTTCCGGTAGTCGCATTCGAATTATGCCGGATGTCCATCCTGGTAAGGTTGGTACGATTGGTTTTACGGCCACAATCGGTGATAGGCTGATGCCACTTTTGATCGGAATTGATATCGGCTGTGGAATGACTATGGCACATATTTCAAAAGGTAAGAAGGAATGGCAAAAGCTGGATACTGTTATCCGAGAGAACATTCCATCTGGCCCGATGATAAGGAAGACTCCACATTCGTCTGCATTGAACTTTGACTTTGGAAGGTTGGATTGTGTTTCACATATTCAGAATGATAGAGGATATGCATCTCTTGGCACACTTGGCGGAGGTAATCACTTTATCGAGGTTGATACAGATGGAGATGGATTGTATCTTGTAGTACACTCTGGAAGCAGGCATCTCGGCAAGGAAATCACTGATTACTATGTGTCGAAAGGACAGAAGCATTTGAAAAATAATGGGATAGATATCCCCTATGAGCTGACCTGGATAGATAGTGATTTTATGCAATCCTATATCCGAGATGTGGGTGTTGCTACGGAGTATGCAAAACTTAACCGTCATATCATTATTGAGGAGATTCTGAAAGGGATGAAATGGAAAGCAGATGATGTGTTGGATTGTCCGCATAATTTCATTGCTTCCGATGTACAGTCTAAATCTGTGTTCGGGAATCCGATTCTCAGGAAGGGTGCCATCTCAGCAATGGACGGAGAAAAAGCCATCATTCCGATCAACATGCGTGATGGGATTATCCTCGGCATCGGAATGGGAAATGTGGAGTGGAATTGTTCCGCACCACATGGTGCCGGACGCATATTGAAGCGCGAGGATGTGAAAACCCGGTATACGGTATCATCATACAAATTGGAGATGAAGGGGATCTATTCCAGTTGTATTGGAAAGGAAACGCTGGATGAAGCACCTTTTGCCTATCGGAATCTCGATGATATTCGTGATGTACTGGGTGAAACTGTCAAAATTACCAAGGTTCTTAAGCCTCTTTACAACTATAAGGCCGGAACCGGAAAATAAAAAAGGAAATGGTGAAGAAATGATTATTCAGATAAGTTCGGGGCAGGACCCCTCGGAATGCGAGCTTGCCGTGAGCAAGTTGTACGATACACTCAAAGCGGAATACTCTGACATTGAGTTGCTCAATAGTCATGCTGGTCGTGAGAATGGGTGCTTTTCATCTGTTATGTTCTCCATCGATGAAGACATAGAGCCTTTGGAGGGGAGTATACAATGGATCTGCAAGAGCCCGTTCAGACCGCATCACAAGAGAAAAAATTGGTCATTGATGTTAGTATCATCCCGGAAGTAGATAATATCTGCACGGATCAGGAGATACGTTTCGAGCGATTCCACTGTGGAGGAAAGGGTGGTCAGAATGTGAACAAGGTTGAGTCCGGGGTTCGTGTTATACATATCCCGACTGGAATAGCCGTAACATCGACCGCACAGTGCAGCCAGGTACAGAATCGCCAAGATGCGCTTCAGAAGCTGAATGCGATCCTGATTGATAAACAGTATGCTGCCAAAGCAAAGCAAAAGGGTGATGCCTGGCGTGAGCATACCCGGATTGTCAGAGGCAACCCGGTGAGAATCTATGAAGGGATGGATTTTAGGAGGTATAAAGACATGAAGAAATTTTATTTTATTGTTGATCATGAGGATAAAAATATGACTTTGAAGGATAAAGCCATTCAAGAAACTATGGATGAAATTGGCTTCCCCATCTATAGTACTATAGCTGGTCCAAGTACTAGAGATTCTCTTTTTTTGAAAAAAGAATTCCAGGACAATGATATAAGCCTTATGAACATAGTTTTTGTCTCTGCAGATCTTAGGACAATAGTTGTTGGAGAAGATGACATGAGGAAGATATACAATATAATTAAGGAAAATGACACGAGTATAGATATGGCAGAAATAATAAGAAACTTTTTAAAAAACAATGGTTTTTGAGCCCATAGGCTCAAATCCTATTACAAAAGCTTGATTCTATCCGTTACTATGCTTTTTAGATTCTCTTTGAGATCCGGTTTAATATAGGAATCCTCGATCTCGCTAAGATACATATTCTCTTGCTGCTTTAAGCTGTCAATCAGCCTAAGAGCAACGGATTTGTCGATATCACAGGTGGTG
>JAIKWQ010000126.1 GCA_024684535.1 Eubacterium sp. | reverse complement strand
CCGGCAAGCTGATTTTTTGTCATTTCTATCTCGTCGGAGGCCTCAGGATATCCAAGTGACAGTCTCATCATAAAGCGGTCCATCTGTGCCTCAGGAAGAGGATAAGTACCCACGAACTCCACAGGGTTCTGAGTGGCGATGACCATAAACGGGTTGGGCAGTTGCATTTCATTTCCGTCAACAGTAATTTTTTCCTCGGCCATAGCTTCCAGAAGACTGGCCTGAGTTTTCGGAGATGTTCTGTTTATCTCATCAGCCAAAAGAATCTGATGCATAACCATTCCTTCGCGAAACTCGAATTCACCTGTTTTCATATTGAGGACAGATACGCCCGTTACATCTGACGGAAGTGTATCGGGGGTGAACTGTATGCGACCGAAATCCAGGCTCACAGCCTGTGAAAGAGTTTTGGCAAGAGTGGTTTTTCCTACGCCGGGGACATCCTCCAAAAGGACGTGACCTCCTGCCAAAAGACAGATAAGAAGATTGTCTATAATATCACTTTTTCCTATGAAGTATTCGTTTAGAACATTTTTTAATCTTTGAATCATATTGCAAGCACCCCTTTTCTGAGTGGTGGAAAAGAAAAGTTACTTGTAGTCTGTCATGTGGGACATTTTTTCCTGTTTTGTTTTCAGATATTTATAGTCTTCGGGTTTTGCCTTCATCTGGATGGGAACACGCTCTTTTATCGAGATTCCATATCCGGATAGGCCGGCTATTTTTGTCGGATTATTTGTCAAAAGTCTCAAGCTTTTTGCTCCTAAATCATAGAGAATCTGGGCGCCGATACCATACTCACGCAGATCCGGCGGGAAGCCCAATTTGATATTTGCTTCTACTGTATCATAGCCGTCTTCCTGAAGTTCATAGGCTTTCAGCTTGTTTATCAGACCTATGCCTCTTCCCTCCTGACGCATATACAGAAGTATGCCTCTGCCTTCTTCCGCAATCATACGCATAGCTGAGTCAAGCTGTTCTCCGCAGTCGCATCTGCTTGATCCGAAAACATCACCGGTCAGACATTCGGAGTGTACGCGACAAAGCACGTTTTCGCCGTCAGTAATGTCGCCCATAACCAAAGCAACATGGTGTTCATCATTTGTTTTGTTTCTGTATCCGTATATAGTAAATTCGCCGTATTTTGTCGGGAGTTTTGCTGTTGCCTCCCTTGATACGAGAGTCTCGGTTTCGAGTCTTTTTTTAATCAATGTTTCTATGGTTACGACTTTTATTCCAAGCTCTTTTGCAAAATCGTATAACTCGGGAGTGCGCATCATGGTTCCGTCATCGCGCATGATTTCGCAGCAGAGCCCGCATTCTTTCAGTCCTGCAAGTCTCATCAGGTCTACGGTTGCTTCGGTATGTCCGGCTCTTTTGAGTACGCCGCCTGCCCTTGCTTCAAGAGGAAACATATGTCCCGGTCTTCTGAAGTCTTCAGGACGCGCATCGTCTTCAACGCATTTCATGGCGGTGAGAGATCTCTCGACAGCTGATATTCCGGTTGTAGTATCTACGTGATCTATAGAAACGGTAAAAGCAGTTGAGTGGTTGTCTGTGTTGTTGTCAACCATCTGATCAAGGCCGAGTTTTTCGGTGAGCGCTCTGCTCATAGGCATACAGATAAGACCTTTTGCCTTGCTTGCCATCAGGTTTACATTTTCCGTTGTGGCAAATTCTGCGGCACAGATGAAATCTCCTTCGTTTTCACGATCGGGATCATCTATAACAAGTATAACTTTGCCTGCTCGGAGGTCATCAAGAGCCTCGTCTATAGTTGATAAATTTGATTCGAATTCACTCATTTTTTCAGTTTCCTTTTTTGTTTTTATAATCTTTCAGAATCCGTTTTCTGCCAGGAATTCCGTAGCATCTTCATAATTTGAAAGTCTCGATTCTGTTTGCGGCGCAACCATTTTTTCTACATATTTTCCGATTATATCTGTTTCAATATTTACCACGTCTCCGATCTTTTTTTCAGAGAGTATCGTGTTTCCCATTGTATGTGGAATTATTGATACGGAAAAATGATCCGCCGTTTCATCCGCAACTGTCAGGCTTATTCCGTCGATTGCGACTGATCCTTTTTTTACTATGTATTTTAAAAGTGAAGAGTCTGATTCGATGTCATACCAAACAGCCATTTCTTCTTTGCGGATATTTTTAATCGTTCCGGTTCCGTCGATGTGACCTGAAACGATATGTCCCCCGAATCGTCCGTCTGCAGGCATCGCCCTTTCCAGATTGACTTTGGCTCCGGCGGTCAGTGAGCAGAGAGAACTTCTGCGCATAGTTTCTTCCATTACATCAGCGCAGAAACTCTGATTGTCAAGAGAAGTAACGGTTAAGCATACACCGTTTACGGAGATGCTGTCACCGATTTTTGTCCCATCAAGGACCTTTTCTGCAAGTACTAAAAGAGAGGCAGAAGAAGTGCCTCTCTTTATATTTTTTACTGTTCCGATTTCTTCAACAATTCCGGTAAACATATAAAACCCTTTTTAGTCAATTGACTTGAGCAGTGATACCATCTCTATGGCGGACAGAGCAGCATCAGCACCTTTGTTTCCGGCTTTTGTTCCGGCGCGCTCGATTGCCTGCTCGATGTTATCTGTTGTAAGTATTCCGAATATGGTCGGAACGCCTGTTGAAAGTTCAACCTGCGCAACACCTTTGCTGACTTCGGCACACACATAATCGTAGTGTGAAGTGGATCCTTTGATGACTGCTCCAAGGCAGATGACTGCATCATATTTTCCGGATTCGGCAAGTTTTTTTGCAACTACCGGTATCTCAAAGCTACCCGGAACCTTTGCAAGGTCTATGTCATCAGTATTTACCCCATGACGGACAAGAGTGTCCTCCGCTCCGCTTACCAGGTGCTCAACGATAAAATCATTGAAACGTGCAGCAACTATGCCTATTTTCATTCCTGAACCGATAAGTTTTCCTTCCAGTGTATTCATTGGTAACCTCCTAATTATTCAACGTCAGATGTACAGTGTGGGCACTTGGTTGCCTTGATATCTATCTTCATCTGGCAGTAAGGACACGTCTTCTCTGTTTCTTCCTCTTCGCCCTTTTTGCCTATTCTTCTCAGAGCATTCAGTCCTTTTATCATAAGGAATATGATAAACGCCATAATAACAAAATTGATTATAGCAGTGAAAAATGCGCCGTAGCAGATAGTCACACGTCCTTCAAACAGGCTGATGGAAAGTGAGGACAGGTTTCCGCGAAGGAAAAGTCCGAGTATAGGAGAAATGATGTCGTCTACAAGTGAATCAACGATAGCTTTGAAAGCGGCACCGATGATTACACCGACAGCCAGATCAACCACACTGCCTTTTAACGCAAACTCTTTAAACTCTGCAAAAAACCTTTCTTTTTCTCGTTCATAGCAAAATCCTTTCTATATGTGATATTCCCATCGTCGGGATGGGTGATCCAAAACGCTAAGGACAAGTTTATCAGTTTTTTCTGATAAAATCAAGTGAAAATCACTCAAAATACATTTTTTTATGGGGGAACTCGTTTTTTCTTGCGAAATTGTTTGTTTTATGATAGAATCCATAATATATTCATTACATTGTTGAGTTTTAATTTAGTGCTTATCAGGTGACTTTTTTAAACGAGGGAAATTGCCCTCCGTCGGTATGAGGACTTGGTCTTTTCAAGTCCCATACCGCTACGGTAGGGTATTTAGTGCGAACGGTCCGAGTTAAAACAGTTACATGATAAGCACTGGTTTGAGAAAAAAATATAGGAGAATATATGAATTCAAAAGGAAACAACTCAATTCGCTATCTAAACGAGTTCTTTACTACGCCACTTCGAATCATCGCAGTCTTCACCGTAGTCATCTCAGCATATGATGTCGGACGTGGTGTATTGCTGCTTGTGGACTGTTTTAAAGATGAAAGAGTAAGCCTGCTTCTTGCGTTACTGTTTGTGTTGCCGGCTTTTTTATCATTTGCGTCTGCGTTTCTCATCGCATTCGCAGCCAAAAGGATTCGAGAGGGGATCGGTTCTGATGTGCAAGTCAGGATTGCGCTGGGAAGTTTAATATTGTCCGCAATTTCATTTATGATGTCGCAGTTTGGAACTCTGAATCTTCCGGATGAGATGAGTTCAATCATCTTAAGTGCCATTGTGTTGATTTGTTTTGTGATTGTATTTTTGTATTATCAGGGAATGGGAAACCGGGCTCTGGCTGTATTTGCCGGTATAATGGGACTTGCCTGTGGAGTTTATTATCTGATTTACGGCGCAACACTTTTGAAGGATGACATAAATAATGTTCTGAGTTATGATTTTGTTTCATGTGTTACTTCGTGCATGATTGCACTGCTCGTTTTAATCTTCGTACTTTCGACAGCACCGGATAACCTGATGGAGGATGTGACAAAATGAATGAAAAGAAGTCTATACAGATAGCGGCTGTTGCGGGGGCTATTGTACTGGCGCTTGTTATACTTGTTATGAGGCCTTTTTCTTCATTTGAAAAGCAGTATCCTATGACGGTTGCAAGCGGTAGCGCGGCAGCGGTCACTCAAGGCTCAGTGGCTACGGCAGATAACGTCGTTACGCCGGCAGAAAACACATCAGAGCCGAAAGCTACGAGTGTTACCGGAATATCGTTGGTTGATCCTGAGGGCAAGAATCTGAAAAACAGAATTATGACGCCCGAAGGGTTTGAAAGAACGAAGGAAGACAGCGACAGTCTCGGAAAATTTTTAAGAAAATTTAAATTGAAAAAAGACGGCGCGGAAGTTTTGCTGTATGACAAATCGCCTAAATCACCTCAAACCGATCACGTGGCTGTATTTAAACTTCCGATAGAAAAAGAAGATTTGCAGCAATGCGCTGATTCGATAATGAGAGTTTATGCGGAGTACTTCAAAAAAATAAACAGTTATGACAGGATAGCTTTTTCTCTGAGTGATGATTTCAAAGCCAGATATACTATGTGGAGACAGGGATACAGAATTCACGATGAAAACGGCAAATACACCTGGTCGGATGATGCGGAGTATGACGATTCGGAAGATAATTATATCAAGTTTATGAGAATGGTTTTTGCTTATTCGGGAACTTATAATTTGGAACAGGATTCAAAAAAGATAAAAGAAAACAAAATTAAAATCGGGGATATTTTTGTAAATTCAGGAAGTCCGGGGCACGCGGTGATGGTTGTGGATGCCTGCAAGGATGCAAGCGGCAGAAAAGCATTTTTGCTTGCGCAGGGATTTATGCCGGCACAGGAATTTCATTTGTTGAAAAATCCGTTACACGAAGATGATCCCTGGTATTACGTGGACGAGATTTCATACCCGTTCAAAACGCCTGAGTATACTTTTGAAAAAGGGACATTGAGAAGACCGACTTATTGACAGGCGGAAAGGGGGATATATGATAAACAGCAAAAAAACAGATGAAAAATATATGCGCAGATGCATAGAACTTGCCAGAAGAGGCGAGGGTATCGTAAATCCGAACCCTATGGTTGGTTGTGTTGTTGTAAAGGATGACAAAATCATATCAGAAGCCTGGCACAAGCGGTTCGGAGAATTCCATGCGGAGAGACAGGCACTTCAGTCGCTTGATGATGCATCGGGCGCAACACTCTATGTGAATCTCGAGCCCTGTTGTCATACGGGAAAAACTCCTCCCTGTACGGACATAATTATTGAAAAAAATGTTAAGAGAGTTGTTGTCGGTTCGGATGATCCGAATCCTTTGGTTGCCGGCAAGGGGATACAGGCGTTGCTTGACGCCGGGATAGAGGTGACAACCGGAGTTCTGAAAAAAGAATGCGACGTACTGAATGAAGTGTTCATGTGCTATATCAGTTCCGGGATGCCGTTTTTGGCAATTAAATATGCGATGACCATAGACGGAAAAATAGCAACAGCCGGTGGTGAATCAAAGTGGATCACCGGTGTGGAAGCAAGAAGCAATGCGCAGCGTCTCAGAAAAAAATATATGGCTATTCTTGCGGGAATCGGAACTGTTGCAGCTGACAATCCTATGTTCAATTTCAGACCGCCTGAAACAGATGATCCGTATGTTGCTGAAACGGATAAAGACAAAAGATGTCAGCCCATAAGGGTGATACTTGATTCGCATCTGAATATCTCGCCCAATGCTCAAATCATAAAAACAGCCAGAGAATACCGTACAATAATTGCGTGTACGGGGGTTGATATACCTGATATGGATGCAAAGATTAAAAATCTGGAAATATCAAGCGCTGAAGTATGGAAAATACCTGCTGATGATAAAGGCAGAGTAGGAATTATTCCTCTCTTGAAAAAGCTTGGTGCAAGCGGAATAGACAGCGTCCTTGTCGAAGGGGGAGCGGGAGTTCATGGGTCTTTTCTTGAAGCGTATTCCAAACACAGAGATGAAATGGATGTAGAGGGACCGATAAGCAGGGTGTACGCTTATGTCGCGCCCAAAATGGTCGGAGGTTCGACTGCTCTTGCGCCTGTGGGCGGATACGGAGTTCC
>JAIKWQ010000015.1 GCA_024684535.1 Eubacterium sp. | reverse complement strand
GCGGCTTCTGATTCAAACGACGGTTGGGATGCGAGAATCAAGCTTTCCGAGAACCCTGTGAAGGTCACAAATCCCGGAAACAAAACTGTATTCAGAATATATGACAAAGAGTCAGGCAAAATACACGCTGACCTGATAGCTCTGGCGGGCGAGGAATTCGACACGTCACAGGATCTGATGCTTTTTGATCCTGATGCGACATGGAAAAAAACCAGGCTCGAGGGTGGGAGCTACACGATGAAAGAAATCCTCATACCGATATTCAAAAATGGCCAGTGCGTTTACGAAACGCCTTCGGTTATGGAACTCCAGGATTTCTGCAAACGTGAGCTTGATACACTTTGGGACGAGAGCAGACGTTTGGTCAATCCGCAGACTGTATTCGTGGATCTGTCGGATAAATTGTATGACATTAAGTCAGCACTTTTGGAAAAATATTCACAAAAATAAATCGAACTGTCGGGACATTTTTGCTGAAAGGGGGTGTGAATTTTTATGGATTATTATGAGGGGGGTATTTTATCTGAGGCGGACAAGGAATACTATCCTGTGGGGCTTCCGGGCGGATTTTTTATCTACGAAGCGACAGAGGATGAGAGGATTCTTTTTGCGGATGAAAATGTGATTCATATGTACGGTTGCGATACTATGGAAGAGTTTCGCGAGTACACAGGGAATACATTTCAGGGAATGGTTTACGAGGAAGACCTCTACAAAATCCAGAATGAAATTCAGGCGCAGACGATGTTCGGCGAGAAGCGTCACGACTATGTCAGATACAGGATCAAAACAAAAGGCGGTGATCTCAGGTATATAGAGGATTTCGGTCACCTCCTTCATGGCGCATCCGGCAACAAATTTTTCTACGTATTTATAGTTGACGTTGACCGTGATGAGTTTTTAAATCGCAGCAAAAACAGTTTTGCTGAAGCGCAGGTTCTCTCGATGAACCAGGAGACGGATTCGCTCACCGGGCTTTTCAATATGTCATTTTTCTATCAGAGGGTGCAGTCGATACTCGAGACGCCTGAGGGCAGACGTGAGAGGCTGGCTTTCGTTCATTTCGACATTCCGAATTTTAAACTATATAATGAACGTCATGGTTTCCGTATGGGTGACGAGCTTTTGTGCGAGGTTGCGAAATCTCTGCACGAGATATTCGGCGACGGTACGGTTGCGAGATTTTCAGATGACCATTTTGTGGTGTGTATCTCTTCAAATGACGATGACGAAGTGCTACTCAGGATCGATAAATTTTTCAAAGCGATTTTGACACATCCTGACGCAAACAAACGTGTCAGGATCAAAGCCGGCGTGTACTATATGGAGGATACGCACTCTGAGGTGGGCTTAGCCTGTGATCACGCAAGACTGGCGTGCAACTCGATCAAAGAGCGACATGACACGAACATGTTTGTTTATGATGAGATGCTCAGAGAGAGGCTTCGCAAGCAGCAGTATGTGGTTGATCATATAGATGAGGCTGTCAAAAAAGAATATATACACGTGTTCTATCAGCCGGTTATCCGAGTGGAGACCGGAAAAATATGCGGATACGAGGCGCTTGTGCGCTGGATTGATCCGGTGCTTGGATTTTTGAATCCGGGTGATTTCATAGAAACTTTGGAGCAGTTCCACCTGATTCATATAGTTGACTGCTTCGTTATAGAGCAGGTGTGCAAGGATTATCAGAAGATGAAACTTCAGGGCGAGCCGCTTGTGCCGGTGTCCATCAACCTTTCCCGTCTCGATTTCGAGCTTACGGACGTATTTGATTCGCTCGAAGCGACCAGACGCGTGTATGATGTTCCGGCGTCGTATTTGGATTTGGAGATTACGGAGAGTGCGCTTACCGACAAGGACGATTTCCTGAAAAATGAGTGCATCCGCCTGCGTGAGGCAGGGTATAAACTCTGGCTTGATGATTTCGGAAGCGGATATTCATCGCTCAATACTCTCACTGAGTTTGAGTTTGATGTCTTGAAGCTTGATTTGGTGTTCCTCAGAAGTTATGACAAAAATCCAAAGGCAGATATCCTCATGACTTTCATAGTTGAGGGTGCGCGCGGTATGGGACTTGAGCCGCTTACTGAGGGTGTAGAGACAGAGGTTCATTATGCATTCTTAAAGAGTATCGGTTGCGTCAGAGCGCAGGGTTACTACTTCGGCAAGCCGCAGGAAATGGAGGATACCCGTCAGGAAAGTCGTGATAAAGGATATGAGTGGGAAGAAACCGGGCTGAATGACTAACATATGTGAGTAAAATCTGAAAAAGCTGCAACTAATTACATGAAAATGTGATTGGTTGCAGCTTTGTTGGTTAAAGTATTTCGGAGAGATGACTATGAGAAAAAATGTATTTTTAAAACGAATTTTGATACTATTTTGTTTTTGCTTGCTGTTTGCTATGCAGGCGCCCGGATATATGAGAGCAGGAAGAACAAAATGCTTTTCTGTCACTGTAAAGGTTGGAAAGAAAGGAGTTAAAGAATCGAATTATAGTGTAGTAGACTCTGTTAACCATAACGGCAAGAATGTGGATGGGGATATGGATCCTTTGGAAGTCAGTTACGATGAAGAGGTAAAACTGCCGTTTTGCCAATTCCAAAGTAAACAGGGGTGGAATTTTAAAGGTTGGTATTTGAGAGACAATATATCATATAAAGATCAATCTAAAGTCAAAAACTTAAGTTCAACAGACGGCGACACGGTAACTTTGAAGGCAATTTGGGAAAACCCGTCCGGATTTCATTATAAGATACCGATGTCGGCGGCATCAATATTCTCAACCGGAAATATTGTTATTTGGGTTGGAGTTGGTGTGTTGGTGGTTGCTATAGTAGTTTTGAGCATAGTTTTTGTGAGAAAGAAGAAAGAGTAGTAAAGTAAGGGTGATGGGAGATCGAAAACGAACCGACAAGTCGATTCGTTGAAAAAACGCTCAGAGAGCGTTTTTACCCCATGTGGGCTCGTTTCTGAGCATCACTTGTTTAAAAAAACAAGCACCATTTGGTGCTTGCTATTTTTAAGCGGGTGATGGGAATCGAACCCACGTGTTCAGCTTGGAAGGCTGACATTCTACCATTGAACTACACCCGCGTGTATAATGTCCTGTAAAACTCGAACAAAAGCTATTTTACTTTACTTCAGAGCATTTGTCAAGTATTTTTTTGATTTTTTTTGATTCAGCCCGAAAAGCGCTGAAAAGTAGCCAAAACTGTTGTTTTTTCATCTCAAATATGGTAAAATATCGTTCATGAGCAAAATTGGGGGTGTATGTGAATGGTTGATTACAATACCAAACTGTTGTATATGATGAATATTGTGGGTTCTCTTACGATACGTGTTCGTTTTGAGATGACTGACGATGTCGATTCTGATATTTTGCAGGAATCTGTTCAAAAAGCTATGAAACGTTTCCCTTTTCTCGCAAAAAAAATAGTCTTGAGGGATGAAACTTACTATCTTGAAGACAATCCGGCTCCTATTCCGGTATTTGAAACCAAACATCCTATGCCTGATTTCGGTTCGAACGAGCTGGACGAACATCTGATTTGCGTGGATTATGAAGGCAGATACATATACTTCACGATGCTCCATACGCTGTCCGGAGGTCCGGGAACGTTGCATTGGGCGTACACAACACTGTATCAGTATATTATGGACAAGTACGGCGTGGAGCCTGAAAACGACAAAGTCAGAAAACCTTATCTGCCACCTGAACCTGGAGAGGGCCCGATTGAAGCATTGCGCCCTATGCCCGAGATGGAAATTAACTGGAAAGGTTTTCCGCCCGAAGTAAAACCAATCAGTTCTTCCGCGCTTGAGGAGCAGCTTGCTCAGGATGACGAACGGGATTATTATGTAAGCTTATTTACCATAGATGAGAAAAAGCTTATGGAAATTATTAAGAAAAACGAAACCTCGCCGGCTGCGTGGTTTGCTGTTATGTATTATAGGTCATTGATCCGTATTCTTCCTGAGGTTCCGGAATATATGGACCTATCATTGGCTTGTGATTTAACTACTCATCACGGAACACCTGAAACAATATCGCTTGTAACCAAGTTTTTGCATTTTGTTATCGACAGAGAAGATGAAAAAACAGATGACAAAACCCTCTGCAAAAAAGGCAGACAGATGATGAAAGAACAGCTTGATCCGGGAGCATTAAATCATTATTTGAATAGTGAGCAGGCTGTGATAGATGAGATGAAAAACTGTGAGTCCATTGCCGAAAAGACTAAGTACTATATGAGCCATACTCCGGCGCTTAGTGAGCTTCCTACCACTTTAATGGTAAGTTATATGGGAAAACTGGATATGCCGGGTACAGAAAAATACATCAAAAAAGTCGGCATATATGGAGCTAATACACAGAGATCTTTGACTGTCAACACAGGTAACGGATGTTTCACGATTACAGTTTTCCATCCCTACAAAGATGATAAATCTGTAAACTCATTCGAACAGGTACTCAAAGATGCGGGAGTGGAAATTATTTCTCTTGAGAGATCTTTGCAACAAAAAAATGTGGGGCTCAAGCTTCCGACGGCGTGAGGGGAAAAATGAAGAAAAGAATATTTGCCGGATCCCTGATGGGATTATCAAAAGACAGAAGATATTTACTTGATGCAAATCCATTTTACAGGATTCTTTTGGATGAGCCGGTATCTATAGACAGACTTAATGATGCGCTTATAAATGCGTTGAAAATCTGCCCATATATGAATCTTAATGTCGTGGACGATGAGGGTATTTTTCTGGCACTTGATGAAAGTGAAAGAGGACTAAAAGTGCAAACAGAAGAGACAGAATTTATCAATACAGCTGCAAACAACGGCCACTCTGCAGCTGTTTTTTGTCAAGGGAATATGATAACTGTTGCCGTAACGCATGCGTTGACAGATGGAAATGGTATCAGATGGTTCGTGGAAACACTGATGGATCATTATTTCGGCGAGGGGGATGTTAACTACAGACTGTCCGATGAACCTGATTACGGATTGGAACCGATGGAAAAGCGGGTTTCCGTTTCCAAAGATTATCTCCCGCCTGAACTGCCTGCGGGCGATATCCTGACGTTTACCGAAACCGAAAACAGTGATGCCCGAGAGTTTTTCTCGCTGAAAACTTCATATGCGGATGTGAAAAAGCTGTGTAGCACTTGGGACTGCTCTGTACAGAAGGTGCTGAATATACTCGGAACCAGAGCTATAACAAAGCTTTGTCCGGATTCAGAAAAAATGATTTCAGTTCGTTCCCCGATTGACGCGAGGACATTTTTTCAGATGCCGCATACTTTTCAGAATTCAAGCATCGCTAATATGAGATTTATATATACGCCTGATGAGATAAACGGTGACGAATCAACAATTATTAAAAAGACTGATGAATATATGAATTCTCAATTCGATATAAACAATATTTCTACCCAGATGAACAACTGGAGAGATGTCCTGTTTGCTGAGAGCCATGAAGAGATGTTGAAACGTATAGGGCGCGTGATGGAGGCTGATACAATCCTTATCAGCAATCTCGGGAAATGGACGCCAAAAGAATACGTAAAACATATCAAAGGGGTATTGCCGGGAGCTTCGATGTTTCCTCTGATGATTTACGGACTCAGAGTAGGAGATGATTATTATTACAGTGTGTACGACGGAACCGGTGTGAAAAACGGTGATATTTCCTACAAAAATGCACTGAAAAATGTGATCGAAAGGAGCGTAGGAAGCGTCAATGAAATTGATTTTTCCTCTGATAAAGCAGTATAAAAATGCTTTCATTGCATCCATCCTCCTGATGATTTTTTCAGGTCTTTGTGAGACGATGATTCCACTTATGACAACGCATATCATCGATGATGGCATATCGGAAAATGATATAAGCGGTGTGCTCGGTTGGGGCGCATGGCTGCTTTTGTTTGCTGTGGGATCACTTGTTTTTTCGTTGATAGGATATGTTTTTACTGCAAAAGCTTCCACGGGACTTGCAGCAAATATCAGAGAAGCTTTGTTCAAAAAAATACAAAAATTTTCATTTATAAACCTTGATAAATTCGGTGTGTCAGGCCTTACCGTAAGACAGACCACCGATGTAACCAATATACAAACTGCCACGCAGACGGTACTGACACAGTTTTTCAAAACACCTATTGCGGTTATATATTCTCTGATTCTGACAATCAGACTGAATCTGAAGCTCAGTTTGATACTGACTGCAGGCGTAGTTATAATCGGGATATTTTTGAGCTTGATTATCATCCGAAGTATAAAACTATACAAACGGGTGTATTCAGATTATGATTTTATGAACGAAAAAGTTCAGGAAAATGTCACCGGAATTCGTGTTGTCAAAGCATTTGCAGGGGAAGAAAGAGAGAATAAATCTTTTGATAGGGCGGCTGTCAGAGTCAGAAAAGGTTTTGTAAAAGCTGAAAAGCTTCTGGCTTTCAACAATCCCATAATGATGCTTGCGCTTGAGTTTTGTTTTATCGGCATCGCTTGGATTGGTGCGAAGTATATTAGTGTTGGTGATATGTCGACCGGTGATCTGACCGGTTTTTTCACTTATGCTTTTCAGATAATGTCATATATGGCTATGCTTGTATTGAGCTTCGCACAAATGGCACCGAGTTTTGCTTCAATCAACAGACTGAAAGAAATAATGGATGAGAACGTTACAATTACCGATCCGAGAAAACCGGAAAAAGAAATGTCAGACGGATCCATAGACTTTGATCACGTGTCATTCAGATACGGCGAGGGCGAGGGAGGTTTTGTACTTGATGATATCAACTTTCACGTGAATTCCGGTGAGATGATTGGAATCGTCGGCGCTACGGGTTCATCGAAAACATCATTGATTCAGCTGGTTGCGAGACTGTATGATGTAAATACAGGACGGGTAAGTGTAGGAGGCAAAGATGTAAAAGACTATGATACGAAAACACTTACGGACAATATTGCTGTTGTTTTACAAAAAAATGTACTGTTTTCCGGAACGATACTTGATAACTTGCGCTGGGGCAAAGAAGATGCTACAAAAGAAGAATGTATAAAAGCTTGTGAACTGGCTTGCGCAGATACGTTTATCGCCGAAAAAGAAGCAGGTTATGATGAAATTATCGAGCAGGGTGGAGCAAACCTCTCCGGAGGTCAGAGACAGCGACTCTGCCTGGCGAGAGCTCTGATCAGGAGTCCCCGCATACTCATACTGGATGATGCGCTTTCAGCTCTTGACACGGCCACCGAAAGTACTATCAGAAAAAGTCTGCGCGAAGATATGCCCGAGATGACAAAACTTGTAATCACACAGAGAGTTGGTTCGGTGGTTGATGCAGACAAAGTATTGGTTCTTGACAAGGGTAAAATATGTGGTTTTGATACGCATGAAAATCTGTTGAAAAACTGCGAAGTATACCAGGAACTCTGCAAGGTTTCCGGAAAGGAGGCGAGCGAGTGAGTGGTACATTGAAACGACTTATAATAGTTATTACAAAAAACTATTTGGGATCATTTATAATCACAATTGTTTGTGTAATAGTATCAGCCTTGACTTCGGTTATGGCTTACTCATACCTGTCCTCACTGGTGGATAAATATATCACTCCGCTTATCGCCATGGATGACAAAGCACCCGGGTTTGAGAAACTTCTCATCGCGATGATTCCGCTTGTTGCATTTTTTGTACTAGGTGTTGCCGCGCAGCTGATACAGGGGCTGGTTGTTGCGAAAATGTGTCATGGCGTGTTGTATGTGATGAGAAAAGAATTATTTGAAAAAATGGAAGCGCTCCCGATAGGGTATTTTGACAATCACACCAGGGGTGAGATTATGTCGCTGTATACCAATGATATCGATGCAATCAGGCAGATGATAAGCCAGGGGATTCCGAATATCATATCCGCGGGAATTACAGCTGTAGCTATAGTTGTAGCCCTGTATATCCTGAATCCGATACTTGCAACGATAGCGCTTGTGATGGTTGCAGTGGTATTTTTCATAAGCACAAAAATTATCAGCAGAGCTAGTTCTGCATATACGGAACAGCAGGAAAATATAGGTGATTTAAATGAGTACGTAGAGGAAATTTTTAACGGACAAAAAGTTGTAAAAGTATTTCACAGGGAAGAAAAATGTGAAGATGATTTTTATGAAAAAAATGAAAAATTGAGAGACGCTGCCTATCGTGCAAACAAATACACAGGCATCGTAAGCGCTGTAAATATGCAGGCGGGAAATATAGTGTTTTATTTTCTGTTTGCCGTTCTTTGCTCGATATTTGTTATAAACGGTTGGGGTGGGATGACTATAGGAAAAACAATATCTTTCCTCACGTTGTCAAAAACAATGAATGTTCCTGTCATACTTGCATCGGGTCAGATTTATGCCTGTGTAACAGCGCTGGCCGGAGCAGGAAGAGTATTTGCGCTGATGGATGAATTGAGCGAATCTTACGACGGGGAAAAATCGATTGGTGACAAAGGAATACAGGGGAAAATAGAACTGAAAAATGTCAACTTTTCCTATGTCTCGGATAAGCAGATACTTCACGATATTACTTTCACCACTGAGCCCGGACAAAAGGTTGCAATCGTCGGAACAACAGGCTCCGGCAAAACAACTATAACCAATCTTTTGAACAGATTTTATGAGATTGATTCCGGTGAAATATTACTGGACGGTGACAAAATAGAGACAATAAAAAAGAAAGATTTGAGAAGACAAATCGGTATAGTCTTGCAGGACACACACCTGTTTACAGGTACTATACTTGACAATATCAGATATTCAAATCCGGAAATTTCGGATGAGGATTGCATAGAGGCCGCAAAAACCGCCAGAGCGGATGACTTCATAGAGCGACTTCCGGATAAGTATCATACTGTACTTACCAGAGACGCGGAGAACCTTGCTGAGGGACAGAGGCAGTTGTTGTCCATAGCGAGAGCAGTTGCAGCGGATGCGCCTGTACTCATTCTTGACGAGGCCACAAGCTCTGTGGACCCGAGAACTGAGAGCCTGATACAGGAAGGGATGGATAATCTGATGAGGGGCAGAACATCATTTGTTATTGCGCACAGGTTATCCACTATCAAAAACAGTGACGTCATCATGGTTTTGGATCATGGAAAGATTATAGAAAAAGGTAACCATGAGGAACTGATAAACAAAAAAGGAGTTTACTACGGACTCTACAACGTTGCAGAACCTGTAGAGGCATAAATAAAAATGCGGAGGTAGTTATGGACAATATATTGATAGTTGATGCTTTTTCAACCGGAGTCAACTTCATCGGGGATGTAAAAAAAAGAGGTTTCCATCCTGTCGTACTTTGGACGAAAAGAAGTGAGGAAATTTTTGCACTGATGGAAGAGGTTCGTTCTCCCATTGAAAATCATCACAAAAATGATGCGGAGTTTTTAGTCGAGTGTGACACTTATGACGAAACGCTTGAGATGGTTCGTGGTTTGAAACCCAGGTTTATCCTACCGGGAGCTGATCTCGGAGTAGAGCTGTCAAACAAGCTCGCGTCAGATCTTGGACTATATGGTAACCCGATTGACAGGCTTCCTCAGATGACAAACAAGTTTCTGATGCACAAGGCTCTGACAGATGCAGGCATACGAGGTATACGCGGAAAGATTATCCACAATCGTGAGGAGGCTCTATCCTACTATCACGAGGAGGGCTTTACCGCTTGTGTTCTGAAACCCTACCGCGGAGCAAGTTCGGTCGATGTGAGAATATGCGACTCGGAAGAGGAGCTGTTGACCGCCTTTGATGAAGTCTTTGCTACAGGGAACTATATGGGTGGTGACGAAGAAGGTATGCTCCTGCAGGAATGCATAAAGGGAACTGAGTACATAGTAAATACCGTTTCATTTGGTGGAAATCACAAGCTTTCCGCTATATGGAAACACTCCAAAAAAAAGGTGGAAGGCGGCGGTATGGTATATAATTATACAGAAACTCTGAGTCGTCCCGAGACAGGCTGCACGGAGCTGATACGTTATGCTTTTGATGTACTTGACGCAGTGGGAATAACCTATGGCAATGTCCACAGTGAATTTATGATTGATGAAAAAGGACCTGTATTGATAGAGGTTAATGCAAGACCAATGGGAAGTGATATGTCAGCGCCTTTCCTTGATAAGATATGGGGTCACCATGAAACTGATTTGGCGCTTGATGCGTATCTGCACCCTGATGAATTCCTGGCACATATAAACGACCCTTACAGACCGCTGGCAAAGGGATTAAAAAAACATCTGATAACCGACAAAGAAAAAGATATCACAACTGCGCCGGTACTTCCTATCATTCGCAGGTTGAAAAGTTTCAGCAATGCAAGACTCGGAAAAGCTGTATCAGACCATTTGGCAAGAACGGTTGATCTTGATACAAGCGCCGGCGTCGTCTATCTGGCAAATACAGATGAAAGACAACTCATACGTGACAGGGACTTCCTGGAGAGAATAGAAACCAGGTACTTCGATATGTTGTTTTATGGTGAGAACCCGTGGACAAAAGAATATCCCACAAATTGTAAATCAGTTCAGGAAATAATTGATAAGATTAAACCCGTTGGCAGTGTCCTATTGTATTCTGAAGAGATTTCGGAACTTGAAGGAGTCACTACTGTAAACGGCAGCTCTCTTGCAAATTCGGAGGGCGGATTTGCTTATGCGATTTTGGATCTACCGGATAAAGACAGGATGGATGCTGAGTCGGGTGCTGATTTGTTTTTCGAACTTGTTGGGAAACTTCGCGCCGGCGGAAGAATTCTGGTACCGGAAATGACCTACAGAAATTTCCCTTGTGGTGCGGAATCGATTGAGATATTGTGTGAGGCGGCGGGACTATTCATTGAAGCGCCCCGCAAAGGAATAAACGATGTAGTTGTAGGTTGTGTGATGTAGAGGAGGATAAATATGCTACTCATAGAAAAGTTTGACAGAAGTGTCAATCACAGGATATTTAAATTCAGTCCGAATATATTTCACGAGGCGCTGAAGTGCGTCCTGAAAGGTGAGACGGAGTTTCACGTGGTCGGTGGGAAAAATGATTTCAATCTGAGATATGTTGATAATCAAAAATGGGCCGAGTCTTTTTCAGCTTATCCGGATTCTCCGCTGTTCAAAAGAGATCCTCTCTATCCGCCGTACTTCGAATACGACGAAAACGATAAAGAAAGATTATGCTTTGATATACTCGAAGGATTTGACTCTGTTTGGTTTGAAGAAGCCAACGAATACACGGTTGTTTTGTGTGGTATATTTCTTAAATTCACAGAGCTATCTATAACCTGTAAAGACAGCATAATAAAAGAGTTTTATCCTGATGATGAAAGAGTTGTATTAACGGATAATGTACCTGACACGTCCGAAAAATCGACGCTTCGAGTGGTAAAAGATTTTTATCCATCGGCATTTATATGTGATTTTTATACGATGGATCAGGTAGTATTATTTCATCATATTTTTGTTTATCAATGGCTTACTGATTTGCCTTTTGACAAGATAAAATATGCAGAAATAACAGTTGCAAGAAGTGAAGGTATAGGTTCAGTGCTGACCGTATACGGCAGGGCAAAACACTTTTTTTCAAGATTCGGATATACAGTTACGCTTCAACCCGGCAGCGCAAGATACTCAGATGCCATACTGGAAAAGTATTTCAACATGCCGCTTACACCTCCTGATTCAAATGAGGAAAACACTATATATGTAACTAATTATTATGGAATTTTATTTACAAAAATGCTTCGATATTCGACGGATGATGACTTCAATATCGAATACCTCAATCCGCAATTTGTATCTGAAATGAAAGAATATGGTGATGCGGTATTCGGTGACAAAAAAATGCTTGGAATTCTGCTTCGTGGATCAGATTATATAGCCAGCGGTATGAGTGGGGCATCGGCTCCGGTGACTGTAGAATCAGCACTTCCTAGGATACGTGAATGGATGGATGAAGGCGGGTATGATGGCATTTTTCTCGCTACGGAGGACAAAGATATACTGTCAAAAATGCTTGATGCTTTTCCGAAACAAATACGGGTGGTTTCACAGGAAAGATACGGAATTGCAGATTTTGATGAACTCGGTGTAACTACAATCAGTGAGATTGATTCCATCCGACATCCCGGTGATGACTATGATGTTTTCATTGAGGATTCAACGGCTAATTATTTTTATGCATTGTATCTTTTGTCAAGGTGTGAATCATTTATGTATTCGGGACAATGCGGCGGTTCGACTATGACAAAAGCTTTAAGTGAAAAAGGATTTAGAAAAATGTGGTGCTTTGCACAAGATAAGGAGGTAGATTGATGAGAGAAGTAGATTTAAAAAGTTCCGATGAAGAAGTTGTAATAGCTCTGAGTGGCAAAATTACAGCGGTAAACAGCAAGGAAGTGGAAACCGACATGTTTAGTCTTTTAGATGCAAATCCGGGAAAGCCGATTGTACTGGATGTTGATAATCTGGTTTATATTTCGAGTGCCGGACTTCGCGTGCTTGTTAAGCTGAAACAGAATTACAAAACACATATCCGTATCATCAATACTTCTGTCGATGTAATGGAAGTGTTCGAAGAGACCGGTATGACCGGAATGTTCGAAGTGACCAGAGCGGTTAAGCACTATCGTCTTGAGGGGCTTGAAAAAATAGCTCAGGGCGCAAACGGAGAAGTATACAGATTGGATCACGAGAATATAGTAAAAGTTTTTGCTGAACATGCCCCGATTGAGGATGTCAAAAGAGAACAGAACCTCGCACGTCAGGCCTTGATCTCGGGTATTCCTACAGCGATTTCCTATACGGTTTCCGTTATGAAAAAAGAGGGCGAAGCGGATAGATGTGGAATAGTGTTTGAGGCGCTTGATGCCAACACGCTTTCAATTGTTTTGAAAGAAAACCCGGATACGTATGATGAATATGTGGAAGAATATGTTGAATTGTATAAAAGGATACATAATACCGAAAATACTGATGATGTCTTCCCCTCAATCAAATCGATTTACTACGGATTGATTGACGAGTGCAAGTCATACTATACAGAAGAAGAGGTAAATAAACTTCGTGCGCTGGTTGATTCAGTACCTGACAGAAAAACTTTGATACATGGCGACTATCATCCAAACAATATAATGGTTATGGACGGTGAGCTGATGCTTATTGATATGGGTGATATGAGTATGGGACATCCTATATTTGATTTTCTGGCTACAGCAGCAACGCAGGTAAATCTGGTTAAGCTTTCACCTGAGTTTGCAGAAGGACATACGCGTATGCCGGTAGAGCTTATCTCGAAAACATGGAGATTTTTGATTGATACTTATTTTTCTGACAAAGATGAAGCGGAAAGAAAGAGAATTGAAGAACAGATTTGTATCTTCTCCAAACTGAAAGTTGCGCTTGCGCCTGCAGTCGGCAGAGGTGCAGCGGAAGAAATAATTATGGCAAGTATTAATGATGCGAAAGAAAACTTTTTACCGCTGATTGATGATTTGATTGGATCTGTAGACTGGTAAAAATACAGAAAAGATTTACCGGTGTATGAGATGAATAGTGAGAGGTTAATTATGAAGAAAATAGTATTATATTCAAGTAATTCCAAGCATAGAGACAAGAATTCAAATTGTACTGTATTTCCCAAGTGGGCGACACAGTGGGACGAGATGGCAGCTCGTCATCCGGATGTTGAAATCACTCTTGTGGTACAGTTAAACGGAAGGTATTTTTTGGATATTTTAGATGGAGAACTTGTCAAAAAACCGGAGAACATAGAGGTTATTGTACTTCCGATGGAGGCGGGATTGAAAGAGTTTTTGCAGACTGTTGCTGAACAGAAACCCGATGTAGCCGTGGCTATGCCGGGGCCTGTGAGTGGATATGACTGGAACGGAATTCGCGATGCCGCTATAGCAGAAGGGCTCAGAAAAAATGGAATCGACACTATATGTTATACACCTGATACAGCGCTTGACTGTTTTGACAAGGCAAGAACACATCAGGTTTTGAAAGAAAACGGTTTCAGAATCCCGGATGCTTTGTATCTGCATCACGAGCTGTTTACCACACAAAAGCTTGGTGATGCCTGCACAGGCAATGTCTATCAGGAGTATATACTCTGGGAGATAGAAAACATGGACATGCCGGTCGTTATCAAAAGCACAACAGGATCCTCATCCATGGGAATTTATATCGCAAAAAACTATGAAGATGCGAGAGACTATTTGCTTTCAGATGCGCTGGTTGAAGATGTAATAGTTGAGCAATTTTTGGACGGTGAAGAGTACGGAGCAGAGGTGCATGGTGACAGAGGAAACTATGTCGTTTCACCGCCTTTCAGAATATTTAATACTGTGCCCGGACAGCTTAATGATCCTCTCGGACAAACTACTCTCAAATACGGACCTATACTTGACCCTGACCTTCATATCGAAGAGGTAAGGGCAGAGCTGAAACGACTTGCAGAGCTGATGAAGTTTTCCGGAATTATGGAAATTGATCTTGTTCTGGTGAAAGGTGAATGGTATATCCTCGAGATCAATAACCGCTGGTCAGGTCTGACTACGCTGATAACTGCTTCGCAGGGGCGCTATCCGTATGATGTTTATATTGATGAAGCAATTGGTTTTGAAACGGACTACAATGATGTTTCTAACCTTACTTTTGCATGCCAGTTCAAGATGCCGAAAATAGAATTGGAAACTCTTGAAAAGATTTCTTCTGAAGAAGATATAAAAAGCGTTATTCAGTATGAGGTAAGACTTCCCGGGCGGGATATTTTTTGGTTCAACGACACTGTTGTCGGAGGATATAAATCAATGGATGATCTGATAAACGGATTTGAAAAAATGCAGAAAAAATATCCCGAATGTATACCGGAGTTTCTCACAAAAGCACTCAGAGAAAAGGAATTCTAAGGACGATAAAAATGAAAAAAATGGATGCTGTCAAAATCATAAAAAAGAAAAGAATAACCATACCGTTGATTGTCGAGTTTATCCTCGTTTTTCTTGTCATACAGGCATTCATCATATGGAGTAGTATAGATTTGTTTGACAAAGGTATTGCGTATCAGGCTATAACTAATGAAGCTGAAAGTGCGCACTCCCTTGGCAAAAGTATACAATTGACTCTTTTTTCGTATTTTGATGATATTCCATGGTTGTTTGAGTATTTGATTAATCATCCGGACTTGATGAAGATCTCGGGTGATACTGATAATGTTGGTACAGAGTACAAAGCTTTGGGAAACAAATATGGTTGGAATGATCATTGGCTTTTGAAGTCTGACATTGATTCTATGAGTGAACCGGAAAAAGCCGAGTGCGCCCGGGTAATTTATAAGTATTTATATGCATGTGTAGCCAAATATTCTGTTGATTCAAAGGATACACTTGATTATCCGATGATTTCTGCAACAATTGATTCAAAGAATTATATGCTTATAAATCTGGAGAATAAATATCCTTACAAATCAGGGGATACATTTTCCATGACGAAATCAGATAATCTTCCCGAGGCGTCAGAATCAGAGAAACAAAGCAATCTTTATATAGGCGACGAATATTTCAAAATAGAAAGAACAAATACCGGAGAAAAAAATTACGGAGTTATCGCATGTCCGATACAACGCGATGGCAACCTGTACGGTCATATCATAGTGGGCATCTCTTCCTCAGTGCTTGAAAAGACAAATACAAGGTTGGCGCAAACATCACTTAATTACCTTAATTTTATTACAATCGGCGCGGCGGTACTTCTATTGGTATTTGCTCTTGTATTTATCATCGTCCCGATTAACAGGATACACAATGGCGTCAAAGAATATACAAAAGAAAAAGATTCCGAGAAGCTTAAGCTTATGATGGAAAAAGTCAGATCACGAAATGAGATAGGATATCTGTCTGATGGTATTTCGAATATGGCAGATGAAATACAGGATTATATCGAGGAAACTGCGCGAATTACCGAGGAACAGTCAAAAGCTGAAGCAGAGCTTTCATTTGCAAAAAGAATCCAGAGTTCTGCGGTGCCGGCAGACTTTCCGCCATTCCCTGACAGAACTGAATTTGGCCTACACGCTATGATGGATACCGCAAAAATCGTTGGCGGAGATTTTTATGATTATTTTTTCAACAAAGACGGAAAGTTGGTTTTGGTCATAGCCGATGTATCAGACAAAGGAGTCCCTGCGGCTATGTTTATGATGCGCGCGATGACACTTATCAGGTCGTATGTGCTTCAGGGATTGCCGGTAGATGAGGCGACTACGTGTACGAATATTGCGCTTTGTGAGAAAAATGAAGAGAACATGTTTGTGACTGCCTGGATTGGTTATATAGACTTACAAACCGGGGCGGTCGAGTTTGTGCACGCAGGTCACACAAAACCGGTGATATCAGGAAAGCGAGGAACAAAATACATTAATCGAATGTCGGAGCTGATGCTTGGTTCTTTTGAAAACAGTATCTATCATACACAGACCTGGAAACTTCGCCCGGGAGACACACTGTTTTTGTATACCGACGGCGTCAATGAAGCTGTCGATGAAAGCAGCGCGATGTATGGCGAAAAACGCCTGCTGGACGTGATTGCCGATTGCTCAGAAAAGCTCGACAAGCACGACCTTAACCAATACTGCGAACAGATATGCCAGTCGGTTTACGCAGATGTAAAAAAATACGCAGGAGAAGCTGAACAGGCAGATGATATAACGATGATCAGTTTTTACTTTGCTGGAAAATAATCAAAAATTAAATCAATCGTTATACCCTACGGGATATTTTTTGATATTCCAAACATACTTTTTCTTTCCGTACTGGGCTTTATTCAGTTTTACAGTAACCTTGATATGAGCCTTTCCTTTTTTCAGACCTTTTACTTTGAAGTAAGGAAAAGCACCACTTTTCTTTTTTTTGACAATTTTTACAATTTTCGGAGAATAATTCTTAACAGAGAGAGATTTTACTCTTATCCCTTTGTCGTATTGAAGCGAACCAATCTCCTCTTTCCGGGTTTCGCCGACGTTCGGACCGATAATCGGAAAACCAGGATCACAGGTAATTGACAACGGCCAACCGTCTTCGGCATTTGCCAGTGCATCTCTGTTTGAAGTAGTAACTGAAATCATAGTTGTAATCAAAAGTGAAAAAACCATCATTGTAGCTAATACTCTTTTTTTCATTTTGTACCCCCGTTCATTTGAAATCATATACATACGAGTTACTTGTTCAATCGGCATTTATATGCCTCAATAGAACCCATTATACAGGATTTACGAGATTGTTGCAAGGAGTTTTCAGTTATTTTGTGTCAACCCTCATACCTTATTCCTGTTCAGTTTAGCCATAGATGCTATCGTAGGAATTTTCATCGGACAGACATCCATACACGACAGCGATTTGGAGCACGAGTTTCCAAAGTGCTTAGCGTAGGTCTTTTGAATATCTTTTGACTTCTCACGATTTCTGGCCGCAACTAAATAACAGTCATTTGCAAACATAGCGCCATAGAAGTTTTGACCGCTTGTATAATTCGGACACACTTCCAGACACAGTCCGCACTTCAAACACTTGGCGGTATCATACTGATGATCATATCCCTTCTTTTCACCGGGATTATACTCTCCGATATAAATATTGTCCTTTTTCAGGTTTTCATTTATTATGCTTCTGTCGACAATCAGGTCTTTCACAACCGGAAATTTGCGTAACGGTCTTATCTCAACCACATCGCCACTAAGATCCTTCAAAAATGTCTCGCAGGCAAGCGAAGGCACATCATTTATCACCATCGCGCATGCACCGCACATTCCCTGAAGGCAGGAACAATCCCATGCGATTCTTTCGGTTTTTTCGCCTTTATCATTAACTATATCATCTTTATAATTAATCTGATCAAGCATCCCTGCTACCGAGACTTCATCTGATCCCTCGTAGTCAAATGTTTCCCAAAATGGTTCGGCTTCAGGAAACCGTTGACGAAGTATCCTAATTTTCATAAACTCTCTCCCTTTCTAAACTCACACTATAATTACCGTTATCATACTCTATCAAAGTCGCGTATGAAAAATCATTTTCAGTTTCCGGGAAATCGGTCCTGCGGTGTGATCCGCGACTTTCTTTGCGCGCTTTCGCACAGCACAGCGCTGCTTTTGCAAGTGAAAGAATGCCCTTCAAACTGTAATTCATATACGCAAGTACACTGGAATCATACTTAATTTCTTCTACCACTGATAAGTAATAATTCACATCTTCAATTCCCTTGTCAAGCTTATCTTCAGACCTTAAAATAGACATATTTTTTCTCATTATTTCTGCCAATGTATCCCGAATATGAGCTGATGCGAAATTACTTTTTGTATTGAGTAATCTTTCAAATGCTTTTTGTTCTTCACTTATATATTTATCAAAATTCGGATGTTTTTGATCAGTGTTTTTTTCTGAAATATCATCTGCTGCAACCCTGCCGCTGTGCATAGCAGCAAGAAGCGAATTTCCTCCGAGTCGATTCGCGCCATGATATATGGATGTGCATTCTCCGACTGCATAGAGATTTCGTATACTTGATTCGTGGTTTATATGAACAGCAATTCCTCCCATAAAAAAATGTACCGATGGCGATACGGGTATCGGCTCATTTTTTATATCTATGTTTCTGTATTTTTTGCATAAATCTCTGACTTCAGGCAGACGCTCATCAATCAGTTTGTCATCGAGAAAAGAGATATCAAGATACACGTCTTCTTCCACTGCATCTATCTCTGCAGCAACAACATCGCGCGTCATAAGGTTTCCGTTCGGGCCGTATTTATCCTCCATGAAGTACACTCTTTTTCCGTTTTTTTCATAAAAAAGTCTTCCGCCTTCGCCCCGAACCGCTTCGGATATAAGCATTCTTTTCTGTGCAGTTTCAAGTGTGGTCGGGTGATACTGGATAAATTCAAGGTTTTTGAGAACTACGCCCTGCAGAAAAAGCTTTCCGGCAGCATACCCATCGCACAGGGTTGAGCCGGTTGTTTTTCCGAAAAGGGAATTCTGACCACCGACAGCCATAACTACCGTATCCGCGTATATCGGTAAAAGTTTATTCGTTCTCTCATCAAACATCAGCGCACCGTAACAAACACCTTCTTTGATAAGTGCCGAATAAAAACACAATCCGAAATCACGCTCTATCAGACCTTCTGCCTCATAACGACGGCATTCCATGATAAGTGCCGAAACTATCTGTTTTCCTGTAGAAGCTCCGCCATAATAAGTCCTCTTATGTGTCTGACCGCCGAATGCTCTGTACTTAGGTCTTTCGTTTTCATCTACTGTAAATACTGTTCCTATACTTTCGAGATAGCGGATTATTTCTTCTGCGTGAGAACAAAGACCGGTTACAGCATTTTTGCCGGCTAACATCGCTCCGCCCTTCAGGGTGTCCTCTATATGACACTCCACTGAGTCGCCCTCCTCACAATCTGACGTAACGGCATTGATACCGCCTGCCGCCATGACAGACTGAGCTCTTTCCGATGGAACAGGCGAAGCAAGCTTCACATGGATTCCCTTCTCTGCGAGACGTATGGCACAGGACATGCCGGATATTCCACTTCCGATTATCAAAACATTTTTCATTTTTTTCTCCGAGTTTTATTCTGATAAAACCATTAACAGATTGCCACGAATAATTGCAACAACAGTAACTAAAAGAAACACTATACTAAACACAAATACAATACGGTCAATAATTCTTTTTTTGTTTTCACTACACAGCAAACCGAGTGTTACAAACGCTCTGGAAAAAGATGTAATAACGTGAATTGTAACAACAACAAAGAAGAGGATCTGGGCAGAAATAATCAACCAATAAACAACCCAGTTTCCATTTCCTCCGGCGTCAAATAATAACCCGATTGTTTTTATATGCGCAATAAGCAATGGGAATATCAAAGCAGCTGATATTCGCTGAATAACAGTGCTTTTATTTTTGATTTTGTAGACATCAAGACGTGTGCCGTCCCCCAACAGGAATACAGAACACATTCCGCAAACCGCGTGGATACACATAAACACCATAACGGGTATGATAGTTATAGTCTTTAAAAATGGATTGTAATAAAGCGCAAAATAAGCGTATGCATTGTAACCCATATGCACGAACAGGGCCAACACAGACAATATCGCTACAACTGCATTAAACTTTTTTAATTTCATATCATATTGTGGGTCAGGTATTCTGACCGCCCTCCGTAGTATTTTTTAATTAAACATTCATGTTCAAAATTTATCTCTTGGAATACATGTCGGAATAGACACCGGTAATCGATGTCGGAAGTTCAAAGTGCTGATAATCCTTGCGGTCTGTCCAGTCACCGCCCCATTCAAATCCTTTTTCGATGAAAAGCCGGTAGCACAGGTCATCCTTTTCAATCTTATAATCAAAATCTTTCGTCCTGTCGAGATAAGGCGCGCCGGTTGCCGGCTCTATCAATTCCTTCACTGTACCATCCTCGTTTGTCACGAATTTGTGGTACGGGTTGTACAGGGTATTGATATCAACAGCCATTCCCAAACCATGTTTCGATACCGTGGTCGAATGCGATATGAATCGGAAATTGAAACTGGATGAATTGTTATCCCTCATCTGGGTTTCATCATCCGCCATATAATTATCAGGTAATACCATCCGCTCAATCGGATAGTCCGCATCATATAGTTTTTCGAGTATTTCCAGAACATCCTCAGCGATGAGCTTGTGCACCACCATCTCTCCCTGATGCACATTCCCATCCTTATCCTTGTGCAATGCCTGTATGTATCGCAGATCCTCACGTGGAACTATACAATCCTCTTTATATGTATTTCCCTGTTTCATTCTGTAAAACAGTTCATCCGTTATAGGCCAGATAGAAAAACCGGCCCTGTCAGCTTTGATTGGTTTATACTCCTGATTCTTTTTTTCATCGATTCTTATCTCCCTTCCCCTGTTCCACGCTTTTGATTTCATCCTGCGACGCGCCTTTCAGCGCATATGTATCAAACGCAGGAGTGTCCGGAATCTTTATCTCTACGCTGGT
>JAIKWQ010000118.1 GCA_024684535.1 Eubacterium sp. | reverse complement strand
CATCGCCACTCAGAACCCTGTGGAGTTCGTGGGTACTTATCCTCTTCCTGAGGCACAGATGGACCGCTTTATGATGAGACTGTCACTTGGATATCCTGAGGCCTCCGACGAGATAGAAATGACAAAAAATCAGCTTGCCGGAAAAACTTTTGAGACAATCGACAGTGTTCTATCCGCTGAGGATATACTGAAAATGAGATCTGAAACAGAAAGTGTAAAAGTCACAGACAGTATGCTTGTCTATGCAAACGACATCATTACTTCTACCAGAAAAGAACCCAGGTTTATCCTGGGCGCCAGTCCACGCGCTATGATCATGCTCGTGAAAGCAGCCAGAGCCAGAGCTTATCTGCAGGGCAGGGATTACGTGGCTCCTGATGATGTAAAAGCCGTAGCGATAAACACCCTCCATCACAGAGTTTCACTTACCTATGATGCAAAGATAGCAAAAGAAAGCATCGACACCATATTGCGTATGAATATAGCGGACACAAAAGTTCCGATGCCTGAGGACTAGCAAATGCGTAGAAACAGACTGATCGTTCTGGGACTTCTGATTCTGTCCCTGGTGGCAATATCCTTCTACGGCGGGCCGGTCAGCTACGGTTTTTTCTTTTTTATGCTTGCTACTCCAATCATTTCAGCAATCTACGCCGCTGTTATTTATTTCCGTTTCAGGATTTATCAAAAAATAGATGCGAAAGTACTTGTTGCAGAAGAACCTGTAACATTTTATTTTACTCTTCAAAACGAAAACCTCTTTGCCTTCGCAGGAATCAGAACCGATTTTTACTCTGATTACTCCAGCATCTCCGGACTTGATCCCGATATCGAATATGAACTTTTCCCTCACAAAGGAATAGAAAAAGAAACACGACTTGTATGTAAATACAAAGGAGAATACGAGGTCGGCATAAAGCATGTTATAGTCAGAGATTTTCTGAAAATTCTTACATTTAAGTTTAAAAATGATGAGACAATCACTGTAAATGTCATACCAAGACTTGTTATACTTGATAAGATTTCAGTGCTTGAAAATCTCGCGGTAACTTCAAAAGACTCACATACAAATCCTTCCGAACCTGATGTATTGGTTCGTGACTATATACCGGGAGATGATATCAGAAGCATAAACTGGAAACTGACTGCAGCCACAGGTAAACCTATGGTCAGAAATAGAATCGGCGAAAACACTCCCGCAATTAGTATCATTATGGATTCATTCCGAATCAGTTCTAACCCTGATGAGTTTCTCCCATCAGAGAATAAAGAACTTGAGACAACCATTGCGCTGGCCTACTACTATATTGAGCGTGGAATACACGTATATGTGTATTCCTATGAATTCGGACCCCGATGCTATGCATTGGAGACACCTGATGATTTTGAGGCCTTTTATAATAAACTGTCATACTTTTCTTTCGATAATACCAACACAGCAGAAAAGCTTTTCGGATATACTTCAAGCGTGTCTGAAATCGGAAAAAGCAGCGCGGTTATTTTTGTTATGCAAAAAATAGATGACGCATATATAATACAGCTAAATGAACTGAAAAAATGTTCCGCCTCTACAGCAACATGCCTTATCACAAAATCGGAAATCACAAACTCCCCCAACGTCTTAATAATCGGTTACGATGATGATTTAAAGGAGGTGCTCGCATGACAAATCTCCTTTATAAACTTGTTTATATTCTAACATCAACCATAGGAATAATAACTCTTTTTCTTTCAAAAATAGACATTGAAAAAATCAGTATTACAGGCTTTATAATTCAGTTATTATTTGCAGGCGTGATTTCATTTTTTGTAGGAGAACTATTGTGTTTATCAAGAGTTTGCAGAATAATTGCAGGCATATCTGCCACAATATGGATGATAATTTGTTTAGTCTACGGATACCCGATAGAAAAGCTATTTGTTGTCGTGACATTTTTTCTTATACTTCTGACTGTTACTGAAGAAATCCAGATCAGATGGAAAAAGCAGGGGCAGGTGGACCGCAAAGGACATGTTGTTTATATTGCTCCTTTTATCATTATTATCGCTGTTATTGTACTGTTAGCTCCGGCGCCGGATGAACCCTATGATTGGACCTTCGCAAAAAAGATTTATTCTGTTGTAGCTGACGCAGTAGAAGGAATAATAGACAATATTTCAGAACTCTTTTCAGGCGAATCAGATGGAAATCCCGCTGAAACCACCATAGGTTTTTCCGAGCGTGGTGATATCTTAGACAGCTTAAGCGGAGATGACAAAACCGCCATAACCGTTTCCGGTCTGTCGCCTGTTGTTGATCAAATAAGATTATCCGGTCAGACCTTCAACAATTTCGACGGAAAAAGCTGGAGTAACAATGACAAATCAAACGCACGCGCCACTCTGATTGATACGATATCTATGTGCGCGTCAATAAATGACTTCACTGAAAAATCGAATGACTATGTCAGAAAATCATATATAAAAATAAATTATGAAAATATAAATACAAATCACGTTTTTGCGCCGTCAAAGTCCATTCCCGATAACAACTTCCTGCGAACAAAAGAGTATACAGAAGAAGGCGGAAACATTATTCTGTCAGAGAAAAAATCAACAAACAGCTTTTATGCGCTTTCTTATTTTATCCTGAATAAGGATAATCCTATTCTCGATGAATATATGAAAAACTCGAAACGCACGACCGAAAAAAGTTATGACGACACAGAAAAACGCCTGAATACAATCAAACAAACGGGGTGCACTTACAACGATTATCTTTCATATATTGATTATGTAAAGAATAATTACACAAGCGCCCCCACACTCTCGCCAAAAGTACGCGCTTATTCAGATGAAATCTTCAAAGGCGAAAACAATGACTACAAAAAAATGAAAAAACTGGAGACTGCTCTTCGCAAACTGACATATGATTTGAGTCCCGGACCGCTTCCCGAAAAAATCGGTGATGCTTCAGATTTTTTGGACTATTTCCTGTTTGAGAGCAAGAAAGGTTTTTGCACTCACTTCGCAACAGCATTTGTTTTGCTTGCAAGAGCCGAAGGCCTGCCTGCCAGATATGTGCAGGGATATATGGTCAATTCTGATGGTAAAACAAGCGTCTCAGTGAAAAACTCAAATGCACACGCGTGGCCCGAGGTTTATTTTGAGGGAATGGGATGGATAGCTTTCGAGCCAACCGCGACTATAAATTCAGGACATTCTTATTGGAAAACCGAAACAGAAAGCATTGCGAATACAAACTCAGCTGAAACCCGTACTTATAATACTTCAGATATTTTGACAAAAAAAGCAGCAAACATAAACTTTTTCTCACATTTTAAGATAGAATGGTACATGATAGCAATTCCTGTAATTGCAGGTTTAATCTTCATCATACTTGCACTTATAATTATTCATCTGGTTTCAGCATCCCGCTTCAGAAAAATGAGTTACGAGAAAAAGTTTTCCACACTGTGCAGACAAAATCTCAGGATTCTGAAGCTTTGCGGACTGGAGATAAAGACAGGAGAAACTCTCCGAGAATACAGCCTCCGATTACAGGAGAACGGAATCGAAGACATAAGCTTCCCCGAAGACTATGAACGATATCTCTACAGAGGCGATGTTGCGACCGGCGCTGTAAATCGCGCCAATACAGACAAAAACAACCTGAAAACCATTCTTAAGAAAAAGAACAGACTCCGTGCATTATTCTTAATACAACTTTGAAATTCTGTCCACAAGCATCCTCAAATCTGATATGAGTTTGCCCGTATATGCATTGATGTAATCCGTATTTTCATCATCACCCGCCATCTCAAGTTTGCGCGCCTGTTCTGATATCTGATTAGCACCTACAATCAACGCGGAACTCTTCAACCCGTGAACTCTGACCGTATACTCTTTCAGGTCTCCGTTTCTTTTCGTATCCTCAATCGCTTTGATCGTCTCTTCTACCGTATCATAGAACGTCTCCAGCACTTCCATATATCCTTCTTCTGATTCATTGTACATGATTCCATCATCAGGAGAAAGACCTGAAACTGAATAAAGATATGCAGGAACATGATCGTATTTTTTTCTGACTTTAGTTTCTGTCTTTGTTTTTTTGGCACTATTCAATTCTTCTTCATCAGGCCTTACAATCTTTTCTTTTGGAAGCAACTTCATAAGCATTTTTTCAAGCATTTTGCTTTCTACCGGTTTTGAAAGATAATCTGTGAATCCCTTTTCCAAATACATCTCTTTTGCGCCTGCTATCGCATTTGCTGTCAGGGCAACTGCGGGGGTTTCGATATTCTCGCCCTCTCTTCGGATGCATTCAAGAGTCTCTATTCCATCCATTTCGGGCATCATATGATCTATAAAACATATATCGTATTTTCTTTCGCCCGCCAAATGCAAAGCCTCTTTTCCTGAAGCCGCAGTGTCTATATTAATCTCAACTTTCTTTAACAGATTCTTAATAACCTTGAGGTTAACAGGGTTGTCATCAACTAAAAGTATATTAGCTTCAGGCGCATGGAATAATTCACGATATTTATATTCACTTTCTTTTAATTTTTCAAGTCTTTTCCCTATATCTCCAATTTCTTCCCCATCTGTGACTCCCTGCTCCACAGTAAAAGAAAACTTGGATCCTTTTCCATATACACTGCTTACCTTGAGTTCGCTTCCCATAAGGTCCAAAAGCTGCTTGGTAATCGGCATACCAAGTCCTGTTCCCTCTATAAATCTGTTTCTGTTTTGTTCAAAACGTCGATATGGCGAAAAGAGCACCTCTAAGTCTTCCTGTCTCATACCTATACCGGTATCTGTAACTGTAAATGAAAGGCCTATAACATCACCTTTTTCTTCATAATCAACAACAAATTTCACCAATCCTTTTTCAGTATATTTAACTGCATTAGTAAGGATATTTGTTACGCACTGTCTTATTCTGGTTTCATCTCCGAAAAGCGCATTTGGTATGTGTTCATTTATCTCATAATCGAAAACCAGCCCTTTTGTATCCGCCCTGTCACGAATCATATTAATAATATCATTAATAAGGGACGAAAGATCATACTCAACCGGTATTATCTCCATCTTTCCTTCTTCTATCTTTGAGA
>JAIKWQ010000091.1 GCA_024684535.1 Eubacterium sp. | reverse complement strand
GTTCCTCCGACAAGTATATTTGCCGTAGATTTATTCATTTTTATTTTGGTTACAAGACGTCTTACTATAACCTTCATTTTGTCCTTCTTTTTACTTCCGTCTTGGGCAGTTGCGGTTATAGTTGCTTTGCCGACTTTCTTTGCTTTTACTTTTCCTTTTTGAGAAACCGTCGCAACTTTTTTATTCGACGACTTCCACTTAAGCTTTTTATTTCCTTTGTATGCTCCTGTAACCTTTGATTTAACCTTGTATGATTTGCCGACATTCAAATATTTTACTTTCGGTGACAGTGTAACTACTGTTTTGTAAACCGGCTTTCTGGTTTTGACCGAAAGAAGGTAGCTTACTACTGCTGCTTTGTTATCCACGCTTTTTCCGATAAGAGTTACCGAACCTGTTTTAACCCCGGTGACCGTTACAGACGATGATCCACTTAAAGTAACTTCGCCGTTTCCTTTCCAGGTCCAGTCAATGTTTTTGTTAGTGGATGTTTCCGGCACAAATCCCGGAGTTATCGTGATGCTCTCTCCAACATAAACCGTCCCGGTTTCAAAATCTTGCGTAAGATCCATTACCGCCTGAGAAACAAATACATCAACAATTGCCGTTCGACCTCGTGATGTAGTTGCAACAATCTGAGTGGTTCCGACAGCTACAGCCTGAACAAGACCGCTTGTCCCCACAGTTGCTATTGATGTATTTCTTGATGTATATGTTATAGTCTCAGTAGCTCCATCCGGTTTAAGCACCGGAACGAGCTGATATGTCATTTTGTTTTCCGACCCAAGTATCAAATCTATTGCATCATATGCAAATGAAATGCTTTCTGCTCCCTGGGTGACAATCGCAGTAAATTCAAAAACCAGGTTGTCATCTGTCCTACAACTAACTATACACTCTCCCACACCTTGCCCCAATACATTTAATTGTTTTCTTTCTTCATCGTATGTCAACCTCACTATTCCCGGCCTTGATGCTCTCCAAACCAGTGAAGTAGTCGCTGTTTCCGGGTCAAACTTCAGATTTACTGTTTTTTCTTCACTTACTTCTACATTCAATATGTTATCTTTCAAGTTTTCAAATGTAATATCATTTGGTCCACCGACAATTGTTATTATCGTAGTATCATATACACCCCTCGGATTATATGCTGGACGGACAGTAACGCTTATCCTTCCGGGTGCTTTGAACTTAAGATAACCTGAAGAGTCAATTGTCGCTATAGACGTACTTCCCTCCAATGTCCACACCAAATCTGTCGATGTAGCATTGTCCGGTGTAATCTTCACCTCTTCCCTCATATTGTGTCCATTCTGATAAAATGGTATCTTATATCCATCTTTGTTTGTGAATTCAATACTCTCAATCGGGATTTGGACAATAATATCAACCGTAACTCTCTCACCATTTACGGTGTTTTCAACCATTAACGTTCCCGTCCCACCTGATATTGCATTTATTACTGCTGTTTTATTATCTGCAGCCGGAGTGACAGTAAAAATATCTTCTTTTGTACTTATCCATCTCAATGGAGCAACAGAAACCTTTTCCTGTATCTTCGCCTCCATTGTCAACACATCTCCAACATTCATTTTTTGATTTCCCGAAGGATTCAATGTGAATTTGGTAACTGCAGGTTCAACCTTAACGACAGTGCTTGCAGTTCTGACAACGCCTCCTTTCATTTGTACCGATGCCTTTACTTTGACATCTGACGTTGTAACCTTTAATCCTTTTATTAATCCGGTATTTGGATCAACTGAAACATATGAAGGCGAATCGCTCGCCCAATATATCTCGCCTAATGTATCTCCATGCAAAGAAGCATGTAACTGATACTCCTGTCCTAAACTGATAACAACCGCTGTTGGCGCCAACGTAATGCCATCAACAATTATCAGAGTAATACTAAATACTCCGTCTTCATGTCCAGCTGGAAGCGGATCATCCGGATCAATTCCAAGCAACTGTTTGACATAATCAATTTTATCCGGCTTTGCCTTCATCCGAACGAGGACTGTTTCCTCCTTCATCGCTGTCACAATAGTCTTATCAGGATTCAATTCCACATAGTTACCGGCATCAGCCCCACCCTCTTTTATAACGGGCGCAAGGACTGAAAATGTGTTTTTAAAATCATCATCAGTCATATTATAGTTCTCAGGCAAATTCAAAGAGTCTCCAATTCCCAAAACAACATCTTTGTCGTCAACAGAACTTTTTATTGTGATTTTTGCCATCGTGGGAGAATAACTTGAATCCCCCAAATCTTTTATATTATCTTTGTGTTTTGAATCGTACACATAAAAGTACACATAGTATTCTCCTGCCGTTCCCTTAACAGTCATTCGATTTGAATTCGACCTGTAAGGTGAAATATCAATCAAATCCGACTTCTTACCGGAGGAATTTGCTATTTCAATTTTATCTTCACTTGACCCGGGAGGTGCTTCAACCATTATCGACCAATATATCTTTCCACGAACAGAATTCGGACTGTTTTCTTTAAAAAATGTATCATTATATATTGAGTTATTATCCGCATCAATAACAAACGAAGGATTTGTTTCGTACCCCATTCCGTTTGTTTGCGATAACCTCGGTATTACATAAACATCAATCTCAGCATTCGCAGGATCTGTAGAACCCGGATAAGTATATTCAGCATGCAATACGGTTTTTCCTGCGCCTATGGCATCTACCTTTCCTGTATTCTCTCCTACAGTTATTATCTCTTCCTCATCAGAAATCCATTTTGCCTTGGTTGCATCACCAAAGTTCAATTTCATCTGAACATTCTTTTCACCAGTATACATAATAAGTGATTTTTTTGTATCGTCATTATATACTTTTTTATATCTTTCTGAGCTCCCGGTTGAAGTATCAATACCAAGAGTCACCTCGATTGTATAGCTGGCAAATCCGACACGCGTATGTCCATCATCAGTTTTATAAACCTGAACATAGATTGTTGCGTTTCCCGGCGCAAGTGCTTGTATATTTTTTTTGAATATATTGGGCTCCGATGGATCAACCATATTAATTACAGTTCCTCCTCCACTTTGAACCCCCCATGTCACTTCATAATCACTCGGTTTGTCAAACGAAATATCACTGGACTGAATTTCAAGCGGCCATTCTCCGACATCCATAGTATTAGGTTGCCTGTCATCTAAAACAGCTCCACCTGCAATCTTTATCTGTACGCTTGTATCTGCTTTTGCAATTTTTCCGGAATCTCTGAAAAACACTATTCCGTAAAACGCAGTTATAAACAAATTAAGAGCCAGAAGCACACTAAGTAAGCGCCTTCCAACTCGTCCTTTCGATACATTTTTATTCATTTTATTTTTCATAGCCATGTCCTCGCTTCTAAAAAATCATATTGAATCAAAATCCAACAATCCGTACTCTATATCGACATTTTTCCTTCCAGTCTTTAGCAAATTCGCTGAAAACAATCTCCAGCCTGCCTAATTTCACTGTTTCTCATATCATACACCCGACCTGTGTCATTTTCTCGCCCTTTATGTGTCAATTTGTCACTTGAACACAATCAGCTTGCTGAACACGAAATTCAAAATGATGACAAGCACCTGAGTTATCAGCTTTCCGATAAACAGCACCACCCCGTCTCCCGGGAAAAGTACCGTCACAAGTTGCACGCCTCCGAGTTCAATCAGTAGCGTCACCACTCTGGCGCCGAAAAACTTTCCGAACTCAGCGCCGATTCCCTTCACGCCTGTTACTTCCGACCGAAAAACCCAAATCCTGTTGGTCACATACGCAAAAATAATGGAAATCACGATAGATATCAGGTTCCCGAAAAATGTTCCGACCGCCACCTGACTCCCGAACAAATCCATATAAACATCATTCCAGCCAATCACATACCAAAAAAACGCCGAGCACACCAAATTCACAAGTGTCGTCAGCCCGCCGAAAAACAGGTAGAGTATGCCCTCCCTGTGGGACGCGAGCCCTCGCAAAGGCTTTAACTCAAATAATCGATCAAACACATCTCTTTTATTTTTCATTTTTATCATTCTGTCCTATCTACGCTGCTTCAAGGATAACCAATTGATTGTTTAGATTATCATACCTTGCGCTTCCAGCCACTCAAGCGCCTTAGCGGTACTTGAACCATCCGTCGTGTCGTGGAATTTTTCACGCGCCACATCGATATCATCCGTACTGATATGTG
>JAIKWQ010000004.1 GCA_024684535.1 Eubacterium sp. | reverse complement strand
TCTTTATGGTGAAGAAGAGTATGGATGATGTTATTTACGAGCACAAGGACGGGTGCAACAGGCTGACAATCGTCAAGACCTGGTGATGATTTATTCAGTAGTATAATTTGACGGGGTGTAAGCAATTAACCAGCCTGTTTATGGGTTGTTAATCACTTACACCCCTGCCATAGAGTATAACTATTCATATTAATCAGTAAACTAAAATCGAATTATATGCTACTGAATAAATCATTTGACTGCGTCATCTGATTGGGTTTGTTGTGCCTGAGAGGCTGTTGCACCTTCTAAGCGTGCCTTGCGCGCTGCCTTAGCACGTTTGCGGGCCGGTCTCGTAGCAAGCAATACGATGACGAGTATTGCCAAAAGCACAAGTATGTACGGCAACAGATACAGAAGAATGATGAACAGGCTGTGACATACTCCTGCAAATTTTTCCCAAGAATCTGAAAATGCGTTGGAAACGGTTCCCTTTTGTTCTACATCCTCTATTTTTTCAACTTCTTTTATGCTTATAGTTACAAAAGAATATGCAACATCATTATCGTAGTTGTTTAACTGAGTCTTGATCTGGTTAATCTGAGTTTCAAGAGCTGTTATAGTGCCTTCGATAGTTATAATATCATTTGTTGTCTTGGCTTTTTTGAGCATCTCGAGATATCTGTCATATTTCGCCTCGAGGACTTCAAGTTCAGCCTGAAGATTGTAGTATTGCTGAGAAATATTTGTGACGTTGGCATTTTTGTTTCTTACTTCACCTATTCCTCCTGTTTCATCAAGGAAGTTGTTGTAGTCCTTTGATGGTATGCGCACAGTTGCGGAATAGTTGTAGTGTTTTTTTCCTTTTTTTACTTCGTCATAGTAATAATAACTTTCGTAATTTGCATCGTTTGATTCATTTTCCTGCTCGAGAAAACCGTTGTATTTTTTTACGAGCTCGCGGAATGTTTTAACAGAATTTTGGTAATCAAGCGTATCTACGGAAAGAGTACATTTGTAAATCAGTTTTTCATTGTTGATTTTGTTGGTCGTATTCTCTTTGTTCTGAGTCTGATTTGTTCCTGAGCCGGCCGCTTGTTTTTCTTCTGTTACCTCGCCTGATTCATCTACTGCGGGCTCGGCAAGTCCTTCTGTATTATTTCCGTCGACGTCGAACTTTGCGCCTGATTCAGGTGCGACTTGCGACAGGTTTTCAGTGCCTGTTCCGGTACATCCCGTGAAACAGCATATGCCGAGAATACAGCATAACAGAATTGATACGACAGATTTTTTCATTTTCATACCTCCCATCGATTGATATGTATCAGTGTAGTATGTTGCAAGTATCGAAAATAGATAGTTTGATTATACATTTTCAGGCTGATTTAGTCAAGTTTATGCAGGAATTCCGCAGGGATCTGTGCCTCGATAAGTATGCCTGTTTCGATGTATTCTTCTTTGATAAGTTTCCCGTGCGAACGGATAATCTGTATTTTCCCTGCATCTTCAAAAGGAAAAACTCTTTCGACATATACCATTGATGAGTTTACTGTTTTATCTATAACAGCAATTAAATCGTCGATGCCTGCGCCTGTTTTTGCGCTGATATGAACGACTTCGTCGGCGGCAGAGTCTTTTAGGATTTCAGTCGCTCCGTGTGTTTTATCTGATTTGTTGAAGGCGGTTATGATCGGTTTGTCGGAGATGTTCAGTTCCTTCAGAGTATCATAGACCACTTTCATCTGTGTGTCGAGATTCGGGTTTGATGAATCTACGACGTGAAGCAGTATATCAGCGTATCCCGCTTCTTCCAATGTTGAACGAAATGCCTTGATAAGCGTATGCGGAAGCTTGTTGATGAATCCGACTGTATCCGTAAAAAGGAGTTTTTGGCCGTCTTCTAACTCGTATTGTCTTGTGGTTGTATCAAGTGTTGCAAACAGCTTATCTTCTGAGAGTACATCCGATCCTGTGAGCCTGTTTAGCAGAGTGGATTTGCCTGCATTTGTATATCCTACTATAGAAATCGTGGGAATCCCTGCGGATGATCTGCCGGCGCGCTGTGTTTCGCGGTTTTTCACAACCTCTTTCAGCTTTGAGTTGAGTGTTGAAATCCTGTCTCTGATTTGTCTTCTGTCAACCTCAAGTTTTGTTTCTCCCGGACCTCTGGTACCGATACCGCCACCCTGTCTTGAGAGGATTTGACCCATACCGATGAGGTGCGATGAACGATAACGAAGCTGAGCCAGTTCAACCTGGAGTTTTCCTTCGTTTGTTCTTGCATGAGCTGCAAAAATGTCAAGAATGAGAACTGTTCTGTCTATGACCTTGACGCCCAGCATTTCCGAGAGGTTTTTCATCTGAGCAGGAGAGAGCTCATCGTCGCAGATGATGCTGTCTGCGCGCCATATGTTTATGAGCTCTTTCAGTTCTTCTATTTTTCCTTTTCCTATGTATGTTCCCGGATGAAAGGCATCTCTTTGTTGGATTATTCTTCCGATAACTTCGGCGCCTGCAGTATCAGCAAGTTCTCCGAGTTCGTCAAGGGAATCTTCGGTATCGTTTACATCACCGAGTGCAACCGCAACAAGGATTGTTTTTTCTTTTTTCACAGCTGTCTCGTGTGAGGTGTTTTTGTTTTCAGTCATATTTTTCCTTTCGAACCAATTTTTAAATTGTACAAAATCAAAACCTGTTGCTATCTATCATATCATGTCCCGGTAAAAAATGCCACAAAAAAATAAGCCCGGACTCATACTTGCGCGAGTCCGCAAAACGTGTTATAATGTCCGCCTGTAAGGAGAGTTCACCATGAATACGACCAAAGACAGATTCATAGCAGGTTTAAAAGACGGAATTCCAATCGGTTTGGGATATCTGTCTGTTTCTTTTACATTCGGAATCATGGCTATCTCTTTCGGCCTTTTTTGGTGGCAAGCGGTTCTGATATCTATGCTCTGCCTGACATCTGCCGGGCAGCTTGCAGGAATTACGGTTATGTTGCATCCGGGTCATTATGTGGAGATGCTGATATCCCAGTTTACGATTAATATCAGATATTCGTTTATGTCGGTTTCACTTTCTCAAAAAGTATGTGATAAATTCACAAGTGTTTGGCGACTTATTTTCGGATTCATAATAACCGATGAAATATTCGCTGTTGCGGTAACGAAAAAAGAAGTGAGTCGTTCGTACTTTGCGGGACTGGGTGTGATACCGTATATCGGTTGGACGCTTGGTACACTTTCGGGAGCTTTGCTTGGTGAAGTTTTACCGGAGTCGGTTATGAACGCACTCGGGATAGCAATATATGCGATGTTTATTGCGATAGTTGTTCCCGAGATCAAAAAAAGCGGCGCAGTAGCGATAGCGGTGGCTGCGGCAGCGGCTTTGAGTTGTATGTTTTATTACATACCTGTCCTTAAAAATGTACCTTCGGGAATATCCATAAGTATTTGCGCAGTTGTTGCATCTGTGATTACCGCGATTATAAAACCTGTAGAAAAAACAAATGATGAAAAACAAATGCAGGGAGGAGAAAAATAATGGATATAAAACTGTTTTTTATATATTTATTTTTGATGGCTTTTTCGACTTATCTCATCAGAGCCGTTCCGTTTGTTGCGGTTAAAAACAAAATAAAAAACCGATTTGTATTATCATTTTTGTCGTACATTCCATATGCTGTTTTAACAGCGATGACCATACCTGCAATTCTCTACGCAACCGGTGATATTATAACTGCTGCAGTTGGTACTGTTGCGGCAATAATTATGGCACTTACGGGTGCGGGACTTATGCCTGTGGCGGTGGTTTCATGCCTTGCAGTGTACCTGACGGATCTTGTTATGAGTCTATAAAAGAAAGAGTTAAAAATGCTTGAAAATAATGAAAAAAGTATTATAAATAAAAATATAATACCGAAAGAAAAAACAGAAGAGCTTTCTTCTGAAAAAATCAATAGTATTTTACGCAAAAAAAACAGAAGTAAATACGATATAAAAGTGCTTGATATAACTGATTCCACCAACGAGGAAATTAAAAAACTTGTGACAACCGGAGCAGAGCATGGACTTGTTGTGATAAGCGATTGTCAGACTGCCGGAAAAGGAAGAAGAGGCAGGGCATTTTTCTCGCCGAAAGGTTGCGGACTCTATATCAGTATGCTTTTTAAACCTGAGGGAAAAGAGGCTGAAGACGTGATCTCTATAACCACGCAGGCTGCGGTGGCGGTAAGTCTTGCGATAGAGGAAGTTTATGGGAAAACCACGAATATCAAGTGGGTGAACGATGTTTGGTTGGGGAACAAAAAGGTGTGTGGTATCCTCGCGGAATCAATTTCCGGTGTGGAAAGCGAAGGGATAGATTCTGTTGTGGTAGGTATCGGGATAAATGTAATCAAACCTGATGTGATTCCGAATGAGTTGAAAGATGTCATCGGGTTTATTTTTGATTCGGATGTTTCGGAAACAAAAGAAGCGGACACGGGAAGAAACGAGCTGGCAGCATCTGTGATAGCGCACATGTACGATTTATACGAGGCGCTGCCCGATAAATCATATCTTGAGGAATACAAAAAAAGATCACTCGTGCTTGGAAAAAGGATTCGATTCGGAGCTTCACCCGATGCGACTGAAAACACGACAGAGGGCGTGGCTACGGGGATTACGGATGATGCCGGATTGATTGTAAAACTTGATGACGGAACCGAACAAATCCTTCATACCGGCGAAATCACGCTCAGAACAGTGGATTGATCCGGTGAATCGATGAATATATATTATAATCTGAAGTATCTTTTCCTTGATTTATTTTGTCAAAAGAAGTATAATGTTCTATGTACTGTCAAAAATCCGTTAAAACAGACGATTGGAGAGAATAATGACTGTTGAAGATATGGCGAGAGAGATGAAACTCTCTGCACCACGTATGGGTGCCACAAGTGAGACATCTCGAAATCAGGCGCTTCAGGCGATACGAAATGCTCTTGAGGCCCATAAAGACGACATTTTTGCTGAAAACCACAAGGATCTTGATGAAGCTGATAAAACAGGTGTGGCTGATGCCGTGAAAAAAAGGCTGAAGTTTGACGAGGGAAAGCTGGGAAGCGTTCTCGAAGGCCTGACTATGCTTATGGAGCTTGAGGATCCTATCGGGAAAGTCACGCTTAACAGGGAACTTGATGAGGGCTTGCGACTTGTCAGACAGAGTTGTCCGATAGGCGTCATCGGTGTTATTTTTGAAGCGAGACCGGATGCGCTTGTGCAGATTGCATCGCTTTGCATCAAAAGCGGAAACTGCGCCATACTGAAAGGCGGCAAAGAAACACTGAACACCAATCGAATCCTGTTTAACGTGATAAAAGAAGCAGTGACGAAAGCGGGACTTCCGGAAGGATGCCTTGCGCAGGCTGAATCACATGCCGAGATAGATGAGCTTTTGAAACTCGACAGATATGTGGACCTTTTGATACCAAGAGGGTCAAACAAGTTTGTGAGATACATCATGGACAACACATCCATACCTGTTATGGGGCACTCCGACGGAATCTGTCACATATATGTGGATGAGGAGACCGACGAGGCAATAGATATCATCGTGGATGCAAAAATCCAGTATGCTGCCGCATGTAATGCCGTTGAGACGCTGCTAATAAACAAAAATGTCTCGGATGAGTTTTTGAAAAATTTGGCAAAACGACTGAAGTCGGAGGGTGTAAAAATTAATGCCACGCCTGAACTTATTTCAAAGCTGGGTGCCGAAGCTGAGGAAGTTACGCAGATTTCGGACAACGATTTTGATACGGAGTACCTCTCGTTTGCGCTTGGAATCAAATTTGTATCTGACATTGATGAGGCTATAGACCACATTAACCAACATGGTTCGCATCATACGGATTCGATTCTTACGAAGAACCAAGAAAATATCGAGAAGTTTATGCAATTGGTTGACTCGGCGGGAGTATACGCAAACTGCTCAACCAGATTTTCTGACGGTTTCAGATACGGCTTCGGCGCTGAGGTGGGAATCAGCACCGGAAAGATACACGCCAGAGGGCCTGTGGGACTTGACGGACTTATGACTTACAAGTACAAACTGTATGGCTCAGGACAGACAGTGGATGAATACGCCACAGGGAAAAAGAGCTTCACGCACAAAGATATTTGATGATGGGGGACAGCGGAAGATGATCAAAGAGATCAGAAACGCCGGGATATATGCAATAGTTTTGGGGTTCGGAATATTTTTCCTTGCGAAAGGTATGCACCTTGCTCTGTTGATAGAAGCGTTGGTTTTGGTTATAGCACTGATTGTTGTCGTTGTATTTTTAACGAAATTTACGCTGGCCAGAAAAGCTCCTATCGCGATGGCTGATGTTATGGGAATGGGTGAGGATTCCGAGCTGAAAGACTATGTGAAAGACTCGGTCCACTGGCTGGAAAAAGGTGAGGTAGTAGAGATAACCTCGTTTGACGGATTGAAACTCAGATCCAGAGTAGTGATGAACGAACTCTACCCGAACAGACATCTGTATGTGATCCTGTGTCATGGATACACGAATCACAGATTGCAGGACATATCCAAGCAGGCGATGAAGTTTTTTGACTTGGGGTACCACATATATACCCCGTATGCGCGAGGACATGGAATGAGTGAAGGCAAGTACTTTGGGATGGGCGTACACGAAAGATTTGATATAAAAGACTGGGTTGAGTTGATAGTGAAAAATGACCCCGACGCAAAGATTGCTTTGTATGGAATTTCGATGGGGGGATCAACGGTGATTGCTGCAGGTGGTGAAGAACTGCCGGACAATGTAAAAGCGATCATAGATGATTGCGGCTACACATCCTGTTGGGAAGAATTCCGACACGAGCTGCGGAATGAAATGGGAGTACCGATTTTTCCGGTTTTGTATCTGTGCAACCTGTTTTGTTACAAAAGATATAAGTTTGGATTCAAGAAGAATTCAGCGATAGAACAGGTGAAAAAAATAAAAGCACCGACATTGTTTATCCATGGCGACGAAGACAGATTCGTGCCATATGAGATGATGAATGAACTCTATGAAGCGTGCAGCGCGGAGTTCAAAAAAGAGGTTACGATATTCAGGGCCAAGCATGCTGAGAGCAATCAGGTTGACCCGGGTGAGTACTGGCACGAGATTTCGCAGTGGCTTACCAGATTTGCAGAAAAATAATTTGGAGGAAGAAATAAGATGGAAAGAGAAGAATTTTTACAGGTTTATCGTCACTCGTTGGCACATGTACTTGCCAAAGCGGTGATAGAGATTTTCGGAAAGGACAAAGTTCAGTTTTCTATAGGACCGCAGATTGATGACGGTTGCTACTATGACTTCACTTTGCCGAGAAATGTCACACAGGATGATTACCCGGTGATTGAAGAAAAAATGAGAGAGATTTTGAAACGCAAGGAAGACTGGACCAGAAAAGAGGTTTCAAAAGACGAGGCCAGAGAAATATTCAAAGACCAGAAATTCAAAATGGAGCTTATAGAGGAGCTTCCTGAAGATGAAATTATAACTATTTACTATACAGGTGATGACTATGTAGATCTGTGTCGCGGACCGCATGTGGAGAATTCACAGGAGCTTTTGCAGACTGCATTTCAGGTCAAATCAGCGTCAGGGGCTTATTGGCGCGGAGACGAAAACAGAGACAGTATGCAGAGAATTTATCTCTATGCATTCCCTGATAAAAAAGCACTGAAAGAACACCTGGCACTCGTTAGGGAAGCTATGGAGAGAGACCACAAAAAAATAGGACCGGAGCTTGGACTTTTTATGTTCCACGAGACAGCGCCGGGTATGCCATACTGGCTTCCTGAAGGCTGGAAACTCTACAATGCATTATTGTCATTCTGGAGAGATATACATGAACGTCATGGATATCAGGAGATAGCTGCTCCGATACTTAATTCCAGAGAGCTTTGGATAACAAGCGGACACTGGGCTCATTATCAGAACAACATGTTTATTTCCGAGATAGATGAAAACACTGTTTATGCGATTAAGCCTATGAACTGCCCGAACTCGATAAATGTATACAAAAGAGAAGGTCATTCATACAAAGATTTTCCGCTCAGATTTTCTGAGACATCACCTATTCATCGTAAAGAAAAATCAGGTGAGTTAAACGGACTGTTTCGTGTTCAGCTTTTCCATCAGGATGATGACCATACATTCCTCACAGAGGATATGATCGGTGATGAGATAGCAGATATCATGAAGATAGCAGATCAGATTTACAACACGCTCGGTCTTACATACAGAGCAGAGTTGTCTACAAGACCTGATGATTTCATGGGAGATGTAGAACTTTGGGACAAGGCAGAAGCTGAACTCAAAGAAATACTCGATGCGACCTACGGAGAGGGAGGTTACGAGATAAATGAGGGCGACGGCGCTTTCTACGGACCGAAAATCGACCTTCAGATGAAAGACGCTCTCGGTCGTGAGTGGCAGATGGGAACCATACAGCTTGACTTCCAGCTTCCGGGTAACTTCGGACTGAAGTATGCAGCGGCAGATGGAACACTTAAACAGCCGGTCATGATTCACAGAGCTATATTCGGATCATTTGAGAGGTTTATCGGAATCCTTATCGAAAACTTCAAGGGAGCATTTCCGTTCTGGCTTGCACCGACACAGGTAAGTCTCGTTCCGATACACGAGGAACACAACGAGTATGCGAAAAAGATTGAGGGTATGCTCAGAGACCGTCATATCAGAGTACAGACAGACAGCTCTGACAAAAATATGATGAACAAGATTAAGACATTTAAGAAGGCAAAAACACCGTACGTAGTCGTAATCGGTGACAAGGAAGTTGAAAACAATACTGTTTCACTGAACATACGTGGAACAAACAAGCAGGTTAACGATGTTCCGCTTGAGAAATTCCTTACAATGTGCGAGGAGATGGACAGAGAGAAACCGCTTGAGCTAAGAGAAGCCTAAAAGGAGGATGAAAATGAAAACAATCAGTCTTGAAAACGATTTGAAGGGAAACGCTTATCCGGGAAGAGGTATAGTTATAGGTGTGACACCCGACGGTAAAAATGCTGTGACAGCGTACTTCATTATGGGAAGAAGCTCAAACAGCCGTAACCGCGTATTTGTCGAGGATGGAGAAGGAATAAGAACACAGGCTTTTGATGAGTCAAAGCTTGAGGATCCTTCACTTATCATTTATGCGCCTGTCAGAGTTCGCGGAAACGATACCATCGTTACAAACGGAGATCAGACGGATACAATATACGAGCTTATGGAAAAAGGTCAGACATTTGAGGAGTCATTAAGGACTCGCGAGTTTGAGCCTGATGCGCCGAATTTCACACCTAGAATTTCAGGTATTATGCATGTGGCAGACGGAAAATTTGACTATGAGATGTCAATACTCAAAAGCCATAAAGGTGATGACAAAAGATGTGACAGATTTACATATTCATATGCAAATCCGACACCCGGAGAGGGAAGCTTTATCCATACTTATATGGGCGACGGCAATCCGCTTCCGAGCTACGAGGGAGAGCCGACACAAGTTGAGATAAGCGGAGACATCGACGAATTCACAAACAAAGTGTGGGATGCATTAAATGATGACAATAAGGTATCACTTTTTGTCAGATACATAGATATAGCTACAGGCAAGTATGATACAAGAATTGTAAATAAAAATAAATAAGAATCGGAGGAAATCAAAATGAAAGAATTGGAATTAAAATACGGATGTAACCCTAATCAGAAACCATCAAAAATATATGCACAGGACGGTGGAGAATTACCGGTAAAAATATTGAATGGTAAACCGGGATATATAAACTTTCTTGATGCGCTGAACGGATGGCAGTTGGTATCTGAGCTGAAAAAAGCCACAGGACTTCCTGCCGCAACATCATTTAAGCATGTTTCACCTGCAGGAGCTGCTGTAGGACTTCCGTTATCTGATGTTGAAGCAAAGATTTACTGGGTAGATGATCTCGGAGAGCTTTCCCCGCTTGCTGCTGCATATGCGAGAGCCAGAGGAGCTGACCGTATGTCATCATACGGAGATTTCATCGCTTTGTCGGATGTCTGCGATGTTTCTGCTGCAAGCATCATCAAAAGAGAGTTTTCAGACGGTATCATCGCTCCGGGATACGAACCTGAAGCACTTGAGATGCTCAAGGACAAGAAAAAGGGAACATATGCTATCATAGAGATGGACCCGAATTTTGTACCTCCGCAGATAGAGCACAAGGAAGTATTTGGTATCACATTTGAGCAGGGAAGAAATGAACTTGATATTAACAAAGAATTTTTCAATAACATTGTAACTAAAAATAAAGAGCTCCCGGATCAGGCAAGAATCGATATGTCAGTTGCTATGATTACACTTAAGTATACACAGTCAAATTCAGTATGCTTCGTCAAGGGCGGACAGGCGATAGGTGTAGGCGCCGGACAGCAGTCACGTATTCACTGTACAAGACTTGCGGGACAGAAGGCTGATAACTGGCTTCTTCGTCAGTCACCCCAGGTGCTCAACCTTCCGTTTAAAGATGAGATTAAGAGAGCAAACAGAGACAATGCGATTGATTTGTACATCGGTGATGATTATATGGATGTGCTCAGAGACGGTGAGTGGGAAAAAGTATTTACTGAAAAACCGCCGGTATTTGAAAAAGAAGCAAAAGAGGCGTGGATCAAAGAGTATGCAAAAGATGTTGTGTGCGGATCCGATGCATTTTTCCCGTTCTCGGACAATGTTGAAAGAGCATTCAGATCGGGTGTTAAGTATATAGCTCAGCCCGGTGGTTCAATCAGAGATGATGAAGTTATCGCAGCCTGCGATGAGCATGGTATCGTGATGAGCTTCACCGGTATCAGACTGTTCCATCATTGATAATGACAAAAAAATAAAGGAAGGATGACATAAAAATGAGTGAAAAATTGAGAGTAGGTATTCTTGGAGGAACCGGTATGGTTGGTCAGAGATTTGTGTCTCTGCTTGAGAATCATCCATGGTTTGAGGTTGTGTCTATAGCAGCAAGTGCCAGGAGTGCAGGAAAAACTTATGAGGAGGCAGTAGGGGGAAGATGGAAAATGGATACTCCGATGCCTGAATCAGTGAAAAAAATTGTAGTTAAAAATGTAGCTGAGGTAGAGGCAGTGGCTTCTGAAGTTGATTTCTGTTTCAGCGCAGTAGATATGACCAAAGATGAGATAAAAAAAATAGAAGAGGAGTATGCAAAAACAGAAACTCCTGTTGTATCAAACAATTCGGCGCATCGTTGGACTCCGGATGTTCCGATGATAGTACCTGAGATAAACCCTGAACATCTGGAAGTTATCGAGTCACAGAAAAAAAGACTTGGTACTACCAATGGATTTATCTGCGTGAAACCAAACTGTTCGATTCAGAGTTATACTCCTGTGCTTACTGCCTGGAAAGAGTTTGAGCCTTCACTTGCGGTAGTAACTACATATCAGGCTATATCGGGAGCGGGAAAAACATTTAAAGACTGGCCCGAGATGGAGCACAACATTATTCCGTACATAGGTGGCGAGGAAGAAAAAAGTGAAAAAGAGCCTCTTCGCGTATGGGGACATGTTGAAAACGGCGTGATAGTTCCTGCTGAGGGACCGGTTATCACAAGCCAGTGTATCAGAGTGCCGGTATTAAACGGACATACCGCAGCTGCATTTGTAAACCTGAACAAAAAGCCTTCAAAGGATGAGCTTATACAGGCAATGGAGAGTTTCTCAGGCGAACCGCAGAGTTTGGGACTACCGAGTGCACCAAAACAGTTTATCAGATATATGACCGAAGATGACCGTCCGCAGGTAAGACTTGATGTGGATTATGAAAACGGATACGGCATCACTATAGGAAGACTCAGAGAGGACTCATACTTTGACTGGAAATTTGTGGGACTTTCTCACAACACTGTCAGAGGTGCAGCAGGTGGTGGTGTGCTGATGGCCGAGTTACTCAAAGCCAAAGGATATATTAAGGCAAAATAATCACAGATACAGGATTGGAAAGGAGCGAGATAGTATATGGAAAAATTTCGCGTATTGACAAAAGGAATAGTTAGGCACAATGACAAATATTTGGTTGTCGAACGCTGGTATGACGACAGAATTTTCGATCCGTATCAATGGGAATTTATCAACGGTTACGTCGAGTTTGGGGAAACACCTGAGATTGCCCTGAAGCGTTCGATACTTGAGCAGACAGGTCTCACCGTAGAGGTGACAAAAACTCTCTATACCTGGGGATTTACAGCAGGAGAGGTGTGTTCGAGCGGCATAGCATTTTTATGTGACGCGGTGACTGATAATGTCCGTCTCTCAGAGGATCTCCACGATAAAAAATGGATTGATAAAGAAGAAATTCTCACAACTCTCAGCAACAAAAATGTTGTTGAGGATATCAAAAACTCCGGATTTATCGAGGATTTTGCCATAGACGATTTTGGTGAGATTGATCTTTTCATAGATCCTGTTAAAGAGGAGGAAGTGTTATGATATCAGTTCTGATTGACAAAATAAAAGAGAAAAATGCGCCGGTTGTGGTTGGGCTTGATCCGATGATCGACTACATACCGAAAAAAATGGTTGACGATGCCATAACAGAGCAGTTCGGCGCGCTCGAGGCAGCGGGAGAGGCAATCTGGAAGTTCAACAAAGAAATTGTTGATGCCACTTATGATCTGATACCTGCTGTAAAACCACAGATTGCTATGTATGAGCAGTTTGGAATACCGGGACTTATCGCCTTTGACAAAACGGTTAAGTATTGCAAAGAAAAAGGTCTTGTGGTTATAGGTGATGTGAAAAGAGGCGATATCGGCTCGACATCCGCTGCGTATGCAAACGGACATATAGGTGCAGTGACGATAGGAGACACTGAGGTTTCCGCTTTTGATGAAGATATGGTAACTGTCAATCCATATCTGGGAACAGACGGAGTTAAGCCTTTTGTTGATGCCTGCAATGAATACGACAAAGGAATTTTTGTGCTTGTAAAGACATCCAATCCTTCATCCGGAGAGTTCCAGGATCAGATGATAGACGGACATCCGCTGTATGAACTCGTGGCTGACAAGGTAAACGAATGGGGTATGGACTCTATGGACGGTGAATACTCCAATGTCGGTGCAGTTGTGGGCGCCACATATCCGGAGATGGGAGCATTTTTACGTGAAAAAATGCCAAATACATATATTCTTGTTCCCGGATACGGCGCGCAGGGAGGAACTGCCGATACGCTCAGACCGTACTTCAATGAAGACGGACTCGGTGCGATAGTGAATTCATCCAGAGGAATTATATGTGCATATAAACAGGATAAGTATAAACAGTTTGGTGACAGCAAGTTCTATGAAGCTTCAAGACAAGCTGTTGTGGATATGATAGAGGATATCAACTCAATATTCTGATTAAAAAATTAAAGCGTGGAGGTTACCTATGGACAGTCGTGACAGACAGGTATTAAACAAGATTTTGGATCACGTTGACAGAATCATGAAGTACACACATGGTTGTGAATCTTTCGAGGATTTCAAGTCAAACAAGATGTGTGTGGAAGCGTGTATTTTTAATCTCATGCAGCTTGGAGAATTAGCCAAAATCGGGTTGAGTGATGATGTGAAAGCAGAAATCAAATCCGTTCAGTGGAACAAACTCTATGGAATCGAGAGTAGAATTATGGACGACATAGAGGGAGCTGACAGAGAGGCAATATGGAATATTGCCAGAGAAAAAATGCCAATACTTAAAACAAAAATCAAATCTGCACTGGAGAAATAATACATGAAAAAAGAATGTATAATTAATGAAGTAGGTAAACTGTCAGATGACGTTTTTATGTTAAATATTCATGCGCCCGGTATAGCTGATGAAGCTGTTCCGGGTCAGTTTGTTTCTGTGTATACAAGAGATGAAGCACACCTGCTTCCGAGACCGATAAGTATATGTGATATTGATAAATATGAGCGCAATATAACTCTTGTTTACAGAGTGGTAGGATACGGTACAAAAGAGTTTTCAAGATTGATTCCGGGCAATCATATAACTATAATGGGACCGCTTGGAAACGGATTTGAAGCGGTGATAGGAGAGGATAACTACAGAAGCCCGATACTAATCGGAGGAGGAATCGGTATTCCTCCTATGCTTGCTTTGGCAAAGAGTTTTCGGGAAAAAACCGTTCCGAATGGTCTTGATGACGGAGACAGTCCGTTTGTGACAGTTGTGCTTGGATACAGAGACAGGCACACATTTTTGAAAGAGAGATTCGAAGAAATCTGTGATGAGGTTCTGATATCGACAGATGACGGAAGTGTCGGAACGAAAGGAACGGTCATCGATGCGCTCGAAGCGTCGGGGATAAAAGGCGATATAATCTGCGCCTGCGGACCGATGCCGATGCTTAAGGGAGTAAAGAATTACGGAATGGAGCAGAAGATTCCTACATATATTTCTATGGAGGAAAGGATGGCCTGCGGTATAGGAGCATGTCTCGGATGCGTATGTGAGACGGTGGATGTCGATGATCATTCGAAGGTCAATAATGCAAGGATTTGCAAAGACGGACCGGTGTTTGATGCAACTGAAATTCAATTATAATTAAAACGGATGGATGAAAAAATGAGTGAATTATTACGAGTAAACTTTGCCGGAATAGAATTTGAGAATCCGATAACTACTGCTTCAGGTACATTCGGATCGGGGATGGAGTACGGCGAGTATGTCGATGTAAGCAAACTTGGCGCAGTGACTACAAAAGGTGTGGCAGATAAGGCGTGGTCAGGAAATCCGACTCCGAGAATTGCTGAGACAAATTCGGGTATGCTTAATGCCATAGGGCTTCAAAATCCGGGCGTTGAAACATTTATAGGCAGAGATTTGAAATACTTAAAAGAGCATAATGCAAGGGTTATAGTAAACGTCTGCGGTCACTCAAAAGAAGAGTATTTAAATGTTGTAAAAAGACTTAGTGAAGACGATGTTCGGGATGATATAGATATGCTTGAAATCAATATATCCTGTCCGAATGTAAAAGAGGGAGGGATTGCTTTCGGTCAGAAACCCGAAATGGCTGAAGAAATAACCAAAGCAGTAAAAGAGATTGCGTATCAGCCTGTAGTTATGAAGCTCAGTCCGAACGTGACTGATATAAAAGAAATGGCAAAGGCTGTGGAAGCCGGCGGAGCAGACGGAGTGTCGCTTATAAACACGCTTACAGGAATGAAGATAGACGTGAATAAAAGGAAGTTTGCGCTTGCAAACAAGACGGGTGGAATGTCAGGACCTGCCGTTCACCCGATAGCTGTCCGTATGGTCTACGAGGTGGCACACAGCACTGACCTGCCTATCATAGGAATGGGAGGCGTTGCCTCGACAGAAGATGCGCTGGAGCTGATGATGGCAGGCGCTACGATGGTTGCGGTCGGTACAGCAAACTTCCATAATCCGTATATAACATCCGAGATAATTGACGGCCTGGAGGATTACGCGAAACGCGCGAGTCTGGGTTCGATTACGGAGATAATTAAATGCGTGTGAGTTTGATGGTAATTATACAGTTTAAATTGGATGATCTGGTGAGGTGAAAAAGAAAAACAGATGCGTGGTTGCTTAATTTACAAGGTGGCCGCTATATGCTATACTTCGGTACATATGTTACAGTTTGGGGGTTGACAAGTTTTGTGTTTAAGCAAGGGATCTATACCTGAGGTATTTTGCCTCGAAGCATACGCATTGAATTCAAAATCGCTATCACAGCAACTCCGACATCGGCAAACACCGCCTCCCACATATTGGCGAAGCCGAGCGCTCCGAGAATCAGAACTGCAAATTTTACAAACAGGGCAAAAACTATATTCTCTTTGACAATCCGGATTGTTTTTCTTGCAATTCGGATTATTTTTCCTATTTTTGAAATATCATCGTCCATTATAACTACATCCGCAGCTTCTATGGCAGCATCACTTCCCATACTTCCCATAGCTATGCCTACATCCGCTCTGGTCAAAACAGGAGCGTCGTTGATTCCATCGCCGACAAAAGCAAGATTTCCTGTTTTCCCTTCCAAAAGCGACTCAACCTTTTCAACTTTATCTGCGGGAAGAAGCTCTGAATAAACATCATCAATATGGACTTCTTTTGCTACTTCATTTGCAACAGACGCGTGGTCTCCGGTAAGCATAACCGTCTTTTTTATACCTGATTTTTTCATATCAGATATTGCATCCGAAACACCGGATTTTATGCTGTCTGATATAGTTGTTGAACCGACAAAAGAGAACTCATCATCTTCCATTGCTGCGAGATAAACTATAGTTCCGATGTCGTTATTTTTCACATAATCAACATCGTATTTTTTCATGATTTTATCGTTGCCTGCGATAACTTCCTGACCGTATATAAATGCGTGTATACCGAGACCGGCAATTTCTTCGTAATCAGTAACTTCTGACAGGTCAAGACTGTTTTCGTCACTCGGGTTATTTTTTATGTACGCATCTTTAATCGAAAGAGCTATAGGATGTGTCGAATATCCTTCAGCAAGAGCTGCCAAACGTAACAGTGAGTTTTCAGCCTCCTCCGATTTGTACTCGTTATTTGTCGGATATATACCACTGACATTGAATTCTCCTTTTGTGATAGTTCCTGTTTTATCAAAAACAACTGTTTCAATTTCGGCACAGGCTTCCAGATAATTGGAGCCTTTGACGAGAACTCCGATTTTTGAACCTGCTCCGATTCCGCCGAAAAATCCGAGAGGAACAGATATCACAAGTGCGCAGGGGCAGGAGATAACGAGAAATATACACGCGCGCTCCATCCATATCAGCCATCCACCCATAAAGATTGGTGGGATAACCGCAAGCAAAACTGCGCCTACAGTCACAACAGGTGTATAATACTTCGCAAATCTGGTTATGAAATTTTCTGTTTTTGCTTTTTTGGAAGAAGCATTCTCAACGAGCTCAAGAATTTTTGAGACGGTAGAATCATCAAATTCTTTTGTTGTTTTCACCTTAAGCGTTCCGCTTCCGTTTACACAACCGCTGATTATCTCGTCGCCCTCAGCTATGCTTCTGGGGACTGATTCACCTGTTAAAGCAGCGGTATCAAGCATAGATGTTCCCTCAACCACAATTCCGTCCAGCGGAACTTTTTCTCCCGGAAGAATTGTAATCACAGTGCCTATCTCCACATCATCAGGATCCACCTGAGTCAGCACTCCGTCTTCCTCGACATTGGCAAACTCCGGAACTATCTCCATCATAGCAGTGATCGACTCTCTTGATTTACCCACTGCATAACTCTGGAAGAGTTCGCCCACCTGATAAAACAGCATCACAGCTACAGCCTCTGAGAATTCCTGCACCGCAAAAGCTCCAAAAGTTGCTATCATCATCAGGAAGTTTTCATCAAAAACTTTTCCGTGTGATATGTTTCTGAATGCCTTGAAAAGCACATCGAAACCAACTGTAATATAGGGAACAAGCCAAATCGGGAGAAGTATATACCAATCAAGCTTATGAAAAATGTCACCAAAGAAACACTCCGTATGCTCCAAAACCATAAGAATCGCAAACATAACCAGAGCAATAATGATTCTGATAAGTCTGTTTTTTAGTTTCTTTGACATTTTTTGTCCCCCCTGTTTCTTCGCTCGGCGCATAAATTACATCACAACAACACAGTCCGGTTCAACCTTTGCTATGCAGGCAACTGCTTTTTCCACAACGCTGTCAAAAATATCGTCGTCAGCTTCAATCATCATTTTCTGTGTCATAAAACTTACAGAAGCATCAGTGACTCCTTCGATTTTTTTGATGGCTTCTTCCATTTTTGCAGCGCAGTTAGCGCAATCAAGATCCTGTAATTTAAATTTCTTTTTCATAATTTTCGCCTCCGTTTTGATATTTTATGGTTCGCGTTGCTCAAACATATGAGCAACTGTTCATATGTATAATACCACGATACACAAAAGCTGTCAAGAAAAAAAATGAAAAAACGCAGAAAACTTGCACGATTGCTTGTTTTGTAGTATAATACAAAAGATATTGATGTAAAGAGAGGGGTTTTCAAAGTTATGGACAACATTTCAATGATGGCGCTTACGGAGAACTTAAATGACGAGTTTTCGCGCCTTTTGCACTATAATGAAACAACAGGAATCATAAATAGAGAGCTTTATGAAAAGTATGATGTTAAACAGGGACTTCGTGACAGAAACGGAAAAGGTGTTCTGACGGGGCTTACCGAGATATCCGAAGTTATCGGGTCTATGGAGGATGGGGAGAAGAGAATCCCCTGCGAGGGTACGCTCAGATACAGAGGTTACGATGTTTATGACCTGCTTGACAACGCGAGTGAGGAGAGATATCAGTTTGAGAAAATCACGTATCTTTTGCTTACGGGTGAGCTTCCTGATGAAAGAGAAATGGCCGGATTTTTGAATGTTTTAGCCAGTCTCGGTGAACTTTCCGGCTCGTTTGTAAGAGATGTCATCATGAAAGCGCCTAGCCAGAATCTGATGAACGCGCTTCAAAAAAGTGTGCTTACATTGTATTCATATGATGAAAATCCTGATGATATATCCCCGAAAAATGTGTTCAGACAGTGTCTGCAGCTTATCGCAAAGATTCCGCTTATCGCGGTTTATGCTTATCACGCGTATGCGCATTATATGAAAGATGCTGATCTCATCATCAGGCAGCCGAGAAAAGATTATTCCACTGCAGAGAACATCCTCAGAATGCTTCGCGCGGACGGACAGTTTACACCGCTTGAAGCGACAACCCTCGATGTGGCGTTGGTGCTCCATGCAGATCATGGCGGTGGTAATAACTCAACTTTCACAGACCACGTTGTTACGTCATCAGGTACGGATACGTACTCCGCGATCTCAGCATCCATAGCTTCGCTCAAAGGTCCGAGACACGGTGGAGCTAACTTGAAAATCCAGCAGATGTACGATGATCTGATGAGTAATTGTGACTGGAAGACCGAAGAGGGCGTGAAAGGCTACCTTGAGAAAGCATTGGATGGCGAGGCTTTCGACCACAGCGGACTTGTTTACGGTATGGGACATGCCATATATACTCTTTCAGACCCACGTCA
>JAIKWQ010000020.1 GCA_024684535.1 Eubacterium sp. | reverse complement strand
CTGCGATACTTAAGTATACGAGAAAAGTTCAGTATATCGGAAACCTTGAGATGGGTTGCGTGAGTGCAGACGGCGTGACATTTTTCGACTTGAACGGTGATGAGATAGAAAAGCCGGTCGAGGAAATTGACTGGGATGCTGAGGCTGCCGAAAAAGGCGGTTACGAACACTTCATGATCAAAGAAATCCACGAACAGCCAAAGGTTGTTGAGGATACGGTGAGGTCGTATATATCAGGTGACGAGGGAAGTTACAAAATCAATCTTTCCGAGTCGGGTGTGACGGAGGATTTCATAAAAAAATGTTCCGCCATCCATATCGTTGCCTGCGGTTCGGCTTATCATGTCGGCGTGACTGCGCAGTATGTGTTTGAAGATATGGCAAGGATTCCTGTCAGGGTTGAGCTTGCTTCCGAGTTCAGATACAGAAAACCTATGCTTGACAAGGATGCGCTGGTAATCATCATCAGCCAGTCGGGAGAGACAGCGGATTCGCTTGCGGCGCTTCGTGAAGCGAAGGAACAGGGAGTGAAAACACTTGCTGTCGTAAATGTCGTGGGCTCTTCCATCGCCAGAGAAGCTGACTATGTCTGCTACACATTGGCGGGACCGGAGATAGCTGTTGCGACCACGAAAGCGTACTCGACACAGCTTATCGTGAATTATCTTCTTGCGATAGAGTTTGCGAGAGTGAGGGGATTTGTTGATGACGAAAAGGTTTCCGAGTACGTGACAGAGCTTCTGTCCATACCGAACAAGATTCAAAAAGTTATAGATGACAAAGAGAGAATACAGTGGTTTGCAGCTAAGTATGCCAATGCGAAAGATGTATTTTTCATAGGTCGTGGAATCGACTACGCAATTTGTCTTGAGGGAAGTCTCAAGATGAAAGAGATTAGCTATATCCACTCTGAGGCGTACGCTGCGGGCGAGCTTAAGCATGGAACTATAAGTCTGATCGAAGACGGCGTGCTTGTGATAGGTGTTGTGACACAAAGCGATTTGTATGAGAAGACCATATCAAATATGGTTGAGGTGCAGAGTCGTGGCGCGTACCTGATGGGGCTTACAACCTACGGTTCGTACGACCTTGAGGACACAGCGAACTTCACAGTCTACGTCCCGAAGACAGACGAACATTTCGCTACATCGCTTGCGATCATACCGCTCCAGCTGCTCGGTTACTACATCGCAGTAGCCAGGGGCTTGGATGTCGACAAACCGAGAAACCTCGCAAAATCAGTTACAGTTGAATAAAAAATAAGCCTGCCGCTTGCGGCAGGCTTATTTTTCTATGTAATCATTTTTTACCCTGATTAGCAACGGCGTCCATCTTTGCCTTCAACGCCTCCTGGTCACCCAGATAATAGCTCTTGATAACTTTGAAATTGTCATCAAACTCATATACAAGCGGCACACCTGTAGGGATATTAACCTCAAGGATCTGCTCCGGTGTCATATCATCGAAGTATTTAACCAACGCACGAAGTGAATTTCCGTGAGCAGCGATGATAACTCTCTTTCCGTCCTGCATATCTTTTTTGATTACATCCTCGAAGAAAGGAACTGCACGCTCGATAGTAGTTTCCAGACTCTCGTGAAGAGGAAGGAGTGATTTATCTACATCGCGGAACATATCCTGATTCTGAGGAGCTCTCTCATCATCCGGCTCAAGCGCAGGTGGCTTAACATCGAACGAACGACGCCAGATCTTAACCTGGTCTTCTCCGTATTTTTCTGCAGTCTCTGATTTGTTGAGACCCTGAAGCGCTCCGTAGTGACGCTCGTTGAGTTTCCAGCTTTTGTGAACCGGAAGCCATGCTCTGTCCATCTCGTCAAGAATGTGATTCAGAGTGTGGATGGCACGTTTCAGATATGAAGTATAGCATACATCGAAGTCGTAGCCTTCAGCCTTCAGTGTGATACCGGCCTGCTTAGCTTCTTCGTGTCCTTTTTCACTTAAGTCCACATCTTTCCAGCCTGTGAAGAGGTTGAGTTTGTTCCACTCGCTCTCACCATGTCTTACCAATACAAGTTTCATCATAGGTACAGTCCTCCATTTGTTTGATTAATCTCTGATTCATCGTCCGAATCAGTCGCATACCAAGAATTTACCACAAAAACAGGCGTTAGTCAATTATTTTTACATATATATGGAAAAAATCTGATTTGAAACAAGAAAAATGTTGAGTTTTCGTGTGAAATATGCTACAATAGCTTTACTGTGTGCTTCGGAAAAATGTTCCGAACGCTCGGGCAAACGGGATGTGGCGTAGTTTGGTAGCGCGTCTGACTGGGGGTCAGAAGGTCGTCGGTTCAAATCCGGTCATCCCGATTATGTATATTTTTGCATCTATTATTTCAGCGCTTATACTGGTGCTTGTGATTTGTCTCATACGCACCTTCAAAAGTAAGAAGCCGATAGCAAAGGAAACAAGGCAACTTCTGATATCGGCTTTGATTCCTATTGTTTCAAATCTGGTTGTCGTTTTTTCAAGCAACTATCAGCTTTCCGGAATTTGCTATTTTCTGTATTTTTCAAGTACGGACTGGATGCTTGCGTTCATGATCAGATTTACCTGTAAATACTGCGGGTATGAGTACAGAAAAACACTTAAGGAAAGACTTGTCGGAACATTCTGTGGGTTGGATACACTCATCATGGTGTTCAATCCATTTTTCCATCACGTGTTTAGTTCTGAGGAAGTTCTGTTCGGAAACGGACATCTGTACTACAACTATGTTTCGGAGTGGTATCACTACATCCATCTCGGATTATCATATGTGTTGGCGGCTGTCTGCCTGGTTCTGCTTCTGATCAGATTCATTAAATCGTCATCAATATACCGCGAGAGATATTTCGTGATGATCATGTCTGTACTCGTGGTTGCGGGTTGGGAATTGTACTATATACTAAACCCCAATGTGCTCGAGTATTCTATGGTCGGTTACGGCTCGATGGCTGTGCTGATTTACTATTTCGCGCTGGAATACAAACCGTTTGTGGCCACCTACAGGTTGTTGTCGGAGGTCGTGGGAAACATATCCGAAGGAATTGTGTTCTTTGATGAAAACAATATATGCATTTTTGCAAATAATAAAGCAAAAGAAATGCTCGGATATGGGCAGGATCAGATAGAGGGTGCATGGAAAGATATCATGATGATGACTGCCGGTGATGAGTTTGATTTTGAGGACATCACCAGAGAAGGATATTTCCAGTGCGTGAGAAATATCACTAAAGAAGAAGGCGAAAGAATAACATATGAGATAGAGTACCAGCAGGTCCTCGACAAAAAAGAAAAATACACCGGCGCATTTGTCGCACTCAAAGACAGAACCGAAGAACAGAAAAAACTTGACGAAGAAAGATTTGTTGCAACACATGACAGACTGACAGGTCTTTACAATGCTGATTATCTTTATTCACGTGTAGAAAAAACTTTGAAGGAAAATCCGAATCAGAGATATATAGTTGTTACATCTGATATCAAAGGATTCAAAATGGTCAATGACATCTACGGAACCAGAACCGGTGATGACATATTGATAAAAATAGCCCGACTGATAGAAGGCTATGCAAGCAAAGATACAATTTACGGAAGAATCAGTAATGACAAATTCGGATTGATTATGAGGAGAGAACGCTATAGGGAATCCTTGTTCAGTGAGGATATGGTGAAGGCTACAACTTCAAATCCCGATATGTTCTATCCGATCATAATCCACGTAGGAGTATATGAAGTTACCGACCGAAGAATCCCTGTATCTGTTATGTTTGACAGGGCGTTTATGGCGTTGTCGACGATTAAAAATGATATGCAAAAACGCGTTGCCTACTATGATTCAAACTTGAGAGAGGATATGCTTTGGGAGCAGCGTGTGGCAGGATCGATAGATGCCGGATTGAGCACGCAGCAGATTATTCCGTATATGCAGGCACAGGTTGATGTGGATGGCAATATTCAGGGTGTCGAGCTGCTGGCGAGATGGATGCATCCTACAGAGGGATTCCTCAAACCGAGAAGATTTTTGCCAACTCTTGAGAAAAACGGATACGTAGTTAAGCTTGACCAATATATGTGGGAGAGAGCTTGTAGTATCATAAAAAAATGGGAAAGCGAAGGATGGGAAGATTTGTATATATCGGTCAATATCTCGCCGGTTGATTTCTTCTTCATCGATGTAGTTGAGTCATTCAAATCGTTGGTTGAACTGTATGAAGTTGATCCGAAAAAACTCAGACTCGAGATAACCGAGAATGCAATGATGTACAACTCGGGACATCGTATCGAATCGATAGAGAGGCTTCGTGAAGCAGGATTTCTGGTAGAAATGGATGATTTCGGAAACGGCTTCTCATCGCTAAATATGCTCAAGGATACACCGATTGATGTAATAAAAATTGATATGGCATTTTTGGATGAGACAAAAAATCCGAAGCGTGCAAAACAGATTCTCGAGTCGATGATTGCGCTGGCAAAAAAACTGGAGATTCCGGTTATCACAGAGGGAGTGGAGACAGCAGAGCAGGTGCAGTATCTGACCGAGATGGGATGCGATATGTTCCAGGGTTATTATTTTGCAAAAGCATTTCCTATGGAGGAATTTGAAGACAGATATTTAAGAAGCGGTGAAAAACTTATCATTGCAAATGGAGGAAACGATGTATTATATTAGTGATTACAGAGAAGGCAACAGGTTTTCGGGAGTATATCTCTGTAAACAAAAACAGATACTGAAAACAAAAGCGGGAAAGACTTATTATTCGCTTATATTACAGGACAAAACAGGAACTGTTGACGGAAAAATATGGGAGCTCGGAGGAGGAATATCCGAGTTTGAACAGATGGATTATATCGCTTGTGAAGGTCAGGTAACAAGCTTCCAGGGCAATCTCCAGGTGAATATCTCACGTGTCAGAGTCGCTGATGAGGGAGAGTTTGATCCGAGTGATTATATCCCATGTTCTGACAAAGATATCGATAAAATGTACACAGAACTTACCGGTTTTGTTGATAGTATCAGCGATAAATACCTGTTACAATTATTGGATAATTATTTCAAAAATAATTCTGATTTTATCGATGAATTCAAAAAGCATTCTGCTGCAAAAAGTGTTCACCACTCATTTATGGGCGGGCTTCTTGAGCATACTTTGGCAGTTACGAGACTTTGTGAGATTTACTCAAAACAGTACAAAAGGATAAACAGAGACTTGCTTATCACAGCTGCGCTTCTGCACGATATGGGAAAGATTTACGAGCTTTCCTCGTTCCCGTCAAACGACTATACGGATGATGGAAACCTGCTCGGTCACATATACATGGGTGCAAGGCTTATAGAAAACGAATGTGACAAAATAGCAGGATTTCCTGCAGAACTCCGTTCGGAGTTGGTTCACTGTATACTTGCTCATCATGGAAAATTGGAATTCGGATCTCCGAAAACACCGGGAATTATAGAAGCGCTTGCACTTCATATTGCCGACAATACTGACGCCAAGTTGCAGACTATGACAGAGGTGCTCAACGGCGCAGGAGACGAGATGGGTTGGCTTGGATTTAACCGACTTCTGGAAAGCAATATAAGACAGACGAAATCAGGAACAAAACAATGAAGGAAGAACCTGAAAAAGCAAATCATTTATTTGAAAAGAATAAAACCTATGAATTCGAAATCGATTCATACGGTAATAATGGAGAGGGTATAGGTCATCCGGATGGCTATACACTATTTGTTAAGCATGCCATGGCCGGAGAAATGGTGCGCGTCAAGGCGACAAAGATCAAGAAAAATTATGGCTATGCAAGACTTGAGGAAGTGCTCGAGTCGTCACCTGAAAGAGTAAAACCGAAATGCCCTATAGCAAACAAATGCGGCGGTTGTGATCTGCAACATATGTCATACAAGGCACAATTGGCATTCAAAAAAAGCCAGGTGTATGATTGTCTGACAAGGCTCGGTGGAGTGGATAAAAGCATAAAGTTAGAGATGCTCGGATATGACGGAACTGAAGGTGCGTGGAACTATCGTAACAAAGCACAGTTTCCGGTTGGATTTGACAGAGACGGGGGCATAGTAAGCGGCTTCTATGTGGCAAGAACTCACGATATAATTCCCTGTGAAGAATGTTATATACAGCACCCCGATATAAATTCCGTAGTTAAAAAAATTATGGATATAATCAGAGCAGAGGGCGATGCTTCACTGGTGTATGATGAGAAAAAACATACAGGATGGCTTCGGCACATTTTTCTGAGAAGAAGCGAGACTACAGGCGAGCTGCTTGTTTGTCTGGTGGTGACAGATCGCGACAAACAGAAAAAAACAACTGAGAAAATAACAAAAGAATTAACTGAAAAATACAGTGACAAAATCAAAGGAATTTGTTTGAATATAAATCCTGATGAAACCAATGTTATTCTGGGAGAAGAATTCATAACTCTATTTGGTGATACATGTATAGAGGATGCGGTTGGAGATGTGAGGTATGATATATCCTTGCAGTCATTCTATCAGGTTAATCCCTATATGACGAAGAAGTTATATGACAAGGCAGCGGAGTATGCAGGACTTGACGGAACTCAGACGGTGTGGGATCTGTATTGCGGTGTCGGAACTATAGGATTATATATGGCTGGAAAAGCATCAAAAATAATCGGGGTTGAATCAGAACCGAGTGCTGTTATTGATGCAAAAAACAATGCCAAAAAGAACGGAATAACAAACGCCGAATTCATATGTGATTCAGCAGAAAATGCAGCGTCTTCACTTGAAAAAGCGGATGTCGTGGTAGTCGACCCGCCGAGAAAAGGGTGCGATGAAAGGCTGATAGAAACGATAGGAAACGCTCATCCCGACAGGATAGTTTATGTCAGTTGCGACCCGGCTACACTGTCAAGAGATATAAAACGTCTCTCTGAATATGGTTACGAATTAAAAAAGGCTTGCGTGGTTGATCAGTTCTGGCAGAGCAGGCACGTGGAAACAGTGTGTTTGCTTTCGTTGGCAGATAAATAATATTATTTATAAATAAAACAGGAGGAGAGAAATGAAACTTGAAGTCAAAAACATCAACAAAAGCTTCGGTGAAAAGCACGTGCTGAGAGGCATCAATTTCACCGCTGAGAGTGGACAGGCTCTGGGGCTTTTGGGAAGAAACGGAGCGGGCAAGACAACAACCATCAGAATACTGATGGATGTGTTCAAAGCCGACTCAGGAGAGGTAATACTTGATGGCAAACCTATCGATCATAATCAGATATCAAAAGGATATCTGCCGGAAGAAAGAGGACTCTATGGCAAGAAAAAGATTATAGATCAGCTGGTTTACCTCGCCGAACTGAAAGGTATGAAAAAGACAGAAGCGAGAGAAGCAGTTATTCTTTGGTTGAAAAGACTTGGTATGTCTGAATACAAAGATGCCAGGCTTGATACTCTTTCAAAAGGAAATCAGCAAAAAATCCAGATTATAACAGCGGTGGTTCATAACCCTGATATAGTTATTCTCGATGAGCCTTTTTCAGGACTTGATCCCGTCAATGCAAAAATACTTGAGGATGTTGTGAAACGCCAGATTGATGAAGGCAAGGTTGTTATTTTTTCGAGTCACCAGATGAATTATATTGAAGAATTTTGCAACAATATTGCGGTACTAAATCAGGGCGAGATAGTTCTCTCAGGTGATATCAGGGAGATAAAAAGAAGCTATACCAGAGATAAACTTGTTGTAAACGCTGAAGATATCACCCCAATCAAAAATGAATACGGTGACGCTGCGACAGAACTTGAAGACGGAAGTCTTATGATAAAAATGAATAACGCAGATGACAAAAAAGAGTATATGGAAAATATCATATCAAAATACAATGTCGATGAAGTTAGAGTTTATGAACCGACTCTGAATGATATATTCGTAGAGTATACAGGAAAAGAGGAGGTGGAAAAAGATGAAACAGTTTAAGACTATTTATAAACATGAATTAGCAGGACATATTAAAAACAAGGCATTTGTCGGTGTGACAATATTTTTGGTCCTGGTGGTAGTTGCGATTTCATTTTTGCCGAGACTTTTGAATTCTTCAAGCTCCGATACCGAAGGCGGAGGGAAAAAAGATAAAATCGGACTCTTGGTGGAAAGCGGTGTAGATGTCGAACAGGCGAAGGAAGCGTTGCTTGCGGAAGAGAGATTTGCCGGCTGCGAGATAATGGTTGAAAAAGATGTTGAAACACTGAAAAACTTGGTGATGGTCGGTGATTATAAGTGTGGATTTGCAATCCACGATGCCGGTCACTTCACATATTTTGTTGATGATTTGAGTTTTTATGACAGCAGTATGGAAAGCTTTTCAAACACCCTGAAAAAACTGAATTTCAGAACTGCATTGAAAGAAAAAGGAATGTCGGCTGCAGAGATAGAAAAAATCTCAAACATAGAGATTGTAGGTGAGCCTGTGGCGCTCGGATCAAACCAGGCACAGAATTATTTTTACGCATATATAATGATATTTGCGCTTTATATGATCATAATTCTCTACGGACAGATGATAGCGACAAACGTTGCATCCGAGAAAAGCTCAAGAGCTATGGAAGTGCTTATCACAAGCGCGAAACCGACAGCTCTTATGTTCGGAAAAATACTCGCTGCCTGTACGGCAGGAATGGGTCAGCTTATATTGATATTCGGGGGCGCCTATGCATCGTTTAAATTTAATGAGTCTTATATAGGAGAAGGAAACATAATAAGGATGATTTTTAATATCCCACTTGAATTGATTATCTACATGATTGTATTTTCCCTGCTTGGATTTTTGCTCTATGCGATGCTTTTCGGCGCAGTCGGATCTATGGCAACGAAGGTCGAGGATATCAATACACTGCAAACTCCGATTACAATACTTTTTGTAATTGGCTTCCTCATCGTAGTTATGAATATGGGAACAAACGTAAACAGTGGAATTATGATTGTAGCTTCATATTTCCCATTCACCTCACCGATGGCAATGTTTACGCGTATTGCTATGGGAGAGATTCCAACCTATGAGTTTGTCATATCGATTGCGATCCTGACTGTATCCGTAATAGGCTGCGGAATATTTGCAGCCAGGATTTACCGCGCAGGAGTGCTGCACTACGGCAAGCCGCCTAAGTTTATGGAGATGCTTGCGAAGGCAAAAAAAGGTGTGTAAGAAAAAACAAAAAAGCTGAACCAAAAAGAAAAATGTGTCGGAAGTGTACGAAAAAACGTATGCTTCCGAATTTTTTTGAAAAAAATATAAATTACCTATTGACAAGATAGGTAAAACGTGTTATGATGCTAGACGTATTCGGAGGAAACGAAAAATGTTTCCACGGAAAGGAGGACGCCAGGATGTCAAAGAGTTATTTGAACAAAAGTTGTTATATGTGTTGTCGAATGCAGAACTCCCGAGCATATTGTGTGATTGGGACGTCCGGCTTTGATGGCCTGCGTCTGAATAACGGTCGATGTTGACCTGAATTAATCATAACAATTATGTTCGGGAGCTCAAAATATGAGCTCCTGTTTTTATGTTCAGGAGTTGTAGTAACTAAATTAAATATAATAATTCAAAAAAGAAAAGGAGAAATAAAAATGAGCGATTACAAATTTGAAACACGTCAGTTACACGTAGGACAGGAAGAGCCGGATCCGGCTACAGACGCACGAGCAGTGCCGATTTACCAGACAACATCATATGTATTCCGCAACTCAAAGCATGCGGCAGACCGTTTCGGACTTGCTGATGCGGGAAATATCTACGGAAGACTTACGAACACAACACAGGATGTTCTCGAGAGAAGAATAGCCGCACTTGAAGGAGGAAGCGCAGGACTTGCCCTGGCATCAGGCGCAGCAGCAATTACTTATACTATAGAAGCGCTTGCTGCAGACGGAGGACATATCGTAGCGCAGAAAACAATTTACGGAGGAACATACAACCTTCTTTCACACACACTGCCACAGTACGGAATCGAGACAACATTTGTTGATGCTCACAACTTGAGCGAAGTTGAGGGAGCTATCAAGGATAACACCAGAGCAATCTATTTAGAGACGCTCGGTAACCCGAACAGTGATATCCCTGATATTGACGCAATTGCTGAGATAGCGCATAAGCATGGACTTCCGCTTGTTATCGACAATACATTCGGAACACCGTATCTTATCAGACCTATCGAGCATGGAGCAGATATCGTTGTTCATTCCGCAACAAAGTTCATCGGTGGACATGGAACAACTCTCGGCGGCATCATCGTTGAGTCAGGTAAGTTTGACTGGAAAGCAAGTGGCAAGTATCCACAGATCGCAGATGCAAACCCAAGTTATCATGGAGTGTCATTCTATGATGCGGTCGGACCTGCAGCATTTGTTACATATATCCGCGCGATACTTCTTCGCGATACAGGATCGACAATTGCCCCGTTCAGTGCATTTTTACTGCTTCAGGGAACAGAGACACTCTCGCTTCGCTTGGAGAGACATATCGAGAATACACTGAAAGTAGTTGAATTTCTGAATAACCATCCGAAAGTAGAAAAAGTAAACCATCCGTCACTTGCTGACCATCCGGATCACGATGTATACGAGAGATTTTTCCCGAACGGCGGTGGATCAATATTTACTTTCGATATCAAAGGTGGACAGGAAGAAGCTTGGAAGTTCATCGATAACCTGAAAATATTCTCACTGCTTGCAAATGTTGCGGACGTGAAGAGTCTTGTTATACATCCTGCGTCAACTACGCACTCACAGCTTTCAGAGGCTGAGCTTGATGATCAGGGAATTCACAGCAACACAATCCGCCTGTCTATAGGAACAGAGCATATCGACGATATAATCGCTGATTTGCAGGCCGGATTTGATGCAGTGTAAAAATGTAGGGAAACAAAAATCTTGCTAGGAAACAAAAAACGTGTTATAATTTCAAAGAATGGAGGATAATTTTAAAATGGCAAACATATATGAGGGAACACTTGGACTTATAGGAAACACACCACTTGTACACATCAAAAATGTAGAGAAAGAGTTGGGCTTAAATGCAAGAATTCTTGTGAAACTTGAGTATTTGAACCCGGCGGGTAGTGTAAAAGACAGAATTGCAAAAGCGATGATAGAAGAGGCTGAGGACTCGGGTAAGTTGAAGGAAGGTTCAGTTATCATCGAGCCGACCAGTGGAAATACAGGAATCGGACTTGCGGCTATAGCTGCGGCAAAAGGATATCGTATCATCTTAACTATGCCTGAAACCATGAGCGTTGAGAGAAGAAATATCCTCAAAGCTTACGGAGCAGAGATCGTTCTGACGGAAGGCTCGAAGGGAATGAAAGGAGCTATAGCAAAAGCTGATGAACTCGCAAAAGAAATCCCTGACAGTTTCATCCCGGGACAGTTTGTGAATCCGGCAAATCCGGCTATCCACAGAAAAACAACAGGACCGGAAATCTGGAAAGATACAGATGGTGATGTTGATATTTTTGTTGCAGGCGTGGGAACCGGAGGAACGGTTACCGGAACCGGCGAATATCTGAAGGAGCAAAAGCCGGATGTAAAGGTCGTTGCCGTAGAGCCGAAAGACTCACCTGTTTTGTCAAAAGGCGAGGCAGGTTCACACAAAATCCAGGGTATCGGTGCCGGATTTGTGCCTGATGTACTGAACACCGGCGTTTATGATGAGGTTATCACTTCGTCAAATGAAGATGCATTTGCAACTGCTAAACTACTCGCGAAAAAGGAGGGAATATCTGTCGGGATATCTTCCGGGGCGGCTCTGAATGTCGCTATCGAACTTGCGAAGAGACCTGAGAACAGCGGAAAGACCATAGTGGCTCTTCTTCCGGACAGTTCGGACAGGTATTATTCGACAGATCTGTTTATCGACTGACATGAAAAAACAACTTGAGGCTTTATTCGATGTAGGGGAACAACTGGCCGAAAGGTATGAGAATGAAGAACTTTTGAGGGGCAGAGAGGGATTTTCGCTGCCCAACAGAAGTATCATCATCAAAATCCTTAAGGAAAGCAGAAAGATTATGTTTCCGGGATATTTTTTCGATGAAGGTATGTCTATGGGGGATGTGAAAAGCAACCCCGAGTACAGGCTTCATCATGTTGGTGGTATGCTCTATGAGCAGATTTTGACCGCCGTCAGTTACGCTGACAAGGAAAAATGTTCCGCCGAAAAGGCAAATCAGCTGACCCATGAGGTGATTATGCAATTTCCTCATATTCAGGAAATGCTTTTAAAGGACGTTGAAGCAGGATTCGACGGGGACCCTGCGGCGCAGACCAGAGAAAACGTAATCATATCCTATCCGGGCCTCTATGCTATCTTTGTTTACAGGTTGGCGCATGAGCTTTATATCAGGGATATACCGTACATCCCGAGAATCATGACGGAGTTTGCGCATTCCAGAACCGGAATTGATATCAATGCCGGCGCGAAGATAGGGGAGTATTTTTTCATAGATCACGGAACCGGCGTTGTTATCGGGGAGACGACTGAAATCGGTGACCACGTGAAGATTTATCAGGGTGTTACGCTTGGAGCGCTGTCGCTCAGGAAAGGGCAGGGGCTTGCCGGAGTGAAAAGGCATCCAACCATCGAGGACAATGTCACGATATACGCCAATTCCACCATACTCGGTGGAGATACTGTGATAGGACATGACTCAGTGATAAGCGGTAACACATTTATCGTTCAGACGATTCCCGCAGGAACCAAAGCGAGTACAGACTTGCCACAAATACGGTATGCATCGCAGTACGATGTGCCGTATTACGGAGATAATATTTGAAATACAGCCGTATAACCATATTGTGAGATATGATCACAGATGGGGATACGGCTTTTTTGTTTGCATTTTTCTCATTTTTATGCTATCATAGCATAGTGTATTTAATTATCATCTATGTAGGAGAAATTTTATTATGAAGAAAAGAATTACATCATGGCTCCTTGTCGCAGCCCTTTCGGTCAGTGCGTTCGGACTGATGGCCTGTGGTGAAACGAAAAATGAGCCAACAAACACCGGAAATGAGAACAAAACAGAAAACACTTCAGATGCAACAAGTGGAAGCGCAGCAGAAACTGCTGATTCGACTGATGCTATCGGTGGTGTGACAAAAGAAAAATATGCCACAATGAATGAGGAAGAGCTTATCGATGCTCTGATTGCGGACAGAACGAAAGTGACACCGGAAGAGTACGCAAATCTCATTTCAACATTCTCTTTTGTTGATATAGAGGACAAGGAAGATGATCCTTATACGATGACTCTCGGCGAGAACATAACAAGCAAGGCTATTCAGGCGCTTGACAGCAAAGCGATTCCACAGCTTTCTGAGTACTTGGATACTCTGCTTGCCAGCGATTCTCCGCAGGTCAGAGGATATGGAATCTCACTTGTCAGCTCACTTTTCGGAGTTTCTGATTCAAGTCTGGAAAGTGCAAAAAAACTTATGGAAAATGAAACAGATAAGTACGTGCTTTGGTGTGCTACCCGCGCTCTTTCAAATGAAATGAAAAAAGACCCGGATGTAGCAAGCTTCATCTTCCGTATGGCTGACAACGAGAATCCGAAAGTCAGAGTTCAGGCAGCGCTTGCTATCGGAAACAGTTGGAGCAAGGGTGTTGACGGAACAGTAGACAAAATCATTGCTATGATGGATGACGAGGATGACTCAGTTAAAAAGGCTGCAATTGAGTACAGTGGAAGACTTGCAGACAATGCAGTTGTAAAACCGCTTGAGAAAATACTCAAGGATGATGCAAAGGCAGCTTTCCACGCAAGTGTTATTAAGTCACTTGTATCTATGTGGTTTGACTATCCGTTCCACAAAAATACAAACAAAAAAGCTTACAAACTTACTATGGATTATCTGAAGAAAAAACCGAGATCAGAGGAACAGCCTTACTGGACAACGGTCGGCTCTTTCGAGAATATCGCAGAAGATAAGTTTGATGATTGGAAGAAAAAGGCTAAATACTACAGCGCTGATGAAGTATATAAAGTAATGGTTGATATAATCAAAGATAAAAAGGCAAACTGGCTCGGAAGAGCAGCTGCAATCAAGGTTATCAAAGAGCATTGTCCGAAGAAATTCAAGGCGCTTAAGTCTGTAGTAAATAAACTTAAAGATGACAAAGCAGACCTGCTTAAAGATTCGTATAAAACTGAAGCGGAACAAAAATAATTAAAAAATAATATAGGAATATTTTTCCGGAAAGAGAGGTAATTTATGGGTCTTATCAAAGCAGCGCTTGGCGCAGCAGGAGGCACACTGGCTGATCAGTGGAAAGAGTTTTTCACCTGTGATTCCATGGACAAAGATACTCTGATGGTCAGAGGTGTTAAACAGCAGAACGGTCGTACCTCCAACACAAAAGGACATGACAATGTCATAACAAACGGATCCGGTATCGCGGTAGCAGACGGACAGTGTATGCTTATCGTAGATCAGGGACAGGTTGTGGAGATCTGTGCCGAGCCGGGAGAGTTTACCTATGACTCATCCAAAGAGCCGACTATTTTTGAGGGTCCTCTTGGCAAGTCAATCATTGAAACTTTCAAAACTATGGGTAAACGTTTCACCATGGGTGGTGACACAGGACGTGATCAGAGGGTTTACTACATCAACACGAAAGAGATTCTCGAGAACAAATTCGGAACTGCAAATCCTATTCCGTTCCGAGTTGTTGACAGAAACATCGGATTTGATGTGGACCTGACAATCAGATGTAACGGAGTTTATTCTTATAAGATTGCAGATCCTATAGTGTTCTACACAAAAATAGCAAGTAACGTTGCTGAAAGCTATACCAGAGACGAGCTCGATAAGCAGATGAAGACGGAATTCATCGATGCGCTGGCTCCGGCACTGGCACAGATTTCAGCTATGCAGGTTCGCCCGAGTGAGATTCCTCTTCACAAAAAAGAACTCGTTGAGGCGATGAACGCAGAGCTTTCTGCAGACTGGATGGAAAAACGAGGTATCACTATCGTATCCATCGGTATGAATCCTATCACCCTCACAGAGGAAGATCAGGCAAAACTCAGCCAGGCTCAGACAAGTGGTATGTACCGCGATCCGAGTATGGCAGGCGCAGCGCTGGTTGGAGCTCAGGCAGATGCTATGAGATCCGCTGCATCAAACCCGAATGGAGCTATGGCAGGCTTCATGGGAATGGGTATGGCAGGCGCTATGGGTGGCGCAGCTAATGCTCAGGGATTCTTCCAGATGGCAGGAGCACAGCAGGGAATGCAGCAGCCTATGGGAGGACAGCCTATGCAGCAGCAACCTATGCAACAGCAGCCTATGCAGCAGCAGGCGGCTCCGGCAGGTGGAGCAGCAGCACCGGCAGCGGAAGGTTGGACTTGTGACTGTGGCGCTGTAAATCAGGGTAAATTCTGCCAGAACTGCGGTAAACCGAAACCGGCAGGCGCACCACTGTATAAATGCGACAAGTGCGGATGGACTCCGCCGGATCCACACAATCCGCCGAAGTTCTGTCCTGAATGCGGAGACGTTTTTGATGCGAATGATATTCAGCAATAATTATTGGAATAGGAGATTTTTTTATGAGTGATCTTTTGGAATACAAGTGTCCCTGTTGTGGGGGCGCGATAACATTTGATAGCTCTCTCCAAAAAATGAAATGTCCTTACTGTGACAACGAGTTTGACGTTGAGACACTGAAAAGTTTTGACGAAGCTCTCAATCAGGATGTTGATGACAACATGCAGTGGGACAACCAGGCAAAGGATGAGTGGACCGAAGGTGAAACTGAGGGTATGCGTGTTTACGTATGCCAGTCCTGTGGTGGAGAGGTTGTAGGAGATGAGACGCTGGGTGCGACTACCTGTCCGTATTGTGACAATCCGGTGGTTATGAAAGGTCAGTTCTCGGGTGACTTGAAGCCTAACTATATCATTCCATTCAGGTATGATAAAAAGCAGGCGAAAGAGAACCTGAACAAGCACCTGAAGGGCAAACTTCTTCTCCCGAAGGAGTTCAAAACGCAGAATCATATCGACGAAGTGAAGGGACTGTATGTTCCGTTCTGGCTTTTCGATACTCACGCTGATGCGTTTATCCGTTATCGTATGACGCGTACCCGTCACTGGAGCGATTCAAGCTATGACTACACTGAGACAAGCCACTATATGGCGACGCGTGCAGGTGATATAGCTTATGAGCGCGTGCCGGTTGACGGATCTGAAGCTATGCCGAATGACCTGATGGAGTCGATAGAGCCGTTTGATGTGAAAGATATGACGGATTTCCAGACTGCATATATGGCAGGTTATCTGGCAGACAGATACGATGTGACCGCAGAACAGTGCATCGAGCGTGCAAATGAGCGTGTTAAACAGAGTACTGAGGATGAATTCAGAAGAACTGTAGTCGGATATGATACGGTAGTTGCAGAGTCATCTACTATCAATCTTGATAACGGTAAAATTAACTATGCCATGTATCCGGTATGGATATTGAATACCACCTGGAAAGACAAAAAATTCCTCTTTGCGATGAATGGTCAGACAGGAAAATTTGTCGGTAATCTTCCGATGAAAGTGAGTGCTTTTATCGGCTGGCTTAGTGGTGTAACTGTAGGCGTTGGAGGCATCGCCCTCCTGGTTCAGTGGCTGATATGGCACTTCAGCAAGTAGAAAGGAGAAGATAAAAATGAAGAAAAGAATATCCATTTTTGCTTTGCTCCTTTGCCTGCTGGCTTCCATATTGCCGGGCAAGGCGATGCTAGCATATGATGATCAATATGCTGTTCCGTTTGCTGATTATACAGGTTACATAGCTGAGCAGGGATCAGAGACATATACTGACCTTTACTACACGCTTCAGGGTGTGGGCGAGGCGCATGGCTTGGATGTAGCCGTAGTTGTAATTGACAAATCACAGGCTAAAAGTCTTGATGATATGGATGCATCTGCTGTTGATGTATATCAGCAATCAGGGTATGGCAAAGATACTGTAATGATGCTGATTGCTCTCGGATCTGATATGCACGGAAAATATCAGATCATAGGCTATGGAAAAGGTCAGACAGCGGTTAACAATGATGCCATCGACTATATGGTTGAGCACCTCGACAAGACATTTAAGAGCCAGGATTTCATCGGCGGAATCAAGTATTTTGCAGATGAAACCGACAAATGTCTGAAGATGTATGAGGAAGGTAAACCGTTCAAAAAGCCGTTTGAATGGCCGATGAGAATACTCATCTCACTCGGAATCGGACTTGTGATCGGACTTATCGTGGCACTTTGCCTGCGCGGCCAGCTGAAGTCAGTTAAGTACGAGCATGGCGCAGCAAACTATACCATTCCCGGAAGTATGCACGTGACTGCAAGCAACGATGTATTCTTGTACAAAAATGTATCGAGAACCAAGAGACAAAGCAGTTCAAGCTCCGGCGGTGGTGGCGGAAGCCACTCCAGCGGCGGTGGAAGTTTCTGATTTAGTATAATTCAGAGATTTATTTATAGCAAAAAGCCTTGCGAAAGCAGGGCTTTTTCGATTTTTATGTTGACTTACTTTTGTGATGGGTATTAAATATGGGATATATGGTACCATTCAATAACAAGGGGTGATAAGATGAGCAAAACGGAAATTGAATTTGTAGTATATATGATTCATGCCTGTGACTATTTTGATAGTGCAGGTGCGATTTTTCGCATTTTCCTTGACAAACCCCCGTTTTTTTGGTAATATACATCAGTCGAGCGGTATTCCTCGGAAACTGCATCAGACGGATGATACGTAGCCACCCGGAAGGGGGTGCGCTATGAAAAAGATTGGTTTTATCGGTGCCGGCAAGGTTGCCTGTTCTATGGGGCGCTACCTGACAGAAAACGGTATACCGGTGACGGGTTACAGTTGCCCGAACAGAGAAAGCGTGGACTATGCTGCGACTTTCACCCAAACAAAAGCTTTTTCAGATAATGAAGAAGTGATTTTAGAAAGCGATATTATTTTTATCGCGACGCCGGACGGAGTGATTTCGTCTGTGTGGGAGAGCATAAACAAGCAAAATATCAGTGGGAAAATTTTTGCGATGTTCAGTGGCTCGTTATCATCTGATCTGTTTTCAGGGATCGATGCTGCAGGTGCGTATGCAGCGTCAATTCATCCGATGTTCGCGTTCAGCGACAGGAATTCCGACTATTTAAAAATGAATAATATAAGCTTCACAGTTGAGGGAGATAAGACTGCCGTAAATCAGCTTCTTGATATTTTTGAGGGGAAGCTTGGGCACAGTGTGACGGTGATAGAACCGAAGGACAAAACCAGGTATCATGCGGCTGCTGCAACTGCCAGCAATCTGATGATAGGTTTATATGATATGAGTCTTTCGATGCTTGTATCCTGTGGATTTACTGAAGAGGCAGCGGCAGAGATTATCAGACCATTGGTGGAGAACAACGCAAAAGCAATGCTTGAAAAAGGCGCTGCTGATGCGCTTACAGGACCGGTTGAAAGGTGCGATACAGAAACTGTAAAAAAGCATCTTGAAGTGCTTAGCCCGGAGGAAAAAGCGGTTTATATTCCACTTACAAAAAGGCTTATAAATATATCAAAAACTCTTCATCCGGAGAGACCGTATAATGAGATGGAAAAGCTATTAATTAGCAATGATTAAACGAAAGAAAGGCTTATCAAAATGAAAAAAAACACCGTAATGACATTTAAACAGGCAAAAATCGATGGCGAAAAACTCACTATGCTTACCGCGTACGATTATTCTACCGCGAAGCTCATAGATGAGGCCGGAGTTAATTCGATACTTGTCGGTGACTCGCTGGGGAATGTAATACTTGGCTATGAGGACACCGTTCCGGTAACTATGGAAGATATGATTCACCATGGGGCAGCCGTGTCGAGAGGTACAAAAAATGCTCTGCTGATCGTAGATATGCCGTTTATGTCCTATCAGGTATCTGTAGAGGATGCCCTGAAAAATGCGGGCAGACTGATGAAAGAGGGCGGAGCGGATGCTGTCAAGCTTGAGGGAGGCCACAGAGTATGCCCTCAGATAAAAGCGATGACAGAAGCCGGAATTCCGGTATGCGCGCACCTCGGCATGACACCTCAGTCAGTGAATGCATTTGGCGGATTCAAGGTGCAGGCGAAAACAGAAGAGGCTGCGAAACTTCTGATAGAGGAAGCATTGGCGGTTGAAGAGGCTGGAGCATTTGCAGTAGTTCTTGAGTGTGTGCCTGCTAAACTTGCGGAAATAGTAACGAAAAAAATAAGCATCCCGACGATAGGAATCGGAGCCGGCGCAGGCTGCGACGGCCAGGTGCTTGTGTATGCAGATATGATGGGTATGTTCTCAGACTTCGTTCCGAAGTTCGTCAAGCAGTATGCCCACATCGGTGACGCTATGCGAGAGTCGGTCCGCGCTTATATTGAGGAGGTTGGGGCAGGTACATTCCCGACTGAGGAACATACATTCAAGATAGATGAAGAAGTTATCGATAAAATATATTAAGTATGAATTAGATTTAAGTTAACTGCTTTTATGCGAAGGGTGTCCCTTGCCGTCGGTATGATGGTTTGGTTTTTTCAAACCACATACCGCTACGTGCAAGGATGAGTGCAAACGCGCCCTGAGCAAAAGCAGTTAACTAAATCGGTATCTATATTTATAGCTGTAGGAGGGAATAATCATGCAGATCGTATCATCAGTAGACGAAGTACGCGCCCAAGTAAAAGCCTGGCGCAAAGAAGGCCTCTCTGTCGGCCTGGTACCGACGATGGGTTATCTTCACGAAGGCCATCAGAGCCTGATAAAAGCATCAGTAGCAAACAATGACCGCACCGTAGTCAGTGTGTTTGTAAACCCGATTCAGTTCGGGCCGAACGAGGACCTCGCAACATATCCGAGAGACCTCGACAGAGATGCAAAGCTGTGTGAAGAAACCGGAGCTGATCTCATTTTTCATCCTGAAAAAGAGAACATGTACGACGACGATTTTTGCACATATATTGATATGGATGCTGTCACCAAAAATCTTTGTGGCAAGACAAGACCGACGCATTTTCGCGGAGTGTGCACAGTGGTTGGAAAGCTGTTTAACATTGTTGCTCCGGACCGCGCATACTTCGGACAAAAAGATGCGCAACAGCTCGCGGTTATCAGACGTATGGTCAGAGACTTGAACTTTGATTTGGAGATTATCGGATGTCCGATAATCCGTGAGGACGACGGACTGGCAAAGAGCTCCAGAAACACATATTTGTCTGATGAGGAAAGACAGGCTGCATTAGTCCTCAGCAAATCGCTGAAAGAAGGAAAAGCGCTTATCGAGGGCGGAGAAAAAGATGCTTCAAAAGTAACATCTGCAATAAAAGCAGTGATTGAAGCTGAACCGCTTGCAAAAATTGACTATGTTGAGGCGGTTGATTTTGATACGATAGAGCCGATAACAGAGATTAAAAATAACACGCTTATTGCGATAGCTGTATATATCGGAAAGACAAGACTTATTGATAATATAATAGTTTAAAAAGGAGAAAACAGATGAAACTTCACATGCTGAAAGGAAAAATACACCGTGCGACAGTTGTTCAGGCTGAGCTTGATTATGTCGGAAGTATAACCATCGACCCTGTCCTGATGGAGGGCGCCGGTATACTTGAATACGAGAAAGTTCAGGTGGTGGATGTGAACAACGGAAGCCGTTTTGAAACCTATGTTATCAAGGGTGAAAGAAACAGCGGTATGGTGTGCTTAAACGGCGCTGCTGCGAGAGAAGTAAGCGTAGGTGATAAAGTCATCATTATGTGTTATTGTGAACTTGAGGAAAAAGAAGCAATTACACATAAACCGCGAGTTGTATTTGTGGATGATGATAACAAAATAGTTTCACTTGATGACAAGGAAATTCATGGACAGATCAAATAATAATACGGGAGAGGGATATGTTAAACGGAAAAACAATTATTATCGGTGTGACCGGAAGCATCGCTGCATATAAGGCGGCTGATTTGGTAAGTATGCTGAAAAAAGACGGCGCAGATGTACACGTAATAATGACAAAAAATGCGACTGAAATTATCGGCCCCATTACATTTGATACGCTTTCGGGAAACAAATGTATAACAGATACATTTGATAGGGAACACGAATACAGTGTAGAGCATGTAGCGCTCGCGAAAAAAGCGGATGCATTTATGATAGCGCCTGCAACTGCCAATGTTATAGGTAAACTTGCGGCGGGAATTGCAGATGATATGCTCACTACAACGGCTCTTGCTTTTGAAAAAACAATATTGATTGCACCGGCTATGAACACAGCGATGTATGAAAATAAAATTGTTCAGGCCAATTTGGAAAAATTAAAAGAATATGGATATGAAATAATTGAACCTGCATCAGGTCATCTTGCATGTGGAGACGACGGAAAAGGAAAACTGCCGGATGTTGATATACTTGCGGATTACATATCACGAGCAGTTGAATTTGACAGAGATATGGTTGGCAAAAAGGTATTGGTAACCGCAGGACCAACTGTAGAGCACTTTGATCCTGTCAGGTTTATCACTAACCATTCAACAGGAAAAATGGGTTACGAGCTTGCGAGGGTAGCATCAGGAAGAGGTGCTGAAGTTACATTGATTTCAGGACCGGTAAATCTTGCACCGCCGTCAGGTGTTGAGCTGATCAAAATAGAATCTGCAGCTGATATGTTTGCTGCTGTTAAAAAGCACTATAAAGACAAAGATATTATCATAAAAGCTGCGGCCGTAGCCGACTATACACCAGCAAAAGTATCCGGCGAAAAAATAAAGAAAACTAACGAGAAAAATACAGTTGAATTAGTGAAAACACAGGATATACTTGCCTGGCTTGGAGAGCACAAAAAGCAGGATCAGATTGTCTGCGGATTCGCGATGGAAACGGAAGATTTAATTGACAATGCAACAAAAAAACTTGTAGATAAAAATGCTGATATGATTGTTGCGAATAACTTAAAAACACCGGGTGCGGGATTTGCCGGAGATACCAATGTGATAACACTGGTTTCAGACGAAGGAACCATAGTATTTCCACAGATGACAAAGCATGAAGATGCTGAAATAATTCTGAACAAGATAATTCAAAAGGGGAAAGCTGATTGATGAAATATCTTTTTGCACCGCTTGAAGGCATAACAGGATACATTTTCCGAACAACATATGATAGTTTTTTTGGGGGTATAGATACTTACTATACCCCTTTTGTGACTACCCGAGACGGCGGAATCATGAAGAATAAAGAGAAAAAAGATATAATGCCCGAAAACAATTCGGGTATAAATCTTGTTCCTCAGATTATGACTGCCAAGTCAGATGAATTTATCCAGGCTGCAAAGCATATGGAGGATATGGGTTATCGAGAAGTGAATTTAAATCTCGGCTGCCCTTCGGGGACAGTGGTACCAAAAGGAAAGGGCTCCGGATTTTTGAGAGAGCCTGAAAAACTTGATCTGTTTTTGGAGGATATATACAACAGGTGTCCGATAGATATAAGTATAAAAACCAGAATAGGATTTGATACGCCGGAAGAATTTGAAAACCTACTTGAAATATACAATAAATATCCGATAAAACTGCTTATAATACATCCCAGAACCAGACAGGAAATGTACACCGGAAACATCCATCCGGAAACATTTGAATACGCATACAAAAACACAAAAAATCCTCTGTGTTATAACGGTGATATAACAACTATGGAAAAAGCGAATGAGATACAGAAAAAATATCCTGACATAGACTCTATAATGATAGGCAGGGGGTATCTCCGCTTTCCGGGATTTGTCGGCAATGCTGATTTGAAAGGCAATTATCAGAAAAAAACATTGCTTTTGGATTTTGCAGAGGAACTCAAAAACAGATACGCCGAAGTCCTCTACGGTGACCGCCCGCTGCTCTTCAAGATGAAAGAGCTCTGGTCCCACATGAAGGACAGCTTCTCAGATGGCGACGAGATATTTAAGCGAATTAAAAAGTGTAAAATTATTAATGAATATGATAGTGTGATAACCCAATTAAAAATTCAAGAATAACTGCTTTCGAACGAGGAAAATTACTCGCCCTCGGTATGAGGGCTTGGTGTTTTCAAGCCCCATACCGTTAGGACGAGATTTAGCGCGAGCGGTTCCGAGCGAATGCAGTTGTTCTTGAAATTTGGTAGAAAGGATACAAATTATGCCTAGTTGTAATGTATGTTTCAGACGCTGCAATATCGAAGACGACAGCTTCGGCCGCTGTAAAGCCCGTCGCACCCAAAACGGCACCGTCGTCCCTGACACCTACGGCCGTTTCACTGCTCTTGCTCTCGACCCAATTGAAAAGAAGCCTTTGTATCATTTTTATCCCGGCAGTATGATTGTTTCCGCAGGTGGTTACGGTTGCAATCTTGCTTGTCCGTTCTGTCAGAACCACGATATCTCACTTTCGGAATACTCAAGCCTTGAAGAAGCGAGAATACCGCACACTGAGTACTACTCTCCGGAAGAACTCGCTGACATATGTGAGCACTATAAATCGCAGGGGAATATCGGTGTGGCATTCACTTACAACGAACCTTTGATTAGTTACGAATACATCATAGACACCGCAAAACTGTTGCAGAAAAAAGACTTGAAAACAGTTATAGTTACAAACGGAAGTGCAACAAAAGAAACACTTGATAAGGTCGCTCCTTTTGTAGATGCTATGAATGTCGATTTAAAAAGTTTTGATGAAAAATATTATAAAAATGTCCTGAAAGGTGATTTGAAAACCACAAAAGAATTTATAGAATCGGCGGTTCATTTTTCTCACGTAGAAGTAACAACTTTGATAGTACCGGGCGACAATGATTCAGAAGAAGAGATGAGAAACATATCTTCTTGGTTAAGGGGAATCGGAGAAAACTCAGGCAAAGACATACCGCTCCATATCAACAGATTTTTTCCGAGAAGCTTGTATTCAGACAGGCAGCCGACCGAAATTGAAACCATATACCGACTTGCGGAAATAGCCCGAGAAAACCTGAAGTACGTGCATGAGGGAAATGTGTGAGTAAAATCGGGAGAAATGGCAACTAACTAAGTGAAACATAATTTGAAGATTTAAGGAGGGTGCGATATGAAGTATAAAAGATTTCCAACACGAATTATTCTGAAGGCTGTGATTTTTTGTTTGATATTTTCAATTTTACCTGTTGTTGAAGTAAAAACATCAAAAGCGGATGTTAATGTCGAAAGTAATGATCAAAAAAGTGAAGGTATTGATATCAAAAGTGAAGGTAATGGCAATGACAGAGACGGTGTTGGTGTTGAAGGGGAAAGCACTGACCAGAAACCGGTAAATCTCGAAGTTAGTGCTAACGAAGGGGTTGCAATTGACAGAATTGAGTTGGATATAGATAGGGAAGATATTGTTAGGACTCCTCAAGATGATGCGGGAAAGAAAACAGAAGATTTCGTTCCTATAAGAAATGCAGCAGATCTTATAAAGCTTCGTGATGATATTCAAACAAATCGTGACTTTACCAAAGGAAAAAAATACAAGTTGCTGGATAATATTGATTTAAGTAATTATTGCAGCTATTCTAAAGGAGATTGGAAACCAATAGGTATCTGGGAAAGTGACGGACATGCGTTTTATGGAGAATTTGATGGTTTAGGCTACACTATATCAGGTCTTTACATAGGAAACGGACAAGAAGGAGTGGGCCTGTTTGGTGCGCTGGGAAATGGAGGCATTGTAAAAAACCTTGTTGTGGAGGGGACGGTTTACGGAACTTATAATGTCGGTGGGATAGTAGGAGTTAACGGAAAAGGTGGATTGATACAGAATTGTCTCTACAAGGGCACTGTGACAGCTACAAAGTTTGTTGGAGGGGTAGTTGGTTTTTGTACAGGAGGAGGATGTAAGAAAGCAAAATTTACAGGGACAGTTTCAGGGAATGATACGGTAGGAGGTATTTCAGGCGATGCTAGTATAAAAGGTTTGGAAGAGTGCATAGCAAGTGGAATTATAAATTGCAAAAAAACAAAAGCGGGTGGTATAGCGGGGGAGACGGCAGCTCCGCTTACAAAATGCGTTAGTTATTGTAATGTTTATTCAGAAATTCAGGCAGGTGGGATAACGGGAAGGACTTATGAGTGTTCCGGATATGTGGGAGATATAGAAAAATGTATAAATAAGGGAAATATTAAGGCAAAAAAAAATGTAGGTGGAATTGTTGGAGAGGCAAAATTCAAAGTAGCAGATTGTACGAATGAAGGAACTGTTTCAGGAGAAGAATATTATGGAGATATCATCGGTTATGGAGATGCATCGCTGGTGACCGGCTCTGTCATTGACAAAAGTAACAATAAAATTATAATCATAATGCTTGGAGTGTTTATACTGGCCCTTGCTTGTGGGATAGTTTTTGTTATGAAGAGAAAACGTTCCCGGACAGAATTGCCTTGACAAGCGAGGTTGTCTGATGTAGAATAATTGCTGTTGGATAGAGGATTATGTATTGTGCTTCTTTTGAAAGCATTAAAATGGTGAAAAAATGTCTCCGAATGATTTTAAATATAGCAGCAAAATCGATATAGATGAATACAACGAATTGAGACAAAGTGTCGACTTCATCACGATACGTCCGAACAGGGCAAAAACGGCACTTGAAAATGCGCTGTATACCATAGTTGCAAGAGATGGTGACAAGCCGGTTGGGATGACGCGAGTGGTTGGTGACGGCGGATATGTTTACTTCATCTGCGATGTGATAGTCAGACCCGAGTATCAGTCTCATGGACTTGGCAGAAAGCTGATTGAAACTACGCTGGCGTGGTTAGAGGATCAGGTTGACAATGATGAAACTATCATGGTAAACCTGATGTCTGCTATGGGAAAAGAAGCTTTTTATGAAAAGCTCGGCTTCAATACAAGACCTTTCGGTAACCACGGTTCGGGTATGAGCCGTTGGATATCTAAAGATACAATTTAATAGTAACTCGTAAATCCATTGGGAAAAATGTATTCATTTTTCCGGTGCAGTGTAAAAGCTGTATCCTCGCCTTCGGGACATTTTTATAAAAATATGTCTCGGAGTACAAGAGCTACCTCAATCTAAGAAGGGAGAAAAGTCAATGGGCAAGATTCTATTTACTTCCGAATCAGTAACGGAAGGACATCCGGATAAAATCTGTGATCAGATATCAGATGCTATACTGGATGCAATCTATGCCAAAGACCCGATGAGCCGCGTGGCTTGCGAAACCGCTATAACAACGGACTTTGTAGTTATCATAGGAGAGATAACAACCTCCGCGGATATTGGGCCGAAAGAATTTGAGCAAATCGCTCGCGATACCATTTGTGAAATAGGATATGATGATCCGTCAAAGGGCTTTGATGGCAAAACCTGTGAAGTTCTGGTTAAGCTGGATAAACAGTCAGCCGACATCGCGCTTGGTGTGGACAATTCGCTCGAGACAAAGCAGGAGTCGGATGCTGACGGTGTGTTCAACAAAACAGATATGGGTATGACCGATGCCGAGATTGACAAAATCGGAGCAGGTGATCAGGGAATGATGTTCGGTTTCGCATCCAATGAAACTGAGAGCTATATGCCTTATCCGATTCATATGGCACACTCACTGTCACGTAAGCTTTCAGAAGTGCGCAAAAACGGAACGCTTCCGTATCTTCGCGCAGACGGAAAAACTCAGGTGACTATAGAATACGATGAAAATAAGCAACCCCAAAGAGTTGATGCAATTGTCGTTTCCACGCAGCACAGCGAGGATGTGAGTCAGCATCAGATTCACGAAGATATATGTAAATATGTCATCGGACCGATTGTTTCGGATGAACTTATAGATGAGCATACAAGAATATACATCAACCCGACGGGACGATTTGTAATCGGCGGACCGAACGGCGATGCAGGTCTCACAGGAAGAAAGATTATTGTTGATACGTACGGCGGTATGGGACGTCACGGTGGTGGCGCTTTTTCAGGAAAGGACCCGACAAAAGTTGACCGTTCCGGAGCATACGCTGCCCGCTATGTAGCGAAAAATATAGTTGCAGCAGGTTTGTGTGACCGCGCTGAGGTTCAGCTTTCGTACGCTATCGGTGTGGCTTGGCCTACATCAGTACGCATAGATACGTTCGGAACAGGCAAACTTCCGGAAGAAAAGTTGGTTGATATCATTTTTGATAATTTCGATCTGCGTCCGGCAGGCATCATAAAAATGCTTGACCTTCGTCGCCCGATCTACAAGCAAACAGCTGCTTACGGACATTTCGGAAGAGATGATTTGGATTTGCCTTGGGAGAGAACTGACAAGGTTGAAGCATTGAGGAAGTATTTATAATGTCTGATAAAATCAAAAATATCATCTTCGATGTCGGTGATGTTCTTGTCAGTTTTCGTTACAGGGATTACATGGGTGATCTGGGATTTGACGATGAAACCGTTGAATTCTTAACGAAAAATATGATCTTCACCGATTTCTGGAAGGGTATGGATTTAGGACAGGAAGATGTTGATGAAGCATGTGATCATTTTTGTGCACGTTTTCCTGAACTGAAAGAAAAAATAGAATTATTCTGGAATAATATCGAGGACATTGTCGGTGAGTACGACTATTCGCTGCCTCTGGTGCAGTCGATGAAAGCGAAAGGCTACAAGGTATTTCTTTTGTCGAACTATCCTGACAAGCTGGCGGATATGCATTGGAAACATTTTTCTTTTCTGCCGGAGGTTGACGGATATATAATCTCGGCAAAGGTCGGTCTGGCAAAGCCGGATCAGAAGATTTATCTGATGCTTATGGACAGATACCGGTTAAAACCCGAGGAATGCATTTTTATCGATGACAGGGAAGACAATTTGGCTCCTGCTGAGAAGCTTGGATTGCAAACTATCCTGTTTGAATCGTACGAAGACTTGATAAAAAAACTTGAAGAAGCGGGTGTGGCGTGAAAAATGCGCCACACCTGTTTTTTATGTGCTTTTCCAGAGTTTCACGCGACAAAATGTAAAAAATCTAAAATAAAATGTAAAATATACTTGACACGATGTAAAGTTTATGATAATATACCCTCAGAAGCTTCTGAAACACGTTGACATTAACGGCGCATTTAGCGCTACTTAAGTAAAGATCAAAGGAGATGAGGATTATGGGAGCTATACTAGCCGGTGGAATTATTGTTGGTTTGCTTATCGCTGCGGTAATTATGAAGGTGGCAAACAAAGATGGAAAAATGAAAACAGAGTATGACGAGCGTCAGAAGATTGTCAGAGGCAAATCGTATATGCTTTCCTTCTACGGCGTTGTGATCACAAATGCAATTTTTATGATGTTGCAACTTTCGGATGTGGATCTGAGTGTTTTGGGAATGGAGGTTTTCTTTATTCCGATATTTGTTGGAATTTTAATTCACGTTTCTTACAGTATATTTAATGACGGATATTTTGGAATGAATAATAACACATCCAAATATATGATTTTTATGGCATTTATTGCTGTTATCAACATTGCTTGCGGAATTATGCCTTGGGCCGATGAAGGATTGATTCAGGACGGAAAGATATATCCCAACTTTGCGAATTTGCTTATGGGTATTTTGTTCCTGGTTATCGCGATTGAAATGATTATCAAAAAAGCTATGGATAAAGGAGAGTGACGCGTATGAAGAATTTGAGACTAAAGTCTGCACGCGCCGGTCTCGATATGTCACAGGATGAACTTGCAAAAGCTGTTGGTGTGTCCAGACAGACGATAAGCGCAGTGGAAAAAGGGGATTATAACCCGACTATAAATCTGTGTATTTCTATATGCAAGGTGTTGGGAAAAACATTGGATGAGTTGTTTTGGGAAGAATGAAAAAGGTCGCGTCGGAGCAGATTTACGCTGAAGCAACGCGTAAGCTGATTGCCATGTTGTGGTCGCGTCGGAGCAGATTGATGCTGAAGCAACGCGTAAGCTGATTGCCACTTTGTGTCAATCAGCCCGCGTGCTTCGCACTATAAAACAAAAGAAGAGCCACTTCAAGAGTAAACTCTTGAGTAGCTCTTTTTTGCTTTATGTTGCTTCAGCTTTCGCGAGTACTCCCGGCGGGAATCGAACCCACAACTGCCCCTTAGGAGGGGGCTGTTATATCCATTTAACTACGAGAGCAAATTGCGTGGTTTACACGCAATCTTTATTCTACTCTACC
>JAIKWQ010000005.1 GCA_024684535.1 Eubacterium sp. | reverse complement strand
CAAAGGGAAACTCTATCCCATAAAATCCTACAGTAAATTTACGCGGCCCAAAATCTCTGTTGATATAGGTGAAGATCATTCGTTATAATAATTATTGGGAAAAACACCCAAATAATACTATAGCAGACAAGGAGGCCTGAGATGAAAAAACACTATACACAATTGGTAACAATATGTACCATACTTGCAGCCACCGCATTTCTGTGCGCCTGCGGAAGCGAAAACGCAATAAAAACAGAATCTGCTACCAACTCACAAACATCCGCAGCATCCACACCGGTAAACGACAGCACCGCCTGCAGGCCAATGATAAAAGTAGAAGGAAAGCGGTATGTTTGGGATAACTTTATTAATATTGACTCTGCTTCCGAATACAAAAAAATAGGAACTGTTAAAAAATCATACCTTGACGGAGGAAAAAACGTATCTCTCGAAGACGATGATTTCACTGCAAATACATCATCTGTTGGAACAATCATCTACAGGGAAGACGATGAACACATCATCACATATGACTAAAACGAAAAACAAAAATACTCTCGTTGGGAAAAAACCGGTTGGTAAACCTCAGGGGCTGTTTATCAGCCCCTGTACATCTTCCCCTTGACTTTTCCCCGCACATGGCGTATTGTAGAGGCTATGGACGGACAGACAATAGCGGCGATTGCGACCGCTTCGGCAAACGGAAGTATCAGCATCCTCCGGGTTTCAGGACCGGAGGCTGTTTGTGTTGTCGATAAACTTTTCTATAAAAAATGTTCCGACAGTTCACTGAAAACGGCAAACCTCGAAACCGCCGCGTCTCACACAATTCACTACGGTTTTATCTGTACGAATACCGACGCAGGAGATCAACCCGAAATCATCGACGAGGTTCTCATTCTCCTGATGCGTGCACCAAAAAGCTACACTGCCGAAGATGTCGTTGAAATCCACTGTCATGGCGGCGCATATATTGCAAAAAAAAATCTTGATCTTCTCATAGAAAACGGAATCCGACTCGCAGAACCCGGAGAATTCACGAAGCGGGCATTTTTAAACGGTCGCATCGACCTGACTCAGGCGGAATCTGTCATGGAAATCATAAGCGCAAAAAGTGATATTGCACTGAAAAATGCCGAGAACCACCTCGCCGGCGATGTGAAAAAACTCATCATTTCTATGCGCGAGCTTCTGCTTACAGATACGGCATATCTCGAGGCGGCACTTGACGACCCGGAGCATATCGAACTCGATGACTTCCCTGCAACATTGAATAATCACTTAAATCAAATAGAACCGGAAATCGACCGACTTATCTCTAACTCAGAAAACGGTCGAATCATCTCGGATGGTATCAAAACAGCCATAGTCGGACGCCCGAACGTCGGCAAGTCTTCATTTTTGAACTGCATCCTGCGTGCAGACCGCGCGATAGTTACAGATATTCCGGGCACTACCAGAGATACCCTCGAGGAAGATGTGCGAATCGGATCTGTTCTGCTTAAACTCATCGACACCGCAGGCATCCGTTCCACAGAAGACACCATAGAAAAAATCGGCGTGGAAAAAACATATGCTTCCATAGAAGAATCTGACTTCACTATCTGCATCCTTGACTCCAGTGAAGAAATAACAGAAAAAGATATAGAAATACTTAAACTGACTGAGGAAAAACCGGGTGTTATCCTCTTAAATAAATCTGATTTAAATGAAGTAACCAACATAGAAAAAGTAAAAGAAATAATACAGAATAATAATATAAATAAAAATATAATCAATTTCTCCGCAGCGACCGGAGAAGGCTTAAAAACGCTGGAAACACTGCTTGAGGAAACATTTTTCAAAGAGTTTTATCAGGAAATTAATACAAATAATAAAGAAATATATATCACAAATACACGTCAAAAAGAGTGTTTAATAAACGCAAAGAATTCAATTACAAATCTCCGCCGGACTATGCAGCAAAACCTCCCGGAAGATCTGCTGACCGTCGACCTTTTGGACGTCTACAAATCGCTCGGTCTGATAGTAGGCGAAGAAGTCGAAGACGACCTGGCGGACAAAATCTTCAAAGATTTCTGTATGGGTAAGTGAGAATCATCAAAAAGGAGCAAGTATGGAAATACGTGATTATCAAGCTATAGTTGTCGGCGCAGGTCACGCCGGCTGTGAAGCGGCTCTGGCGTTATCACGTCTGGGTATCAAAACTATTGTCTTCACAGTCAGTGTCGACAGCATCGCTATGATGCCCTGTAACCCGAGTATAGGTGGGACATCAAAAGGCCATCTCGTCAGAGAGGTCGATGCGCTCGGCGGACAGATGGCAAAAACTATAGATGAAACTTTCATTCAGTCAAAAATGTTGAATCGCTCAAAAGGACCGGCGGTTCATTCTTTGCGTGCGCAGGCTGATAAAAAAGCGTATTCCCAGAGGATGCGTGAGATTCTCGAAGCGGAAGAAAACCTGACAATCCGTCAGGGAGAAGTGGACGCTCTGATTGTCGAAGAGGGCATTTTTAAAGGTGTTCGAACGCATACGGAGGTTGATTATCTGGGAGAAGTTTGCATACTATGCACCGGAACATACCTAAACAGCCGTTGTATAACCGGTGAGACGTCAACTTACACGGGACCGAACGGACTTCAGGCTGCAACTCATCTTTCCGATTCGCTGAAAGAATTGGGACTGAATTTGCGTCGTTTCAAAACGGGAACACCTGCCCGAATGGACGGAAAAACCATAGATTATGAAAAAATGCAACCGCAGTACGGTGACAAACCGATAACTCCTTTTTCATTTACAAACCTTGAAAAAGGGATTGAAAAAGAGCAGGCTTTGTGTTATCTCACATATACAAACGAAGAAACACACAAAATCATTCACGATAATATTGACCGTTCGCCCCTGTTTTCAGGCTATATCGAGGGAACGGGCCCGAGATACTGCCCGTCGATAGAGGACAAAGTTGTCCGTTTTTCCGACAAGGAGCGTCACCAGGTTTTCATCGAGCCGGAGGGGCTCTATACCGATGAAATGTACGTAGGCGGTATGTCAAGTTCTCTGCCTGAGGACGTCCAGACTGCGATGTACGCGACTGTTCCGGGACTTGAACACGCCAGAATTGTCAGAAATGCCTATGCCATAGAATATGATTGTATCGACCCACTGGAACTTATGCCATCTCTTGAACTGAAAAAAATAAGCGGACTCTACTCGGCAGGTCAGGCAAACGGAAGCTCGGGCTACGAAGAAGCCGCTGCTCAGGGACTTATCGCAGGTATCAATGCTGCCAGAAAAATAAAGAAACAGGAACCGATTGTCCTCACAAGATCACAGGGATATATCGGAGTTCTGATTGATGACCTCGTGACAAAAGGTACCAACGAACCCTACCGTATGATGACTTCCCGCGCGGAATACAGGCTGCTGCTTCGCCAGGATAATGCTGATGAACGTCTCACGCCTCTTGGTTATGAGATTGGTTTGATTTCTGACGAGCGCATGGAACATCTGAAAGATAAATTGGCAAAGATTTATTCTGAAGTTGCCCGTATGAAAGAAACCTATGTGGGGGATACGAAAGAAGTTCAGTCATTGCTTGAAAAATATGACAGCACTCCGCTAAACAGCGGTATTTCACTTGCCGAACTTATCAAAAGACCTGAGCTTTCGTATGAAAAAATAGCACCGATTGACAAAGAAAGACCTGAACTATCGGATGAAGTAAAAGAAGAATCTGAAATCAGACTTAAGTATGAAGGATATATAGAACGCCAAAAAAAGCAGGTTGAACAGGCGATGAAACTTGAAAGCCACGTGATTCCGGATGATATTGATTATGACAGCATCGAAAGCCTGCGTTTGGAGGCAAGACAAAAACTAAAGGATATCAATCCTAAAACTATCGGTCAGGCCTCACGTATAAGCGGTGTTTCGCCGGCAGATATATCGGTTTTGCAGATATATATCAAGAGCAGATAATTGCTCCTTTTTGGCTGTTTAGTATTAGTTTTTGCACAAGAATATATATAACTTACTGATTAATATGAGTTATTAACTATTCAAGTGGGGCGTAAAACAATAAATAATCCATAAGCAGTTATTTTTATTTGAACCGCTCGACGAAATCCACTGCTTACGCAGACTTAGAGCGCGAGATATAAACAAATCGTGTCGTGAATATCTCGCGCTCTTTGTCGTAGTTAGCAGTTAGTTCGTCGCAAAGCGGTTCAACATAACTGCGTTGGATATTTATTGTTTACGCACCAATAAAAATTATTAAATCTGAAACCATCCGATTATCTGCGCCTTCCGCCGCCGCGATACCCGCCGCGTCTTCCACCACGATAACCGCCTCTGTCGCCGTATTTTTCTTTAAGCTCATCAGCAAACTCTTTGTTTACTGTCACAACAACCTTGCGGTGTGGCTCCTCACCTTCACTGTGAGTATCTACGTACTTATCATCCTGAAGAGTTGAGTGGATGATTCTTCTTTCATAAGGATTCATCGGCTCCAGGAACGCCGGACGACCTGACTTCTTAACCTTTTTCGCTACATTTTTAGCGAGGTTTTCTATAGTCTCTTTGCGTCTCTCACGATAGTTCTCAGTATCAAGCTTAACCTTGATATAGTCTTCTGAATTCTTGTTGAGCACAAGTGAAATCAGGTACTGAAGCGCATCCAGAGTCTGTCCTCTTTTTCCGATAAGCAGTCCCATTTTCGGGCCTGAGAGGTTGATCTCCATCTGCTTTTCTGCTTCATTGTAGTTTTTGCTGACCTCTACATCAAGTCCCATAGCATCAAACATATCTTTTAAGAACTTGTCGAGATCTGCTTCGCTCATTTTCTTGCCTGTTTTGGCAGGCTTAGCTTCTGTTGTTTCAGAAACCGGTTCAACTTTTACTTCAGGTGTTTCTTCTTCTGAGTAATCACCTTTTTTTCTGACTCTGATCTTTGCTGTTTTTGAGAAAAGTCCGAGAAGTCCGGCTTTTTCCTCTTCTATAACTTCATACTCAAGCTGGTCACTTGTAAGTTCAAGTTTTATGGAAGCCTGTGTCAGCGCGTCCTGGACCGTCTTGTCTTCAACTTCTAACCATTCCATTTTATAGTTATCCTCCATCCAACATTAATCTTTTTTGTTATTGGACATCATGTGAGCATAACCGGCGATACTTCCCTGTTCATATTTCCCATCTGACGAAGCACTTTTATCTGATTTATCTTCTGATTTACTATCTGACTTCGTATCATTTTTATCACTACTATCCGAAGAAGTACTGTCTTTCGTCGGTTTATTCTGGTAAGATGAAGCAGACTTGATCGTCGATGTTTTCATATTAGAATAAACACCCATCTGCTCGTTTCTTTCCTTCAGCTTTTTGGTTTTCGCTGCAGCTTTCTCTTTATTTTTCTCTATCAGCTCATCAAGAGAAATCTTGTCAATCTTCTTATTTACGATAAGTCCCTGAACGATTCTGAACAAACTACCCATAATCCAGTACAGGCCGATACCCATATTCAAGCTCAAACAGAAGAAACCTGACATCAGAGGCATCATATAGTTCATCATCTTCATTGACTGGCCCATCTGATCCTGCTCGCCATTCTTTGATGAAGGCTGAAGGATCTTTGAGTTAAGAAACTGCAAAGCCATAGCAAGAATAGGAATCAAAAATGCGATCCATCCGTATGGATGATTAGCCTTATCTCTGAAAAAATCTATTGGGCTGACATTGACATCGAGTCCGAGGAAATATCCCGGATCACCCGGCTGAGCCGGAACACCGGCTGTAAACTTCAGAGCTGAAACATAGTCAGGCATGTTCATCATGACTCTGTACAAACACCACAAAATAGGCATTGTTACAAGAAGTGGCAAACATCCACCAAATGGTGAAATACCGTACTTCGCATACAAAGCCTGAGTCTCCTCATTCATTTTCATCTGAGAAGCCTGATCTTTTTTGTTCTTATACTTCCGCTGAATTTCCTTCAATTCAGGATTGATCCTGGTCATCAGTCTGGTCGACTTTTGCTGCTTTGAATTGAGCGGGTACATCAAAATATAAACTATTATGGTTAGTATGATGATACACATACCGGTGTTATGGAAACCATCAGGGTTACCACCGCCACTCAAAACCCAGTCTATACCAAAAAGAATCTTACCAAATATCCAATATAACCAATCAAACAATTTTACTTACCACCAATCTGAATCTGTTTTTTGACTGAACGTTTTCCAATATAAAAATGTTCCGGTACCGGATCTATCCCTCCCTCGTGGAAAGGATGGCACCTGCACACCCTGCGGATAGCCAGATATCCGCCTTTCAAAGCCCCATGCTTTTCTATCGCTTCCACTGCATACGAAGAACAGGTAGGATAGTATCTGCAACAGGGTTTCTTCATCGGAGATATAAACTTCCTATAAAAATGAAGTATTCCCAGAAAAATCCTCTTCATAATCAAGGTTCCTTCCAGATATGATGTGCCTTATACAGGTTTTTCACTGCTTCACTAATTTCGTTCAATCCTTGTTCTGCAACCGTAGGTCTGGCTATAATGATAATTCTGCATCCTTCGGTTACCCGGGCGTCATACTTTCTTACAGTCTCACGTAATAACCTGGTTATGCGATGACGCCGTACACTGTTACCGACTTTTTTGCTCACCGAAAAGCCATATCTGCAGGGTCCCGATTGACCCTTAACCACATACATAACCAGATATTTGTTCGCTCTGGATCTACCTTTTTTGTAGACCTTCTGAAATTCCTGATTGTTCCCCAGTTTTTCAAAACTCATCAGGCGCTGAGACGCTTACGGCCTTTTGCTCTTCTTCTTGCCAATACTTTTCTACCGTTTGAAGTAGACATACGTTTACGAAATCCATGAACTTTTGAACGCTGTCTCTTTTTTGGCTGGTATGTCATTTTCATCGTCTTTCACCTCCTTTTCGCCGTATTTTGTTAT
>JAIKWQ010000138.1 GCA_024684535.1 Eubacterium sp. | reverse complement strand
GGTATCCCCTGCACAAAAACACTCTTGGTGACCTGCTGGTTTCGGCGTATTTTTTCAAGATCATTACGTTCACCATAATACACCTTGACTATAGTCTCATCGTCTTTTTTGTATACCTTTCCGTTTCCACCCACTCCGATGATCTCGCAGCCGTCAACAGATATCTGACGGAGTCTTTTTTTTACATCAAAAAGTTCCACAAAGCCGGTCGTATCAAAGATCTCATAGACCTCCGGTGATACCTCGGTAATCGTGATCGCTTTTCCATACGATTTGCGAAGCTTCATAAGCGCACGAAGTCCTGCGCTCGAGATGTATTCAAGCCCTGAAGCATCCAGGATCACCTCTTCATCACTGTGACCTTCCACTGCTTCAAAAAGACTTTTTTCTGTTTCTGAAGCATTGTTTGTGTCGATCCTTCCCTCGAGGCTTATGACCAGTTTTCCATCATTGTACTCTGTTTTCATTTTTTCCCCCTATTCCGAGTATTTTTCGTAATTATTCATTGCAACCGGCTCATTCGGACTATCTGTTCTTCAGTATACCACATTGGATCGCAATTTGCAATTCGTTGTTCACGCTGAAAATAGCCCCCACTCCCATCGAGAGAGTGGAGGCTCTGTATTTATCCATATCCGTTTTATTTTTTTATGCAATACCATGATTGGCATGTATTACAATAAAACATTCTATATAAAAAGCCCCCGCCTTCCATATCACGACAATACTCTTCTCCTTCGTCATAATCCGTATTTGCCAGATGACCCTGCGGACAATAATGCCAGTCCTCTACAACCCTGTCCTCGACATAATCCCCGCCGGTAACAGTGCTCAGCTCTTCATCAGACAATACTTTTTTCCTAAGTACCTCATCCATAATGCTACCTCCTTTTCCGTGACCCCTCCGGGGTGTTTTGTTTGTTTTTCACTTATATATACGCACTGATTATTCCGGTGCGACATATTTTTTTGTGTTTTTTTGTCGTCACCTGTTTTACTGATACCTTTTTACATTGATATAAGTTCTACCACCCGAGTTTGCCACTTGTCTGAATAAAACACCTCACTAAAATTCAAAAAAATATGCGAATTTAAGCAAGTTTTGCTTGCTTTTTTTGTTGTTATATGCTATAATCATCATGTAGGTACGAAGGCATATAACGGGAGGTGCTTATGTTTGTCGAAGTAGTGCAAAACAACGGTAATTACTATATTCGTTTAGTTCAGTCTGTCCGCGGGACCAATAGTAAAGGACAAAGTGTCTCACGAAAAAAGGTGATAAAAAATGTTGGTCCGCTTGCAAGGTATGATGACGGTCAGCCGGACTATGTCAAACGTCTCAAGGAGTCTTTCAAAAATGGCTCTCCTCTGATCGAAGAGCTCAAGCCCTTCTGCGAGGATACTGACAAATCCGAAACATACCACATCGCAATCCGAGAAAACACATCCGATTGCATCGGACACCCGAAACTTTACTGCCATCTCTTCCTGGAACGGATCCTCGAAGAGATCGGGATGCGCAACTTTTTTTCTTCCTACAAAGGCCGGACAAAAATTGAGTACGATGTCTACGGTTTTGCCAAGCTGCTGATCTTCGGCCGGATACTTAATCCTGCATCCAAGTGTGCTACGGTCAGACAAAACGATGACTATTATTCCCCCATACTCAAAGATTTCAACCCGGATAATGTTTATGACACGCTTGATTTCATTGCTGAAAACAGAGAACGTATCTTCAAGCGCATCAACACAAAACTCCAGAAAAAGATGAACCGGAAATCCGATATCATTTTTTATGATGTGACAAACTTCTACTATGAAACCGAGGATCCCGATGATGATATCGTCGATGAAGAAGGCAACATCACCGAAAAGGGGATCCGAAAAATGGGTGTCAGCAAGGAAAACCGTAAACAGCCGATTGTCCAGATGGGGCTTTTTATGGATAATTCCGGCATCCCTATCGCCATCGAATCCTTTCCCGGAAATACGCTTGACCACCTGACTGTCAAGCCGGCGATGAACAAACACATTTCCAATCTTGACCTGTCCCGATTCATCATGATCGCCGACCGCGGGATATGTAATTATAAAACCGTTGCCGAACTGTTAAGTTCAGGCAATGGATATATCATGTCAAAAAGCCTTTTAAAGAGCAAAAAGCAGGAGCGGCAGTGGGCTTATGACGATGAAGGCTACATCCATGTGAGCAAGGATTTTAAATACAAATCCCGTATCATAAAACATTCTATAACATCCGAATCCGGAAAGCCATACACCGTTGAAGAAAAGGTTGTCGTATATTGGAGTCGCAAATTCTACGAACGATGCCTTTATGAAAACAAGAGTTTTCTGGAGCTTCTGGATAAAATCCAGGAGGCCCCCCATGCCTTTCGGATTTCTTCAACGCAGTCAAAGCCCCTTCGCCGGTTTTTCAAAAAAGAATACCTAAACAAGGACACCGGCGAGGTAATCAACTCCTCAGATCTGAAGTTATTCATCGATTATGACGAGGTAAACAAGTACAAAGAAAGCATGGGCTATTACCAGATCATAACCTCTGAATTGGATATGGACGATCAGGAGATTATTGAAAAATATCACGGTCTCACCCAGATCGAGGAACAATTCAAAACAATGAAAAGCGCCCTTGAAACCCGCCCTCTCTATGTCCGCACCAAAGATCACATCGATGCTCATCTGACGATCTGTTTTATCGCATTGGTCGTTCTGAGGATCATCCAGACCCGTCTGATGGATTCCGGTGTCATTTCCTCAAAAGAAGACACCTACTGGGGTTACGGGATGAGCGCTGAACGAATACAAACAGCACTGGGTAAATGGAAGGTGGATACCCTTCCCGATGAACTGTATCGTTTTACAGATATCGACGATCCCGACCTATCCCTGATCTTCAAAGCTTTTGGCATTACTATTCCATTAAAATTATATCGTTCCAGCGAACTCAAGCAGCTAAAAACCGATATCGACGTTTTCAAGTAGGTACACAAATGTAGGTACATTTTGTCAAAAATCTCAAATATGCATATATAGGCGATTTGCGCCTTATCTTCGGGGGATCGGAGCTGATTTCAGCTCCGATTCTTCCTTTTCAAGTGGCAAACTCGGGTTATAACATATCCGAAAAGCATGTCAACGAAATATCTGTTTCAATCACTGATAATCGATGTTCCCTATTCGTTGAAAAAAATGATCATATCCTGATATAAAAAAAATGTGGAAATCGAAAAAAAAATGTGATATAATCGAGTTTATATAGGGCAGATGCTATTTTAAGGAGGTAAAAAAAATGGCAAAGATTTACGAAGGAACACTTGAACTGATCGGAAACACACCGATAGTTCACACAAAAAACATCGAGCAGGAGCTCGGCTTAAACGCTACACTTCTTGTCAAGCTTGAGTATCTCAATCCGGCAGGAAGTGTCAAAGATCGTATCGCAAAAGCGATGATCGAAGACGCAGAGGCATCAGGCAAGCTGAAAAAAGGCTCTGTTATCATCGAGCCGACCAGTGGAAACACAGGAATCGGTCTCGCAGCGATCGCAGCCGCAAAAGACTATCGTATCATCCTGACGATGCCTGAGACCATGAGTGTTGAGAGAAGAAACATCCTCAAGTCTTACGGCGCAGAAATCGTCCTGACTGACGGTTCAAAAGGTATGAAGGGTGCTATCGCAAAGGCCAACGAGCTTTCTGAAGAAATCGCCGACAGCTTCATTCCCGGCCAGTTTGTAAATCCTGCAAACCCGGCTATCCACAAGAAAACAACCGGTCCGGAGATCTGGAACGACACTGATGGCGCAGTTGACATTTTTGTTGCGGGTGTTGGAACCGGCGGAACAATAACAGGCACGGGAGAGTACCTGAAAGAGCAAAAATCTTCCGTAAAGGTTGTTGCTGTAGAGCCGGCTGATTCTCCTGTTTTGTCTCAGGGAAATGCAGGCGCTCACAAAATCCAGGGAATAGGCGCAGGCTTTGTTCCGGATGTGCTGAACACAGATGTTTATGATGAGGTTATCACCTCATCAAACGAAGACGCTTTTGCAGCTGCTAAGCTTTTGGCCAAAAAAGAGGGAATCTCCGTTGGTATTTCCTCCGGTGCTGCTTTGCATGTAGCTATCGAGCTTGCAAAAAGAGAAGAAAACGCCGGTAAAACTATTGTTGCGCTTCTTCCTGACAGCTCAGACAGATATTATTCAACGGATCTTTTTGGAGAGTAAAAATGACAAAAGAATTAGAGGCACTTTTTTCTGTAGGCGAACAGTTTGAAAACAGGTACAAAAATGAAGAGCTTTTGAGAGGTCGAGAAGGCTTTAGTCTGCCAAACAGAAGTATCATTATCCGTATCCTAAAAGAAACCAGAAAAATCATGTTTCCGGGTTATTTTTTCGATGAAGGAATGACTGTCGGCGATGTGAAGAATAATCCCGAGTACAGACTTCACCACATCGGTGGGCTTTTGTCGACACAAGTTTTAAACGCGATCAGCTATTCCGAGAAAAAACAATGCGACCCGGACAGAGCAAGCAAGCTGACCTACGACGTTATCGGAGAATTCCCAAAAATTCAGGATTTGCTTTTGAAGGATGTCGAAGCCGGATTTGACGGCGACCCTGCTGCACAGACACGGGAAAATGTAATCATTTCATATCCCGGTTTATATGCTATTTTCGTGTACAGAGTAGCGCATGAGTTGTATGTCCGTGACATTCCATATATCCCAAGGATAATGACGGAGTTTGCTCATTCCAGAACCGGTATAGATATCAATGCCGGCGCAAAGATCGGAGAATACTTCTTCATCGATCACGGTACAGGTGTTGTTATCGGTGAGACCACAGAGATTGGTGATCATGTGAAAATCTATCAGGGTGTGACACTCGGAGCTCTTTCTACGCGAAAAGGTCAGGGCTTAGCCGGTGTGAAAAGACATCCTACCATCGAAGACAATGTCACAATTTATGCTAATTCGACTATCCTCGGAGGCGAGACCGTGATTGGGCACGATTCTGTTATAAGCGGTAACACTTTTATCGTCAAGACCGTGCCTGCTGAAACCAAAGCCAGCAATGAGTTGCCTCAGGTCAGATATGCACCGCAGTATGATGTCCCGTTCTACGGCGACAACATCTAGCGGGCAGCTGATATGATTATTTAGTGGTAATTATAAATAGGGAGTTCAAGTGTAAAAAATCCAACGCGACTCTATGGAACCGCTTAAGGAAGTTTTACACTTGAACTCCCTTATTAAATAATTAGCCACTATGATTATTTCAGTATCAGACTGATTTCGATTTTAGGTTAACTGCTTTTGTACGAGGGGGTTCGCTCGCCGCTGGTA
>JAIKWQ010000135.1 GCA_024684535.1 Eubacterium sp. | reverse complement strand
TGGGTGTAAACAATGACATACATATCAGACCTTTTGGGTACATATTCTTATATGAAAGTAAGCCGCGTGACAGAACACGGGGCTTATCTTGTGTTGGAGAGCGATGCCGTGATCGACGATGAGGTGTTGCTTCCGGGTAGTGACTATGACAGAGATCCGAAGGTTGGAGACAGGATAAAAGTCTTCATATACAAGGATTCCGAGGACAGACCTGTTGCGACGGTGCATACTCCTTTTATCGAGCTTGGTAAGGTTGCTATGCTTGAGGTCGCCGATGTGACATCTATCGGGGCATTTTTAAATATGGGACTGACCAAAGAAGTTCTTTTGCCATTCAAAGAGCAGACCAGGAGAGTCCGTCCGGGCGAGAGGGTGCCGGTTGCGCTCTACATCGACAAAAGTGAGCGACTTGCGGTCACGATGCATATCTACGAGTACCTTGACAAGGATATGGACGGGAGATTTCAGCCGAACGATCATGTAAAAGGTCTTGTGTATGAGATCATAGACAACTTCGGCGCGTATGTGCTTGTCGATGAAAAGTATTCCGCTATGATCCCCAAAAGCGAATTGAACGGGATGATAAAGGTGGGAGACGAGATAAGTGCAAGGGTGAGAGTTGTGACCGACGACGGGAAGCTTACTCTTACATTATATGAAAAGAAAAAAGTCCAGATGAAGGATGATGCCGACAGAGTTTTTGCAAAGCTTGAAGCAGCGGGAGGCGAGCTTCCGTTTTCCGACAAAACATCTCCCGAGATCATCAAAAGGGAATTCGGGATGAGCAAGGCGTCGTTTAAAAGGGCTATCGGCAGACTCAAAAAACTTGGGCACATAGATATAGAAGAAACATCAATTAAGCTAAAGTAAAATGAACATAGGAAATAAGAGTTGCCGTGGCTGATACAGAATTCAAAATAAACCGGAGTTGATCCTTACATGGCGAGAGACCCGCGCAGAACCATCGGTTACGAACGGGTCTCTCACACACTATCCATAAAGAAAGGAGAAAGAAAGTAGTTAAACTCTATAATCAATATTTGATCCGAGCGACGGGTTAACTGACTGCTCCATCATTTTTGTGAGCTCTGCACCCATCTGCTCCTGAGTGTCCATGACATTTTTCAACATCGCGAATCCGACACCCTGAAGTACAGCATTGTTAGAATTCAGCATAGCATAATGCTCAATGCTCATTCCATCTGATATTTCCATAACCGGTCACCTCCGTGTGATCCAAATTCATATCGGTAAAGATACTGTGTATAGTATAACACCTTTTTCCGAAAAATGGAAGAGTTTTTTTGAGAAAACCGCATTTTTTTTGAAAAAATAACGATTTTTCGAATTTTTTTAAAAAAATCTGTTGACAATCGTAGAATAAATTGTTAAAATAAGTTCATATTTGGTAATAATTTTGTAACATGTTAGATGAGAGGAATGAATTAGGAGGACGACATGACGAAGACCAGACTATTAGGAATAGTGCTTGGCACCGCCTGTATATTGTCTGTTGGTGTGATCGGAACAAATATTACATCGAATTCTACGACGATGGGTTCGGAAACAGAGCTCGCAGGTATGTCCTACACGCTGGATCAGTTTTGCTCACTTCAGTCCGGACTTGGCAGCAACCCCGAAGCTATAGTTGCTTTTGCGGATATGATGGCAGGAAACGGAACGGGAGTATCAGGAAACCCCGAAGTTGATGAGAACATGACCGGCGACGATGATGTGAAAAGTGCATCAGAGTACGCAAATGTAGGAATATCTATCGCAGCTGACTATGTAAATATAAGAAAAGAGCCGGATACAGAGGCTCAGATAGTTGGTAAGCTATATAGAGGAAGTGCTGCGACTATTGTTAAGGATGAAGGAGAATGGGCGTATATCCAGTCGGGATCAGTTGACGGATATATCAAGAAAGATTATCTTGCAATAGGCTACAGTGCCGAGAAACTCATCGATGAGTTCGGTACAAAGTGGGCAACGGTTACAACAGAGACTCTTAAGGTTAGAGAGACTGCAAGCTTAAATGCAACTGTGCTCACTCTTATTCAGGAAGATGAAAGCTATCCTGTAGTAAGGGAAGAGACAGAGTGGGTCAAGCTCAATGTAGATGAAGACTGTATCGGATATGTTGCAAAAGAATATGTAAAAATAACCGTACAGTTCAAAAAAGCAGTATCGATCGAAGAAGAAAGAGAAGAGCAGAGACGCAAGGCTGCTGCAGAGGCGGCTGAAAATGAGAAACATAATTCTCAGTCTCGTTCAAATAACTCAAATTCAAACGGAACAGGCTCCAACAGAAGCGGAAAAAATTCCGGCGGACAGGGCAAGTCAAATGGACATAAGTCAAGCTCAGGTTCAGGCGGCAAGTCTGATTCAAGCCAAGGTGGTGGCGGCAAGTCTGATTCAAGCCAAGGCGGCGGCGGTCGTGATGACGACGGCGGCGGTGGCGGCGGCGGAACCGTAGCCAGCGGAGACGGAGATGCTATAGCATCATACGCACTTCAGTTTGTTGGAAATCCGTATGTATACGGAGGAACATCACTTACGCACGGAACTGACTGTTCAGGATTTACAATGTCAGTATTTAAACACTTCGGTATCAGTCTTCCTCGTACATCAGGCGATCAGTCAAGAAAAGGAAAGAAGATCAGCTGGAAGAACGCTCGCGCAGGAGACCTTATCTTCTACGGAAGCGGCGGACACGTAGGACACGTTGCACTTTGCATCGGCGGTGGTAGAGTGGTTCACGCAAGTAACCCGAAATCAGGTATCAAAACAAGCCCGATCGACTATCGTACACCGATCTGTGCAAGAAGAGTCCTCGGATGATCAAAATAACTCAAACCTCCCGCAAAAAGCGGGAGGTTTTTTGTTGCCATTATAGATAGAGTGTGGTAAAATGTGAATATAATGTTACTATTCACGGGTGTATGTAGTATAAATGTGTACACTTAGAGCTTGCTCTAAAGTGGACATATTTATATTACATACAAACCGTATACGGTAACCTAACCGAATGAGGTGGTTACCCGTGAATAGTAAAATAAAAAAAATAGCATAGGAGGAAATGCAAATGTTTGAACAGGTAAAACTTGATTATGAAGCAGAAGGACTTGAACCGGTGATTGACAAAACAACGGTTGAGACACACTATGGAAAGCATCACGCATTGTATACAAAAAATCTTAACGATGCAGCTGAAAAAGCAGGTGTGGCTGATATGGACATCGAAAAGCTACTTGCATCGTTAGATGATGTAAAGGATGAGGCGCTTCGCAAGGCGCTTCGCAACAATGGTGGCGGATTCTACAATCACAATCTTTACTTTTCGTCTCTTTCATCAGCGGGAAACACAGAGCCTGTTGGTGAGCTGAAGGCAAAGATAGATGAGAAATTCGGAAGCTTCGACAAGCTCAAAGAAGAGCTGACAGCTTTGGCTCTCGGACAGTTTGGATCGGGCTGGGCTTGGCTTTCCGTTAATCCGTCAGGAGAGCTTATGACATCAGCAAG
>JAIKWQ010000098.1 GCA_024684535.1 Eubacterium sp. | reverse complement strand
CCATCATTTACATCACAGGCTATGACGACGGGACATTTTTTCTCAGTGGCTAGCCACATCGCTACATATCCGTGATCACAGCCTATATCAGCGACTTTGGCACCGTCAGGCACCAAAGACGCATTCATTTTCATTCGTACGGAAAGATTGATTTTCATTATAAGTAATTACCTTTACTCGAGATAATCTTTCAGCTTCCTGCTTCTTGACGGATGTCTGAGTTTTCTCAATGCTTTCGCCTCTATCTGACGGATACGCTCACGAGTTACATCAAACTCTTTTCCTACTTCCTCGAGAGTTCTTGCACGCTGGTCATCGAGACCGAAACGAAGTCTGAGGACTTTCTTCTCACGTTCAGTCAATGTCTGAAGCACCTCATCGAGCTGCTCTTTGAGCATGGTCTCGGCGGCTGCATCAGCAGGAACAGGAACATTATCATCCTGGATGAAGTCTCCGAGGTGTGAATCTTCCTCCTCACCGATAGGTGTCTCTAACGATACCGGCTCCTGAGAAATCTTCTGAATCTCTCTGACTCTGTCGACAGGAAGGTTCATTTTTTCTGCAATTTCTTCCGGATACGGCTCACGACCAAGCTCCTGCAGAAGCTGTCTCTGAACTCGAATCAGCTTATTGATCGTCTCAACCATATGCACAGGAATACGGATTGTTCTTGCCTGATCGGCAATCGCACGCGTTATAGCCTGACGAATCCACCAAGTTGCATAAGTTGAGAATTTATAACCTTTTCTGTAATCAAACTTCTCAACCGCTTTGATAAGTCCGAGATTCCCCTCCTGGATCAGGTCAAGGAAAAGCATTCCACGTCCCACATATCTTTTTGCGATACTTACAACCAGACGCAGGTTTGCCTCTGCAAGTCTTTTTTTCGCTTCTTCATCGCCTTCTTCCATGCGCTGCGCAAGCTCGCGCTCTTCATCAGCCGAAAGAAGCGGAACCTTACCGATTTCCTTCAGATACATACGCACCGGATCCTCAATACTGATGCCTTCAGGAACTGCAAGCTCGATGTTCTCAAGCTCCTCTTCGGTAGGCTCGTCATCGACATCGGAAAGAATTTTGGCATCCTCAGGCTCCTCATCCTCAGCCATCGCGGCAATCCCCATGTTATCCAGAGCCTCATAGAGTCTGTCTTTTTTCTCCTCGTCGAAGTTCACCCCTTTGTCAGCAAGAAGCTTGTCGATGTCAGCTACATAAAGTTCGTTGTCTTTTTTCTTTGCCAGTTCCAAAACCGCTTTGACAACGTCCTCCATTACCTGTTCTTCATCCTGCTGATTTTCAACCTCTTCTTTTGCCTTTGTCCTTCTTCTGGATTCAGCCATTTTTCTTCCTCCCCAATATTATATATCTATTTTTATATTTTCCAATTCCTTTTGTTTTTTTACCAACTCCTGCAACTGCGATATATCTTCAAGCGTTGCGCTCTTGTGATCAAGACTGTATTTCATTATGTTTTTCACAACTTCCCGTATCGCCCTGCCGGAGTTTTCGTCACCGTCATCTTCTATTTCTTTGTGAAAAATGCCCGCGACGAGACTCTGTTCTTCTGAATCACCAAATCTGCTGACGATACCTGCCGCATCAACCTTTCCGGTCTTTTCAATCTGTTCAAAAACAATTCCCGCAACGGTTTTGTACGGCTCATCAACAAAATCATCAGTGTTTATGTATTTTTTCAGAGAATCAAGTCTTTCGGGGTTGTACGCAAGCCACGTTAGCAGTATCCCCTGACTTTTCTCTATCGCGTCTTCTTTTCTGACGGACTTTCTTTGCTCACGCCGCTCTCTGAGCTTTTCATAATCTATTCCGGCTTTTTTTGCACTGAGCTTGGCAACCAAAGCCTTGAAATCCTCAGCTTTCACTTTGTACTCTCGGGCAAAAGCTTCTATATAATTGTTTCTTTCGATCTCGTCTTCAAAAGCCAGAATCTTCCCGGCCGCCTCATTCATAAAAGCTGTCTTCGACTCCGGATCGTCCATATCGTGGTTTTTTTCTATATATCCAATCTCGAAGAAAAATGAACTCTTCGCATTGTCAATTCTGTCTAAAAATGCCTCGACAGGATTATTTTTAAAAAACTCATCAGGATCTTTTTGTGGAGCAAGTGAAATTACCTTAGCGGACACACCGGCATTTTTAAGTATCGGTATAGCTCGTATTGCTGCTTTTTGTCCGGCTTCGTCGCTGTCAAAACAGATATATACCCTGTCAGTCATTCGCTTGATCAACGCAGCATGCCCTTCAGTAAACGATGTTCCGAGAGCCGCAACTGCAAATTCATACCCGGCCTGAAACATAGCGATGACATCCATATATCCCTCGCACAGAACAAGTCCATGCTCAAGTTTACCACGTATATAGTTTATTCCATATAGATTCCTGCTTTTATCAAAAACCACAGTTTCCTGCGTGTTCAGATACTTCGGCTTGGCATCACCCATAACGCGTCCGCCGAATCCGATTACGTGGTTTCTTTTGTCGACTATCGGAAACATAACGCGGTTCCAAAACTTGTCATACGGCTCGCCTCTGTCGTTGTATCCGAAAAGTCCGGTCTGCTTCAATATATCATCATTGTAACCGAGACTCTTCATATATCTGTAGAGATTCCCGCCGGACTGAGGCGCGTAGCCCAATCCGAATTTCCGGATCGTCTCATCGGTAAGTCCTCTGCTTTTGAAGTAGTCAAGACCCAGTTTTCCTCTTTCATCAAGCAAAAACTTGTGATAGAACCCACAAGCTTTTTTGTTTATTTCAAATACAAGTTCTTTCAGTTGTTTCTTCTTCGCATCCGCAGGTGCCGAAGTGTTCTCCGGAAGATTTATTCCTGCTCTTTCAGCAAGCATTTGGACAGATTCGACGAAGGTTATATTTTCATATTCCTGCAAAAATGTATAGATGTTTCCGCCTTTTCCGCAACCGAAACAATAATACATCTGTTTCCTTCCGCTGACAGAAAATGAAGGCGTTTTTTCATTATGAAACGGGCACAGACCGACATAGTTGCTTCCTGCTTTTTTCAAGGTTACATACGAACCTATCAGATCAACTATATCATTGGCCGACCTTACTTCATCAATGATATCATCCCCATAGTACATCTTTGTATCTGTCCCCCATCCGGTAAATACATATCAGTAAACCGCCCACATCTGCGGTATAGTTAATTCTTTGTAAGTTTTTACTGCATAGTTATCTGTCATTCCTGCTATGAAATCACAAACAATTCTTTCTTTTGAACCCC
>JAIKWQ010000090.1 GCA_024684535.1 Eubacterium sp. | reverse complement strand
CATGATATCAAGGTCTACCACGCATAGAAAAATGTCATTAGCGTCAAATTCTTTTCTCGTATTTTTAACAAGTTCAAATACTTCCTTGTAGCGATCAGAAGATGTTATTATCGCAACCTCGTCATCTGAAAGTTGCCCTTTGGAGTATTTATCGAGTGCTTCAGCATATGTTTTAATCTCATTTTCAGTAAAGAAGCCATTTACAGTGCGAGCAAGTTGGTACGCAATCTCATCATATCTTTTTGTGATTGCGTTTCTATACACATCGCGTCCTGCCATAACTGTTCCTGCCGACAAAATAACAGCAAAAACAATGAGAAGAATATTAATCTTCGTTCTGATATGCATCTTTATTCTCGGATCTTTTAGTTCCTTCTGTTTTTTCTTTGACACATCTTCAGAAACCTGTTCCGTTACCTGTTCCGTAACTACTTCGTTTTCTTTTTCCATATCTACCTCCATTTGATAAATCCCCGCGGTGCTACATGTACGGGTTTTTTGTTTCCCTGCATCAATTTATTATCATTTAAAAATGAAAAGAATTCATCAGCACCTACTACCATAACATCAGGCTTGTCAAGAAGCTTCATCTCTCTGACAGACTTATAGGTTGCATTAGATTCTTTCAAACATTCATCAGCAAGTTCAGGCAGCTTACTCTCATCCAATGTTCCCGTATCATCTGCAATTATCATCCTGTAACCCGCATATGACTGCTCTATACAAGGCGCAAAACAATACAATGAAAACTCCACACCCTTTTCTTTCAGAAGATCCGCTGCGTTTTCAAGCTGACTTAAGTTCGTACTCTCTCCGGCAACAGATATCCCGATTCCCCTGCGTCCAAGCACTTCAAAAACCGGGCTTTTCCCTATAAATCCTGTCACTCGTATCAGATCTCCCATTCTGTATCTGTACAGTCCTGCAAAAGAAGTGATAACCGGCTCGTACGAAGCACCTACAGTGAGCTCCTCCGGTAAAAATGTACCCTCAGCCTCATCGTCTTCCTCAGGCAAAAACTCAATAAACTGAAATCCCGGATTAAGCACACATCCGTAATCGTTTTCCTTGATATACTCGCCAATCAGACCCTCAGTTGAAAAATAATAAGCAAAGTACTGATCAACTCCCTTTGCATATCTCAAAAGAAGTTCATTTTCTGATTCCAGCGCGCAATTACTGATCCCGCTTATCACCTTCAATTTCGGCCACAGTCTCAGTGCAATCCCATCGAATCCGGCGTCAAACTCCCGTTTAATTTCCGCTATTCTCTCTTCGGATATTTCAATCGACAAGAGCTTATTTTTTATGTTATCCGAAACAGAAATCTCATCCGGAATTTTTTTATCTTTTATTGCATTATATAACAACTCGTGATTGTTTTCCATATATGTGAAAAAATGCAAATGATCAAATTGATATATAGCCTCCATAACAGTGACATTTTTTTCTGCGAGCATCGCATATGCTTTTGCAAAAAAACCATCCTCTGTTTCGCAGTCAAACATCAACTCTTTTCCGCCGACAAAATCATCATAGTTTATCAGGCCACACTCGGCTTTGTATTTCAGATGCATCTCGGATATCAGAAGTTTTTCATCTTTTTTTCCGGGATATGTTCTGAAAACCTGTTCATAAAACCTTTTTCCGCCTATTTCTTTTTGCAGATCTTCTGCGTACCTGTCAAGCTTATTATCAAACTGTTTCATCTGACGTTCAGTTATGGGAATAAGCTTGTGACCTCCGCCTGTAGTACCCGATGTATAACCAAAAGTAAGCAAATTATAATCAGCGCTAAACAGCACATTTTTTTCGCCTGCAGCTGTCCTTTTTATACCATCCGCAAAATACTCATATCTGCTGATCGGCACATTTTTCCTGAACTCATCCACAGATTCTATATCACTGAAATTATGTTTTTTTCCAAATTCTGTCTGCTCATTATCACGTATTATTTCCAGGAGTGTTGCAGAGTTTTTTTCAGGGAAATCTTTTAACTCATTTTCCAAATTTCTTTTTATCATCACATTACCTTTCAAAGAAAATATGTATCGTATTTATTCCCAGCGCATAATAATGATTTGTCGCTGATGCCATTTTTTTCATCATAGTTACACCCATATATTTTGTAGGATCTTCTTCCTCTTCCTCCGCTGCTTTAAATACATCAAAATACTCGCCTTCCATACGTATCTGTATTCCGGTCTCCTCTTCCATCACAAACGCTCTCATATCCACGCTCTTTGTGTCCGGAAAATGTTCCGCCAGAACGGTCAGGAGTTCCTCTATGGCAAGCGAGAGACGCATCAAAACCTTTTGATCCATTTCATGGATTTCACAGAATTCGCTTATTTTTACCGCAGCATCGCATATCTGCTCAGTATCAGGTTCTATCGAGAAATCAAGTATCTTCTTTTCTCTTTCAAGATGATCATCAAGCAATAGTACACCACTCAGAGAATATTTTTCTCTGTTGTTGTGATAAATCAGGTAAAACAATATAAGTCCAAATCCGGTGACAAGAGTAAGCACTCCTCCGATCGGCAAAAACAGCCATAGATAAGCATGATATGAAACCAGAATATGCGCGACACAGATAGGGAAAACCAGTTTTCTGATTACGTTTATAATTCCCGAAAGTGTTATCCTGCCGATCGTGTTTAAATACTTAACCCATATCCCTGCAACCATATCAAAAACCATACCGATTGCAAGACATGTAATAGGCATCAGTATACTCTGATCAACTGCAAAAAGTCCTTGTATAGGTTTGTTGAAAGCAACCAAAAGTATTCCGTATCCGACCGAAAGCACTGTCCCCCACAAAAGCTGCAACTTTACCAACGACCTGATCGATGAGTTTTCTCTTGAAGGATAATAAACTCCTATCATTGCGCTCGCCGCCTGGGGAACACCGGTTGATATGGTTATGGAAATTTCCGAAAGACTGTTTAACACGGCCCATATAGCAACTCCTGCGCTTCCGAGCGTCGTAAGTATAAGAGCGTTCAACAAACTCATTTTCAATGAATCAACCAAATTTCCTATAGCTGACGGAAAACCGTATTTAATAATTTTTAATGTGTATTTCAGATTAAGACTTTTGATCTTTATCTTGAATAATACTCCTCTTTGAAGCATCACCATTCCGTATACTGTCGCTGCAAGTGTTGAGATCACGCTTGCAAGAGCGGCACCGGTAAGTGACATTTTCAACACAAAAAGCAAAACATAATCAAGCACAATATCAGATGTTATCATGATGATCATCATTATTGATATGCTTTTATTATTCCCCTCCAACTGAAGATACTTGATTGGAAGATATATGGATATCGTCGGTATGGCCCCGATTAGTGTTACAATCGCGTAATCATAAACGCTTTCCACAAGCGTACCGCCATGCGAATACATCACAGCGAGAGGTCTTGCAAGAAAAATGCCCGCAACCGAAATAACAACACCTATAAGCATAAACCATGAAAACGCGGAATGATATATTTTTATCGCTTCATCCTGCTGTTTTTTGCCGATTCTTCTGGCCGAAAGTGTAACTGCGCCGTTTGATATAAGTGCTCCGATCACACACAATATCAGATAAATCGGCATACACAGGTTCACAGCAGCAAGCGCGTCAGGTCCATCGCTCTGAGAGACAAAAGCGCTGTCAATGAGTGTATTTATGGTGCCTCCAAGCACTGAAAACATAATAGGAAACAGAGCTTTTCTGTACTCCCGCTTTATGAATCTGTCAGTTCTCTCCATCATAATCCGAATACTTCCTTACATACTTTTTTTGTATCTTCGCCGAACACAGGCCCTGTGCAAACCTGAAAAGTATCTATTCCTCCAAATGCAAGGTTTGCCTCTATGAGCACCGCGTCATCTTCATTATCTATCGCTATATCCCAGGATACGATACGAAATCTCCCAAGTCGTTTGTGCATTTTTTTCACCAATTCGTGAGCTTTTTCAACATAAGGTATTTCGATTCCGCCAACTTTGTAACCTAGTGTAGGATGCTCTGAAATCCTCATCCCATCTCTCTTCGAACCGCAATGTCCGAATTCCAAGGTTCTGCAATCATCATCCAGTCCAATGAAAAATCCTCCCGCGCCGGCGTTGTCAAGCCTGCTCTCACCTGAACCTATGCGAAGAGCTGTACCGAGTATTTTCACGCCGTCAGGACGAAGATGAGACATCACGCGAAGTGTATTTACCGACTCAGGATGCAACTTTGCATATGCCTCATGCTGAACTACAGCTTTTTGTATAACAACATCGGTAGACAGCAATTTTATCTTCTCTCGCAAATCAGCGGCGGGATTATTTTTATCAAGAAAATATATTCCCACACCCGAGCCTGTGTTTTCAGCTTTTTTTAAGACAAGCTCACCCTCTGCATTTTTAACTATTCCGGGAATTTCTTTTGCTCTAACCGGATTCTCATCTCCGTCAAACCAGAGTTTTCCAACTCTTTTTGCAACGAGTTCAGGCATTTTTATTCCTTCATACATCCTGTAATAATATGTCTTATTATCAACATATCTCGCTGCCACTCTGTCAACGTAATAAGGCTCTATATACCCATAATAAAGCTCATCCGGCATATACGCGGGGTCAAAAACTCCCCTTCTGGCAGTATAAACTCTGTGATAAATAAATGAAAAATCCGGACACCCTTCATAGTACTCTTTTATACTACTTTTTTGAGCATCCGTCAAATCAGGATAATGATTTATCTTCGTGAGCGTCTCTGCTCTTCTTTTAAATATAGCACATATGGCTTTATTTGACAAAAGATCTATTTCGACTTTTCCACTGGTGTACTTCCCTGTGGCTCTAGTATAAATCTCATCCTTAATACGTTTAAAACCTGTTCCCATCACTTGCCCCTTTATGAAAAATGTTAATCATTTTATCTCTATAACACCGTACGGCGTATGTTTTTCAAGGTATTTTTCCATAGACTTTTTGCCCACTACACATACGCATTTATAAACATTTTCCAGCTTTTCTTTTTCTTTCTTCAAGAGTTCCGAATCATATCCCCACAAAAGCATAACCGGTAGTTCTCTCGGTTTTTCGGGTGAGAACTGCTTTTCCTCCGGAATATACTTTTTAAGCAATGCTTCCAGTTCGGAATACTTAACCGGTTTACTGATATAGTCTGTAAAGCCTTTTGATATATAGCTTTCTTTTGCACCTATTATTGCGTCAGCGGTAAGAGCAATCACAGGTGTATCTCGTAAAACATCACGTTTTTTAAGCTCCTGCAAAGTCTCCTCGCCATTCATTTCCGGCATCATCTGGTCTAAAAGGATGCAATCGTATGTTTTCTCAGAAACCTTCTCTATACACTCCTCACCGGAGCCCGCCAGATCAACTCTCATCTGGGTATCTTTCAGAATTCCCTCCACTACCTCGAGATTCATTTCATTGTCATCTACCACCAGAACGCTTGCATCCGGTGCAAAAAGGTGTACCTCATCTGTTTCGATATTATTCAGGTACTCATTTACCGCTTTGCTGAAATCACCTATCGGATCGGCTGTAACAACCTTCTGCGGAACGCTGATCGTGAATGTGCTTCCTTTTCCGTAAACACTGTTCACTCTGATTTTTCCATCCATCATTCCCAAAATTTTGTGCGTGATATGTAATCCCAGTCCGGTACCCTCTATTGTTCTGTTTTTCTTTTTGTCAAGTCTTACAAAACTCGTGAAAAGCTTGTCCTGTTCTTCAGTCTTTATGCCTATTCCGGTATCGGTAACTCTGATGATCAGATTTATTGCATCATCTTTTCCCTTCTCGTATGAAACATCAACATCCACAAATCCCTCTTTGGTATACTTAATTGCATTGTTGACTATATTCAGCATTGCCTGACGTATTCTGATTTCGTCACCGAACAATTTTGACGGCAAATCTTCTGAAATAGTGTATTCATATTTCAATCCTTTTTTCAGAGCCCTCGGTCTGGTGAGATTCAGTACATCATTCAAGACTGAAGCCAGATCGTATTCAACAGGTATGATCTCAAAATTTCCGGATTCGATTTTACTTAAATCAAGTATGTCATTGATTATCGAAAGCAACGTGTTCCCTGCACTTTTAATTTCCAACGCAAGTTTTTTGACTTCACTTTCTTTTGTCTCCCTTATGATCATCTCATCCATTCCGAGCATACCGTTAAGCGGTGTTCGAATTTCGTGAGACATATTTGCTAAAAATGAGTCCTTAGCCTCGCTTATATGAGCTATCTCATTTGCCTCCAGTCTGATTCCGATAAGCTGCTTTATGGTATGAATGATTGCGCAAATCATAAAACCGAAAAGACCAAATGCCATGAACAGTCCCGAGAATATACCATTATGCGCAAACTGATATGCCAAAATCTGTATGATAGCCGCCACTGCAAGCAGGGCAAATCCAACCGCAACAAACCTATATGAATATAACTTGTGTATTTTTATATCTTTCACAATTGTGATTGTAAGAATTATTATACAAGCAACAGCACACAGGGCCGACGGTATAAAACTATCAACAAGCGGCACTATTCCCAGCAAAAATAATGAAACACATACTACAAAGTTTATTATTTCTATGGCACCCGCAATTCTAAGTATTTTGTTATACCTGTTATTCTGAAGTGAATTACAGAACACAAGAAACGGAAGAGGCATAATCATAACCATCAAAAATGGTACGTCTGACATTACCGACATATTGCTTGCGTATAATTGTCTGAAAATCGAATTCGACAATACCCAACAAGCGCCTATGATAACGCCTATAGACAAATGCTCCATTTCAAGATATTTTTTATGTATGATTCTGTATGTAACAGATGCAATAAGACATATGATTCCAAGTAATACAATTGATAATCCGACAAAAAACTCAAGACCGTAATGCTTAAAAAGATTTGCCAAAATACCCAGCCTGGTTCCTATATAAACCTCATAAACCATACCGGCATTATACTCATATCTGACTCTGAGAACTTTGCCGGCATCTTCCGGATAAACAGATGCCATAACATAACACTCTGCAGATTGATCGCCAAAAAGTGCATAATCCTCGGTTTTTCTTTGCTCACGAAGCTCATCACCGATGTATATATCCATATCCATGCCTCTGAAGCAAAGCACAGCATAGTCTTTGTTAAAATCCTTTGGAATAAATGTCTCAAGAGTTATTTCCCCGTCAGTTTTGCCGGGTACTTCAAACGGTATTCTGCTTCCGTCTTCTTTGACCTGATACCACTTGTCATTCGGCAAAGTGTCACATATATCCCCATTTATCGGAGTGGTGTTGGGTAAAATTATCTGACCTATAATGATATAACCGAATACCAAAATAAGAATTATGGAAAGAATTGTTTTAACACACTTCAATACGTATCACCACCCTAATCAAAAATCACTACTCAATCGCTATATAAACCTGCCTGATCAGAGTGGCTGCTTCGTCGTACAAAAAATCATCAATATTCTCCTCTGCCTTTTTTAACAAATCTTTTTGAGTAAGTCTGAACGGATATCCTGAAAGTTTGACCACAAACTGCTTAGATAATTCATCATCGAAATCATCCAGTGCCTCAAGAAGTTTTTCAGCAATATCTCTTGCTTCATCTCCGGATATTTCCCCTGCCGCACGCACATCTTCCATTTCTCCGAACGGTTTCAGGAGATCAACTGTTTTTGTATATTCCTCGATAACAACTGCATTTTTGCTCTCAATAATCTCAATATTTCCATCTCTTGCAGCCATTTCGAGTTCTTCAAATCCCTTGCCTAAATCATCTGCCCCAATCATTTTCGAATTACTTTTCAATGCGTGAACAGTGATCATATAATTTTCATAATCCTTAGCATTGAAATACTCAAGGACTTTGGATTTATTTTTCTCGTAATTCTTGTAATACCGTTGCAGCGCCGAGATATACTTATCCTTTCCCCCTGTGTATCCCATACCGGATTTGGTATCAATTCCGGCCTCGCTTAATGTAGTCAAATCTGTATCCATTCTTATGCCTCCGGTTCGATGGCTTCTATTATTTTTGCAACCAATTCTGATTTTTTTGCAGGTTTAACAATATATCCCTGTGGCCTAAGCTCCGTCAGTGTCTGCAAAACAGCACTTTTTTCTGTAACTCCCGTCAGGAAAATCACCGGTATTTCAGCGTATTCTTTTATTGTTTGCATTTTTCTCAAAACCTCCGGCCCGTCCTGTTCAGGCATCAGATAATCTAAAAGGATTAAATCCGGAATATTTTTAAACAAAAATTTAAACGCTGCTTCACCTGATTTGACCGGTGTGACATCATAGAATTCTTTTAATTGTTCTTTGATATTTACAAGCTGTTCCGTATCATCATCAACAACCAGGATATGCTTTCTTTTGAAGCCCATTTCCCCGTTTTCATTTTCATATTCTCTAAACAAAGACAAACTTTCTTCTTTTTCATTTTCCAGCTCTTCTTCGATTTTGATAAGCATTTCATACAGAGAAAGGAGCGGCACAGGACGCGATAAAAAGTATACTTTGCTGAGCTCGGAATGCTTTTTGAAGAATTTTTCATCTTCTTCATTTGCAACAACTATCGTGGTACAATTCCCACGCCTTGATGCATCACTCAAAACATCGTACGACTTGATGGTATCCATCGTTTCGTCTCCGAGACAAATTATAATAACGCTTGGAAGTTCAGCTAATATAACGTCAAACAATGCATTTTTGTTTGGTTGACATTTAACTGTCAGATACCCCCTATCTGATTCCAAATGTTCACACAGATCAGTCGCTATTTTTCTGTTTTTACCGGTAACAAGTATTCGTAATTTCATTGCATTTCCCCTTTAATCATAGATCATTTTCTTTGTTTTTATTCTTTTGTTTCCACCGTTGCAGGTCATCATTTAATTCCTTTGTTTCCCGCTTATGTTTCAAGTACATAATAAGCCAAATAATAAAGTAAGCTGATGTTTGACACCCAATCGTGATGTATCCACTGACATCGTCAAACCTTACCCATCCAATCGAAACAGCAATTATCATAAATGTTCCCATCGTGATAACGAAATGTGTAAGAGTGCACCTTGTTATGCTCCAGCTCTCAATATCGTACACCGGCGTGAAACCCATCGCCACTCCGCCAACTATACCACTGCACAAATAGTGAAGCGTGAGGTCCAAAGCACTTAAACCGTCTCTTTCTGCAGAAGACGTAAGCGCAAACAGTATCGCGAGACCGACTCCCAGTCCCAAAACAAACCCTATCGCGCCAAGCGCCAAGCCCTGTTTCAGATGTCTGTTCATTCTGTCACCCCCTCACGCTGCTCGCCGTCAAGTGTTTCTTTGATGGCGCGTACATGCCTTCGGGAAACCCACGTTTCAGTTCCGTCTTCAAATGCTACTTTGATTGTTCCGGAAACGCTGAAATCGAAACCGGAAGCTTTTTTCAGGTTAATTATCTCGAACCTGCTGATCCTCACGAAACAATACCTGTCAAGAATCCCCTCCAAATCGCGCAAAGTGCTCCTTGATTCATATTCTCCCGTTTCCGTACATATGACCAGTCTTCTGTTTTCGCTGTATATACGAACAATATCCCATTGATTGATAAGCACCAATGCGTCGCCCTCATATGCGGGAACTTGAGGATACTCTGTCTCAACACAACGTTCAATCGCATATATTATGTTTTCAACGAATTCTGACTTTTCACTCGTTTGGATAACAACTCTCGGCTCGCTTCTGGCGGGGTCAACCTCCACGCGAATATCCACCTTGCTACTCATAATCCCTCACTTGATTTGATAGATTTGGGGACAAATCGTAAAAACCCCCACCACACATTATACAAAAAAAGCCCTGCTTCTGCAAGGCTTTTTGGCTATTTTTCAGAAGTTTGTAAATAATTTTCAAACAGATACATCCGGTCTCTGTTTTTACACTCCCAATCTCGCCACCTCCGTACTTGCGACGAAGTTGCTCAACTCATACAGCACGAGTATTTCGTCCGGCTGATACGTATCCAGGACCAGTTTCATCGGCCGGGTCTCATACCGGAGATCGATCATTACGATAGACTTGTAGGTGTTTGTCAGCAGTGGCATAAAGCTGTTGGCAAAGGAATCCTTGATGATCAGAATCGTTTTGTCCTCAGCAGCTGACGGATTTGTGATAGTTACAACCGGATCGTTCCCGCCGAGGTAGACGGCGTACTGATCCTTCTCCTTCAGCTTGTCCATATGATAGAGCGGGATGTCCTTTTCCCCCGACTTCACCGTCACAGTATCGGAAACCGTCGGGATCTCGATGACATCAGGTACCGCGCCTCGGTCAAGAGCTCTTGAATACATCGTTCCGTAAAAATCCTCCGACACTTTCTGATAAGAGAAGCTTTCCATCGCAGCCGGCTCACGCCCTGCACTTTCTTCAAACGCCTGATAGCCGAGGTAGGCCCCCCGGTGTGTCCAATGGTGATCGGTACGGAAGTACAGAAGGTTTTCTGTTCCCGCTGCCTGCATAAGCTTCGCTCTCACATCGATAAAGCCGTCCCCGAGCATCGTTTTTGCCTTTGTCACGAAGGGCTCCTCGTCATATATCTTCGCAAATCCCGGTAGCTTGTCCGAAAGCACAGTCGCCGGCGACGGCACCAGCATCAGCCGGAGATCCTTTCCCTGTGCGACGCCCTCCGAAAACCGCTTGATGACCATCAGTTTTTTCTCATATTGTGTAAGCGAGATATCCTTCTCCAGCTTTTTATCAAAGTAGTATCTGTCCTTCCCGAGATAAACATCTCCCACATCGTGAAGCCCGACGATCTTGCGATACCCCGTAGACAGTCCGGTAAGGAGATCCCGCATCGGGAACTGATCTGTCACGGCCTTGTCCATCTGCCTCTGGAATTCACCGCCCATATAGCCCTCCCAGGATATAGCAGGGATCTTCTCCAGATAACGGTTCTCATTTTTCGAGTATTTGTCCGGTGTTTTCAGCAGGACAAAAAGACCTGCCCCAGCAAATAAGACGACCAATAAGATTACATATAATCGGTAAAATGCTTTCATAACCTTCCTCCCTCAGAACCGGAAGTACAAAAACGGATTGTAGCTGTCCCGGATCAACATCGGCAGCACCAGAACCAGAATAACCACCGACAGCACCGCCATCGCGGCGTGTGACCCCTTCTTCGCATGACACTTTCTGCCGACTCTCCAGGCAAGCGATGTCGCCCCGACTCCCATAATCACGAAAAGGAAACTGTAGGAGATGACATCGTACAACGCCATGTCGGAAACCAGCGGTACACCGACGCCAAACATCGACTTCAGATACGTACCCAGCACCGACAGATCCTCGCAGGCGAAGATCACCCAGCCGATCACGATGAAAAACAGGCTGTAGATATGTCGGAGAAAACCGGGCCACCGTTTCATCCGGTTATGCAGGAACAGCTTCTCGATCAAAAGCAGAACCAGATAGTACATACCCCACATCACGTAGTTCCAGCTCGCACCGTGCCAGAGTCCCGTCAAAAACCATACGACAGCCAGATTGATCAGCTGTCTCGGCAGCCTGACCCGGTTACCACCCAGCGGGATGTAGAGATAATCCCTAAACCACGTCCCCATACTGATATGCCACCGCCGCCAGAACTCCGTCACCGAACGGGATTCATACGGATACTTGAAGTTCTCGGGGAAGTGAAAACCGAACATCCGCCCCAGACCAATCGCCATATCCGAGTACCCGCTGAAGTCAAAGTAGATCTGCAGCGTAAAGCAGATTGCCCCTGTCCACGCCATCAGCACCGACATATCCGATGTTCCGGCACTGTCCCGGATTTCCTCCCAGAGTGCCCCGATGGTATTGGCAAAGAGAACCTTTTTCCCGAGACCGATCAGAAAGCGCTGCAATCCGTGATAGCACTTCAGAAAGGAATGCTTCCGCTTCCCAAGCTCTCTGTGAATCGTCCGGTAACGTACGATAGGGCCCGCGATCAGCTGCGGGAAGAGACAGACATAGACGGCGAAGTTCAGAATATTTTTCTGTGCCTCCACGCGTCTGCGATAGACATCGATGGTATATGACATAGTCTGGAAGGTGTAGAACGAAATACCTATGGGAAGTGCCAGATTCCAGATGTTGATATCTGTTCCGAACAGCCCGTTCAAACCCTCGCAGAAGAAATCACGGTATTTGAAGAAAAATAATATGCTGAGATTGCCGACGATCGATATGATCAGCACCAGACGCCGCTTCCACAGTTTCTCCGTGACCGCGAGGATTCGCCCGTTTATGTAGTCAAACACTGTGGAGAACAGCATGATCAGGATATAGACCGGTTCTCCCCAGGCATAGAAAAATAAGCTGGCGACGAGCAGTATCGCATTCCGCCCCCGTACGGGGCAGATGTAGTACAGAAGAATCGTCGCAGGTAAAAAGAAAAACAAAAATATTGCGCTACTGAATACCATAGGACTTACCCTACTTTTTCCTTAAAGACATCCTGCATCGCGCCGGAGGTCGGTGTGATGGCAAGCAGTACATACCGCCCCTGATAGGTCAGCGCGGCACCCTCCACGACGGAGGCCTTCTCCGGACTGTACGCCCGGAAGGTGCCCAGACGGCTGTCGATGTGCGCCTGCAGTGACTTCATCAGGTCGCCGACAGTGGCCTTATCCTCGACATAGACCACGGCAATTTCTTCCGGCGAGCCGGTATCGCTGTAGCTGTAGATAAACTTGTCAATCTTGCTGTAATCAAAGTCGGAAGACAGAACGGCAAAGGTGTTCTCGGCATTCTCCGAGGTCTCCGTCACCGTACTCATCTCCGGCAGTGCTGAATCAGTCTTCTTCATCTCATCCATCAGCGCTGTCAGGTCGACGGATGAGCCGCCGTTGTCACCGCCGCAACCGGCCAGTGACAAAAGCATAGTAAAACACAGTATCAGAACAATCGCTTTTTTCACGGTCATATCCTCCCTCATCCTTTCAGAACAAACATCTCTTCATCACGCTGCTTCATTGTTCGACTGGACTGACGGCTCGGCCATTGTGGCATCACTTTCCGGATTGAATGGGTCGTAGCCCATGGTCTTTCCGAATAACTTGTCCATGATCTTCTTCAGCTTCTTCGCCTCTTTGGACTTCGGATCGACATTATTGTTGCCTGATTCAGTCCATCCAAGATAGATGCTCAGGATATACTTATCATTCTCATCCCTGCACCAGGAAGACCCCAAAGAGGTACTCTCATATTCCGGCATATTTTCCGACATACGCATCCTCATCGCTTCCGTCAACTCAAGCGCCATATTCACCACTGCTTCCGTCGGTGTCTTGGTAAAGCGGAGACTTATAGAACACTTCTTGTCCTTCAGCGCCTTCTTCAGCTTCTCCGGCACCTGATAAATATCCTCCACATCCTCAGCTGTCTGTATCGGATAGAGATACTTCTTCCCGTTGGCACGGGGAAGATTGTTCATCATGGACAGATCGAAATCTCCTTCTCCGACAACCTCGTTCATATTAAAATACTCGTATTTCGGCAATGTCGTCGCATCCATTGCCATGTAGACATCCACCAGATACCACTCATTGTCGTCAAGGTGAACCTCGTTCCAAGAGTGGGAATCTGTGTGCGGGATATGACAATCCAGTCCGAGCATGTTCATCAACAGGCGGAAGGTCGTCGCACAACCGACACAAACCGCATTCTTTGAACTCAGCACACCGTAAGGCGTATCCAGCGGATATATCTCATCCATGAGTACCGCCCGTGTGGAGGAGTTAGACATATGGGTGATGTTCTTGGCCATCCACTCAAAGATGGCCAACTCCTTCTCGTAGATGGTATCCTTTCCCTTGGTCGCCTCATCCAATACCTTCACAGCCAGATCGTAGGTCTTTTTATCCTCTTCACTTAACCCTGACGGATCCTGGCCGTTGATATAAGCATCCGAGATCTCTTTCGTGCTTTTGATCGTGTAAATACCACTGATCACCGCACCGTCCTCGATAAAATCGTCTTCCTTTTTCTGTGCTTCGGCATACCGGTCATCCTCCCGGTCGATGAAGGAATTCATCTTGCCTGCTTCTGTGCCCATCATGCACATGTTGATGATGATCAGCACTAGTGCAGCGACGGATGCCAGTGATATGATCACGATTCCGATTCCTTTAATTACTTTCATGTTGTTCCTCCTTAGTTATGGTTATTCCCTTGATTCACCTCATTATACAGCAAAAGCCTCACTTCTTCAAGGTTTTTCCCGATGAATCCACTTTATCACGCCCGGTTCGGCAAATTTCCATCAAATAATTGTATACACGAACCATAATCTCCGTCAAAACCATTGAAATCAATGCCAGGATCCAGCAAAACCATCCATCAAATCCGAGATATCCATGCAAAGCGTAAGCTATGAAATACACAACGATATGCAACGCATAGTATTTCGATATATGGCGACTGTAATACAGGATTTGAGATGATATCATACCATGCTTTTCCGGATCTGAAGCTTTTTTGCGACGATGTTCTTCCCAAAAGAAAAGCAAACCGGCAAAAAGAAAAATGTGTGCAAGGCTACCCACCACGTACCAGATATCCGGATGCGTATAACCGTACGCCATCGTAGCTTCGAGCGTTGAAATATCCGTAACCTTTCCCGACAGATCCCAATATGTCAGTCGGAGAACAACCGTTGCCAACCAAATGACTACGATAACCAGGCTGATCGGAATAACATATTTATACAAACGCCGTTTGTCAGTAACGCGTCGGTACATTTTTCCATAATCTGCGACTTTGTTATCTCGCCGTAGGTGTTCTTGATCAGTTCAGCCACTCGCTCCGACTTTGAAAGGCCACTGTTAATCAAAGTCTCTACCCTGTCCGAAAAGTCTCTGTATGCAGCAACTACAACACCGAGCATATACTGCACAAACGGAATGTAATCGTTCTCTTCCTCGTGCCAGTTAAGTGAGCTTTCCTGCAGACTCTCATAATACGAAGTCTTGGTTTTTTCAATCAAGTGCTCAATACTGATATACTTTCCTACGATGTATCCGGCTCTGTACAGCATCAGCAGAGTAAGGAGTCGGCTCATTCTTCCGTTTCCGTCATTAAACGGATGGATGCATAGGAAATCCAATATAAACATCGGTATCAGAAGTAGCGGATCTATCATTCCGGTTCCATTCGCTTTATCAAATTCATTACAAAGGTTCTCGATTGCTTCCGGCGTTTCCCAAGCAGGAACCGGTCTGAATCTTACGAACTTGTTGCCTTTTTCGTCTTCTTCCTCGATTATATTGTCCCCAGCTTTATACTTTCCGCCGATATCATAACCTTCAAATTTGTATAAATCTCTGTGAAGCTGAAGGATCATATTCGGTCTTATCGAAATATAATCATAACTCTCATGGATTGTATTAAGTACATCCCTGTATCCGACAATCTCTCGTTCGTTTCTTGTCTTTGGCGTTGTCTTATCCTTCACAAGTGCTTTCAATCTGTCGTCGGAGGTATAAATGCCTTCAATCTTGTTGGACGCTTCAGTGCTTTGGATCTTGGCAATCTCAACAAGCTGTGTCAGTGTGTCTGCTTTTGCCTCAATAAAACCATGCGACCGCTCCTTTCCTCCTTGAAAGACGATTTCAAGCACTTCCATGCGCTATTTCACCATATATGATCATTATATCGGATACTTAGTCTTTATGTATAAACATTTTTATATTTTTATATGATCTTATCACTCCCCGTCAGATAAATAACTCTTCAATTCATCCACTCTTGCCAACATATCCCGATAACCGAGCCAATACAGATCACCGAGTTTATCCATATCTCCTTCAAATCTGCTGACCGTGACGACCTCCGATGGTGCCACAACAAATATCTCTCCGGTAGCCTCTCGCTCATCCAGCTCATCGGTCATAAGATTGAATTTTTTGTTGGTATGA
>JAIKWQ010000086.1 GCA_024684535.1 Eubacterium sp. | reverse complement strand
TACTTATCGTCGATAATATACTTGAGAGGATGAAAAAAGATCCGAACCTTCTCAGGTTTATCACTAAAAATCTGAGTTGGGGTGTGTTCCACTCAATGGTTATGGGTGAAGATGACGGCGAGAAGATGACCTTCTATGATGAGTATCACGATATGCTTGATAAGTCGGGAAGGAAGTTCAGGAATCCGGATCTTCTCTTGTATATGGTAGTTGAGCTTATCAGCGGTTGCAGCTATCAGGTGATACTTGAAGGACAACCTGTTTCGCTTGATGAACTTAAGCCGGATTTGTTTCAGGCGATACGTGATATGATTGCGAACCAGGAAATAAAATAGGTATATATGAAAAGATTTTTTGAGTTTTTTAAACCTTATAGAGTTATGGGAGTTTTGGCGCCGCTTTTCAAACTTTTGGAAGCGACGCTGGAACTTTTTGTGCCTTTGGTTATGGCTGCGATTATCGATGATGGTATAGCAAACAAAGATAATGATTTTATATTAAAAATGGGAATTGTGCTCGTGGTGATTGCCGGTGTAGGACTGGCAGTTGCCATAACAGCGCAATTTTTTTCTGCAAAAGCAGCCTGCGGGTTTGCTTCAGATATTTCAAAAGAATTATTCATACACATAAGTAAACTATCAAAAAAAGATTATGACAGGGTTGGCGCATCAACGCTTATCACCAGAATATCAAGCGATGTTTCGCAGGTACAGACAGGTGTGAATCTGACGCTCAGACTTTTACTGAGATCGCCGTTCATCGTCTTCGGCGCGATGATAATGGCGTTTACCGTTGACGTTCAGGCTGCGATTATTTTTGTTGTTCTGATTCCTGTACTGGCAATAGTTGTGGGTTTGCTTCTTCGCATATGCATACCGTTATATAAAAATGTTCAGAAGTCGCTTGATAAAGTGATATTAAATACAAGGGAGAATTATTCCGGAGTAAGACATATCAGGGCCTATGCCGGACAAAAAAAAGAAGCTGAAAAATTTGATGAACTGGCAAATAAGTTGCAGAAAAATCAGATTGTTAATTCGAGAGTTCAGGCGTTGATGAATCCGGTTACTTTTGTTGTTGTAAATATAGGTATTATTGCGTTGATTTATACAGGTGCGGTGAGGGTTGACACAGGAGTTCTGTCACAGGGACAGGTTGTGGCACTGGTAAACTATATGTCGCAGATACTTGTCGAGCTGGTCAAACTTGCGAACCTGATAATAAGTATAAATAAAGCACTTGCCTGCTGGGGCAGGATAGATGAAGTTTTAGGTATACCTGTGAGCGAAGCGGGAGCTCAAATTGCTGAAAACCGGACAAAACCTGATGTTTTGAACGCTGAAAAAAATGATGATAAGATTTTGAGTGATAATAGAAATGTATTGGAATTAAAAGATGTATCTTTTTCCTACCCTGACAGCAGTGAACCGGCGCTGAAAAATATAAGTCTTGAATTGAAAATCGGAGAGACTCTTGGTGTTATCGGAGGCACGGGCTCAGGAAAAAGCACATTGATAAAATTGCTTGCAGGAGAGTATGAAGTAAACAGTGGGAGCGTGAGTGTTAATGCGCCGAAAAATGAAATAGGAATAGCTGCTCAAAAAGCGGTGCTTTTTTCCGGAAGTGTAAAGGAAAATCTTTGTCTCGGTCGTGATGCGTCGGATACGGATATAAGACTGGCGCTTGAGACTGCGGTTGCTGATGAATTCACAAAAGAAAAAGGCGGGGTAGAAGCAGAGGTTGAAGCAAAAGGAAGAAACTTCTCGGGAGGACAAAGACAGAGATTAAGCGTAGCCAGAGCATTATTAAAAAAACCGGAATTGCTGATTCTTGATGATTCTTTTTCCGCACTTGATACAGTTACGGAAAAAACATTAAGCGAGAGAATAAAAAATAATTATAAAAATACCACAAAGGTAATTATATCTCAGAGAATTAATTCCATCAAAAATGCAGACAAAATACTTGTGCTTGAAGACGGAGAATGTGTCGGATATGGCACGCATGACAACCTGATGGAAAAATGCGATATATATCGTGAGATTGCCCGGATAGGGGGTGTCTCGAAATGAAGATAAAAAGATTAACTCCTTTTATAAAGCCGTATGTGATACATATTATTTTTTCTATTGTATTTGCCTTGGTCAGCGTGGCACTGTCACTCTACATACCTATTCTGACAGGTGAGGCGATAGATGTTATTATCGGATCAGGTCAGGTCGATATGGAAAAAATAATAAATATCATAATATGGATAGCAATCCTGATTCCGATATGCGCGGTGGCAACATATGTGATGAATCTTCTGAACAATCATATATGCTACGGCGTATCAAAGGATATGAGGGAGGCGGCGTTCTCTCACCTGATGAAACTTGATATCGAATTTTTTGATTCGCATAAATCAGGAGATATTACAAGCAGAATATCTGCAGATGCAGATGCTGTCGCAGACGGTCTTCTGATGGGAATATCAAATCTGTTTACGGGAATTATAACGATTCTCGGAACCATATGTTTTATGTTCAGCGTGAGCGCGCTGATCGCAGCGGTGGTCGTAGTGGTGACGCCGGTTTCGCTTTTGGTGGCCAGGTTTATCGCGAGAAGATCTTTTGATAAATTCAGCGCGCAGGCCCGTGACAGGGGAGAGCAGATGTCTATAGCTGAGGAAGCGATAGAAAATATGAATGTGATACGTTCATACGGCGCTGAGGATATTTTTATAGAAAAATACTCCGACGCTACTGAGAGGCTGAAAAAGAACTCGTTTGCCGCGACATTTTTCTCGTCGATTACGAATCCGTCAACCAGATTTGTAAACAGTATCGTGTATGCTTCTGTTGGCGTTTTCGGTGCGATGTATGCGATGAATGGTGGTATAAGTGTCGGTATGCTTTCGGTATTCCTGAGTTATGCGAGTCAGTACACGAAGCCGTTTAATGAGATATCGGGCGTGATTACGGAGCTTCAGAATTCGATTGCGTGCGCGGGTAGGATATATGAGATTTTGGATGAAAAGACGGAAGAAAAGGGAGGAGTTAAGACTGCATCTAAAGTAGGAGATACTGAGAATAAGTACAAACAAATTAAAAATGAAAATATGGTTGGTTCAGATACGAAGAATGCCTACGGAAGGGTTGTATTTGACAAGGTTAGTTTCTCATATGACAAGGACAAAAAACTTATCGAGAATCTGAACCTGAACGTGAATTCAGGGGACAGGGTTGCGATAGTCGGGCCTACGGGTGCGGGGAAATCAACGCTTATAAATCTGATTATGAGGTTTTATGACGTGGATGACGGAAACATACTCGTCTCAGGAAAAGATGTAAGAAAATATGATAGGGATGAATTAAGAGCAGGCTTCGGTATGGTGCTGCAGGAAACATTTATCAGAGCCGGAACGATACGAGACAATATAACATTCGGCAGAGAGGGCTTCAGTGACGAGGAGATTATCGAAGCTGCGAAAAATGCTCACGCACACAGTTTCATCAAGAAGCTCCCGAAGGGATACGATACCGTCCTGACCGAAAACGGAGGCGGGCTCTCTGAGGGAGAGAAGCAGCTTCTGTGCATCGCGAGAGTGATGCTTGATGTGCCGGGAATGCTGATCCTCGATGAAGCCACTTCATCAATTGATACGCGTACGGAGTTGCTTATCAGCCAATCATTTAAGCAGATGATGTCGGGCCGCACGAGCTTCATCGTTGCGCATCGCTTGCAGACGATTCGTGACGCGGACACGATTCTGGTAATGACCGACGGAAAAGTTGTCGAGCAGGGCAGCCACGACGCGCTTCTCACTCATGGGGGCTATTATAGCAAGTTATTTTACTTGTCACAATCATGACAAACCCAAGTGCTAATATAATCATTGGTTACTTGTGCAGGAATAATAACACTAATACATTTATTTGAACTAAAATCGAATTCCAAGTGACTGAAATTAATATATGGAATATAGGAGCTGATTAATTGAAGGTTTTAACAGTAAAAAAACTGGTTATCACAGCCGTCGTGATGGTCGCGGCCGCTTTTCTCGTGCCTAAGCCTTCTCAAGCGGGAAGCGTAAGCACGCGCGCTGTGTGGTTTTCATTCTACGAGTACTCGATGTACGGACTGAAAAATCAGACAGAAGCCGGCTTCACAAGCAACGCAAAAAAGATTTTCAAAACCATAAAAGAAAGCGGTTGTAACACAGTGTATATGCACGTGCGAATGTTCGACGACGCTATCTACCCGTCAAAGGTCGTGAAGTGGAGCGACTATATCGCAACCAACGGAAGCAAGCTCGGCTATGATCCGCTGAAGATACTTGTGAAAGAAGCACACAAAAAGAAACTGCAAATCCACGCCTGGATGAATCCTTATCGTGTGACCGTATCAAAGATTCTAAACCCTGCAAAGAAAAAAACAATCAACAGAATAGTTAAGCAGGTAAAAGAAATAATCAATAACTACGACGTCGACGGAATACATTTTGATGATTATTTTTACAACTCGACATCGTACAAAAAAGTCAAAGCGAAGACCAGAAGAAAAAATGTAAACAAGATGATCAAAAAGGTTTACAAGACTGTCAAGAAAAAGAACAAAAACCTGCTTTTCGGAGTGAGTCCTGCAGGAAACTTCGAATACAGTATGTCGATTGGCGCAGACGTGAAGACGTGGATGTCAAAAAAAGGTTATATTGACTACATCGTTCCGCAGATATATTGGTCAGATAAGTACAAACTCGTGACCGGAAAATACACGAAGTTGTTTACCGAAAGATACAAATATTGGACGTCGATGAACAAGATTGATCTGCCGATGTATATCGGACTTGGCTTGTACAGGGCGGGATTAAAACCTGATAATCAGGACAAGGGTTGGAAGAAGAAAAATACCAATCTCAAAGAACAATTAAAGATGATAAAGGCCGGCAACACTGAGGGGTATGCGCTTTTCACCTACGGAGATCTGACAGCAAGCCACGCAAAAAAAGAACTGAAAAACTTCTTCAAGGAGCTTGCCTGGATTCGTCTGAATGAAACCAAGATTAAGTTGAAAAAGGGAAAAACATTTCAGCTGACTTCAAGTTGGTACCCGGCCAGATACAGCGGTAGCACTATCAAGTACAAATCGCTCAACGAAGAATTGGCTACGGTTAGTTCAAAAGGAGTTATCACTGCGCTTGCGAGCGAGGGTACTGTGAAGATTCAGGCGTACTGTGGCAAGAAAACCAAAAACTGCACAGTTACGTTGGAATGATTGCAAATCAAAAAATATAACGTGGTTTCGGATAAAAATGTCCGAGACCACATTTTTTTTCTAGACAAAATCGTTCAAAAGAGGTATAATTATAAAGATATTGGATAATTATGCCGATAAAACACTATATATTGCGTATCAGGGAGGCATAACGTGATAGAAGCATTTGACTCGTGCATACTCGATTTTTTTCTTTCAATCAGAAATGATGTAGTTACACCTATACTGAAGGTTATTACGAATTTGGGTGAACTCGGACTCATCTGGATCATACTCGCGCTCTGCCTTTTGATAAAAAAAGAGACACGTATTGTTGGGATGATGATGCTGGTTTCACTTCTGGTTGAAGTGATCATATGCAACGGATGTATAAAAAACATAGTTTGCAGACCGAGGCCCTGTTGGCGCAATCCTGCGATAGACACGATTATATATATACCTAAAGACTACAGTTTCCCGTCGGGACATTCGAGTGCAGCGATTTCTGCCCTCGTTCCATTGTTTTATTCAGGCAAGAAAAGACTGTGGATACCGGGAATTGTTTTGGCGGCAATCATTATCTGCTCGAGAATGTATTTTTATGTGCATTATCCGACGGATATCCTAGTGGGAATGCTCGTGGGAGCAGTTGTGGGAATTGTAGTTGTAATTGTATTTGATAAATTGTACAAAAAAGAAGGTTTCAGAAAAAAATTGAGGCTTACGGGACCGGAGGAGACGTGAAAATAACAGTATTGTGCGTCGGCAAGATCAAGAAAAAGTTTTTGTCAGATGCAGTTGATGATTACAAAAGGAGACTCAGTTCGCACGCGCAGGTAAACATAATAGAAGTTTCGGATGAGAAAACACCTGACGGCGCAAGCGAGACAGTCGAAAAACAAATCAGAGAAAAAGAAGGCAAGCGTCTTCTGGAAAAAATGCCAAAGGATGCATACGTGATTGCATTGGCAATAGACGGAAAGAAATTAAGTTCGGAACATTTTTCCGAGAAAATAGAAGAACTGACAGTATCGGGAGTGTCGCATATAGTATTTGTGATTGGTGGTTCCATAGGCCTCGCGGACGAGGTGCTCAGATCAGCTGATATGAAACTCAGTTTTTCGGATATGACATTTCCGCATCAGTTGATGAGAGTTATACTTATGGAACAGATATACAGAGCATTTAAGATTATTAAAAATGAACCGTACCACAAGTAATTTGTATCGCAGCCAAACGTTAACAGCACAGAAGGGATTGGAGGGAATTCATGAGACTTGTATTTATCGGAGCTGACCACGAGGTGACAGGAAGCTGTCATTATATGGAAGTAGGCAACAAAAAATTTGTTGTTGATATAGGTATGGAGCAGGGGCAGGATATGTTCGAAAACCAGGAAATCCCTGTGAATGCTTCGGAGCTTGATTATGTGCTTCTCACACATGCTCACATAGATCATACGGGACTCCTTCCGCTTCTGTATGCAAGAGGATTCAGAGGACAGGTTTACGCGACGAAAGCGACGTGTGACCTCTCACAGATAATGCTTCGTGATTCGGCGCATATCCAGCAGTTCGAGGCTGAGTGGAGAAACAGAAAAGCAGCCCGCGCCGGCGGTGAGATATATAAACCGATTTATACTATGGAGGATGCTCTAGGCGCGATTCGTCTTTTGGTGCCGTGTGAGTATGACAAGGTTGTTGAGATAAGTGAGGAACTGTCAATCAGATTTACCGATGTCGGACATTTGCTTGGTTCTTCTTCGATAGAGGTTTTTGCAAAAGAAGAGGATACGGAAAGGACAGTAGTTTTTTCCGGAGACCTTGGTAATATCAATACGCCTATTCTTCGTGACCCTATGTATACAAAGGCAGCTGATTACGTCGTTATGGAGTCGACATACGGCGACAGGCTACATAGCGAGGGTACGCCTGATTATGTCGGAGACTTGGCGGAAATCATAGAGGAGACTTTCAGACGCGGAGGAAATGTTGTTATCCCGGCTTTTGCAGTGGGAAGAACTCAGGAGCTTTTGTATTTCCTCAGACAGATAAAAGAGCAAAATCTCATAAAATCATACCCTGAATTTGAAGTTTATGTGGATTCACCGCTTGCTGTTGAGGCAACACACGTGTTTACCAGAAACGCTGAGGATTGTTTCTCGGAGGAGGCCAAAGACCTTTTGAAAAAAGGCATAAACCCGATAGGCTTTCCGGGACTCAAGCTTTCTATCACAAGCGATGACAGTAAAGAAATAAACATAGACCCCAATCCGAAAGTTATCCTCTCGGCGTCGGGAATGTGCGATGCCGGTCGTATCAGGCATCATCTGAAGCACAACCTGTGGCGTCAGGATTCGACAATAGTATTTGTCGGATATCAGACAGCGGGTACACTCGGAAGAGTGCTGCTGGACGGATTGAAAGAAGTTAAACTGTTCGGAGAGCTTATCGAGGTTAAAGCAACTATCACAAGGCTTTCCGGAATCAGCGGACACGCAGATAAAGATGGACTTCTCAAGTGGGTTGAGTCATTCACAGAGAAACCACCGAAGAGAGTATTTGTTGTGCATGGTGAGGACAGTGTCACAACCCAGTTTGTGAAAACTCTTGAGGAGCACGCGTTTATCGCCAGCGCTCCGTACAGCGGATCAGAATTTGATCTGATAAAAGGTGAGTTCGTTCGCGAGGCAGAGCCGGTAATAGTTGAAAAGAAACGCGCTGCATCGAAGAGAGCCGGAGATATGTTCTCAAGGCTTCTCACCGCAGGCCAGAGACTTCTGTCTGTTATTCGTAAAAATGAAGGCCTGTCGAATAAAGATACGGCGAAGTTCTGCGACCAGATCAATTCGCTGTGTGATAAATGGGACAGATAAATCATAGGAATGAATATATAAAATGAAAAAGATACTGAAGACTGCAATTATAACTATTATTTTTCTTGCTGCACTCACGGCGGTAGCTTATTTTTTGCTGACCCGTTCAAAGGGAGAAGAGAACGAGTTTGATGACAGACTTGCCACCGAGCAGAGTGATCAGCATGATAAACATATGTACAAGTTTGACACGGACAGTACCGCTGTTGAACTTGCTAATTTCGGTGACAATAAAAATGTTCTGAACTTCAACCAGTCAGGTGTGTTTTCCAAGTACAATTCCGAAAAGGCCAGAGAACGTCTGGACAGACTTATCAAACGATCGGATGCAAGTTTTGATAAGCCTTTGATCGCATACAATCCTTTTGGAACTGTTCCGTATTCTTATTATTTTTATTTCAAGACAACCAACAAATGTATGGTCAGATATACGATTACTGTTCCTGATGAAGATATCAAAGACCATATAAGATATGTCAATAACGGAAC
>JAIKWQ010000059.1 GCA_024684535.1 Eubacterium sp. | reverse complement strand
ATCTCGTCTTTAAACAACAGAACCAGAGCGATAAGCACCACCAGAATGAGTATTATTTCAACAACTCCTATCGCTTCCTCGCATACAAAATACGAACGAACAGTTTTCAATTCATCCTTGATTTTTTCCATGACCTTTCCTCCTTTCAGTTGTATTTATTACTGAATTTCAGTAATTACATTGACATAAACGCCGGTACCATAATGATACCCATAACAAGTCCGAGCATAACAATCATAGGAAAAAGAAGTTTGGTACCGGCAACTTCTCCCAGTCGCAATGCCGTCTGTTTTCTTTCTTCCAAAGAATCAACCGCTTCTTTTTCAAGAAGAGTAAGTATACCGTCAGATCCTTTTTTTAAGTTTTGTGAAATGATAGACGCAAACCTCATATACGGCATGCACAATACTCTTTTCCCGAAATTCTCTATCGCTTTTGTTTCAGATATTCCGTCTTTCATTTCTTGCATTGTTATGCACAATTCTTCGTATATGTATCTGATTTCCTTTGATTCATTTTTTTGCTTCTCATATTCAGCTGTCATCCTCTCGATAGCACCTCTGAATGTCAGTCCCGCCCCGAGAAGCAACATAACTTTGTTGATGAATCCGGGATGATCCAAAAGCATTTGATTTTGTCTTTCATTCATTTTTTTCTTCTGGGTTTCTTTCCACAAAAATGGCATCATCGCAATTGTAAAAATCGCCACAAAAACAGGCATATAACTCTTTCCGGGTTTTTCTTCTCTGTATTTGTACTCTGTCGGCAACATAACTTTTTCTTCTGTAGCCTGATCGGTGACGGCACCTGACACTGCTTGGGAAGCTGCTCGTATCGCCAATTCTTTTTGCGTATAAACAGGTGGATCTATATGCAGGGGATAATGATAAGTCTGTTCAAAGTTTTTCCAACTCGCCTTAACCATCACCTCTGTATCCACGCCTGTTTCCGGAATGCCCTCTCGAATAATCTCTCCTGAATCACTAACATAATTTGTGTCATACGTCCACTTGAGCTCTACTTCAGTACCCGGAACCACTGATACAAAATCAAGTTTTTTCTTTATATGGTCCGTTGAAAGATTCTCACCAAGCAATTTATCTCCGACAAAAGCATCTGTTTTTTTGTCAATTTTTTCCTTTTCTTCATCTGTAAACCTTCTGCTTGCCAAGTCTAAATCCAGTTTTTCTTCCCATACTTCATTGTCGTTTTTCCCGCTTACAAACAACTCTATTTCTTCATCGTCTTCCGCTCTTGTAAGCACATTATTCGATGAAAGAAAACCTTCATTTTCATCACTTGTGAAACAGTAAACAAACATAAATATTACCGCCGCAAGCAACACTACAATTATACCGAGTCGTGCCTCCCAGAGCGCTGCCAATGATTTTTCCGGATCGTCTCTCGGGTTAATTGCTTTCACATATTCTATGGTTTTTTTATCAGAAAACAACAAAGTTTTAAGAGGTTTAATCTTCAAAACCATTTGCCCGACAGATGATTTATTATTCTTCTTTTTTTCGGATTTTGTTTCTTTGTTTTCCGTTTTTTCTTTTTTTCTGATTAATCTCATCCCGGCCTCCCTACACACTGATATTCATAATCTTTTTGCTCCACAAAACAGTCGCTATATAAACTGCCAATGCAAATCCCATAAATACCCTTCCGGCAATCCCCCGGTATAAAGGAGTCAGAAACCCCGGAGAAAAAATATTCAGATAGACAATGATCATAAGCGGAATGATCATCATACACATTGACTCCATTTTTTTACCGGAAACCATAGTTGTAACTTCTCTTTCTATATCAATTTTTTCACCAATTGCATCTGATGTTCTTTTCATTATTTTCACGAGGTTTCCTCCGCTTTTTCTGGCCGTAGCATACACTTGTGAAAACACGATTATGTCTTCCACCCCGCTGCGCGCTCCCAGGTCATACAAGAGTTCATCAAGCGGCTGACCCAGCTTTAATTTTTCTCTTATAGCGGCAAGCTCTTCTGTCATAATAGTTTCTTTTTTGTACAAAAGTTTCAAATCTTTTTCCGCTTCAGTCACGCAATTATCCATAGAGTATCCCGCAGACAGAGCTGACACAAACGAATCACACGCATCCTTAAACTCGCTCACGAGCGTTTGCCTTTGCTTCTTCGCTTTTGAATTTCTGATATACTTTATAAAAAAGAACACGCATGGAACAGCACTTACAACTGAGAAAAGTTTGCTCCCGAAAAATAAATACGTTATCATAAATCCACCTGCATAACCAATCAGCCCATACATTATCAATTCTTTTTTATTTAAATTATATGTACTGTAATCCCGCATAGATTCCTCCTTTCTTACGCAACTCACATATCGTATTTTATCTGTAGTTTTTTCTTTGATTCATCTACGTCAATCCCTGCTCTTCTCAGCTTATCTGTCGACCTCAGATTATTCTTCGTTTTTTCGAGTTTTCCTATTACGTGTCCATCCTTTTCTCCTCGTTCGACAAAACTATACAGCGGAATCAACTCAATCTTCCCATCCACAACATCACCGATTTCAGCAACCTCAAGCACACGTCTTGATTTGTCTCTGAGCCTTCCGAGATGCACAAGTATATCTATTCCCGATGCTATCTGTTGCCTGATTGCCGCCAGTGGAATATCCAAACCCATAAGCACCAATGTCTCGAGGCGGTTTAGCATATCTCCCGGAGAATTCGCATGACCGGTACTAAGACTCCCGTCATGACCCGTATTCATGGCGCTTAAGAGATCTATTGCAGCAGCGTCTCTGATCTCCCCGACTATGATTCTGTCAGGCCTCATCCTGAGTGCGCTTTTCACCAAATCCCTGATAGACACACCGTTTTTCCCCTCAACATTTGCATTTCTCGCTTCAAGCCTGACCAGATTTTCAACCTTTCTTATCTGAAGCTCAGCGGAATCTTCAATAGTAATCACCCTCTCATCAGAGGGAATAAAATTAGATAAAATATTCAAAAACGTGGTCTTGCCCGCACCCGTACCACCTGATATAAAAATGTTGTATCTGGCAATAACAAGTTTCTCCAGGAATTCTTTCACTTCCTCAGTCACCGCACCTATGGCAATTAATCTTTCCATAGTCATAGCTTCTTTGGGAAACTTTCTGATAGTTATAACCGGCCCCTCGAGAGCAATAGGCGGAACAACTATATTCACTCGCGATCCGTCAGCAAGCCTCGCATCAAGTATGGGATTGGATTCATTTACAATTCTGTTTCCCGTCGATGCTATCTGCTGAGCTATATCATCAAGCCTCTCCCTGTCGGAAAACTTGAGCCCCGTTTTTTTCATCGCGCCATTTTTTTCTATAAAAATGTTCTCATGACCGTTGACCATTATCTCTGTGACATCCTCATCATCAAGGATATCCTGCAAAACATCCATACGTCTGAGAGAGTTGAAAATCATATGTCGCAGAGTCCGCTTGACATCAAGCCGCAGATATACATCTCTTCCTGCATTTTCTATGCTTCTTTCTATAATCTCAAGCAAATCTTCATCGCTTATCACAGCTCCGGCAGGAATTGATTCTATGACATCTTTCCTGATTGAATCAATCAGTTCTTCAGTTTCAAAATCAAAAGAAATATCATTCATTTTTACACTTCTTTCTGTTCTGTTATATCAAGCAGATATTCTTTCTGTTCCACCCTCAGATACCGGTTAAATCTGTCATACAAAGTATGAATTTCATCACTGTCTGCAACAAGAATTATCCTTGTGCATACGTCTCCTATCGCCAAAAGTATTTCCATTTTTTCGCATAATATTACTATGTTTTTAAAATCGGTTTCACCGCTGATTCTTTTTGCAAATTTTTGTATATCTTCACCGGTGATATCCGATAAATCCCTGAAGTGCATAATACCCGGAAGCCTTTTTGCCTGATCATATTCTGATGTCATTTCCCGCACTACATCCGCATAGTTCTTCTGTCCCAGCCTGAAAAACAATTCTCCCAGATGCTTGAATTCACCCGAATTCAGTTCACCTTTAAACACTGGAAATTCAGTCATAGACACATACAGACAGCTTCCTTCTTTTGACAATTCCTGTGTCATCTGATATGAGATTTCATCACCTCCGCCCTTCGGAGCAAACACTACGTATACTCCTCCGGGCAGGTCGAATCCCGCTGCATCAGCCTCCGGAACAGCCAAATCCATAACATTCAAAAGGTCGTTATAAATCCCTTCTGATTTTTGAAGAAAGCTGATTCTCCCGATTGAGAAATCGGTTTTTTCATCCAATATAATCAGTGAGTTTTCGACACCTTTGTCAGTCTTTTGTCCTTCTTTATCATCGGTAAGCCACATCGTATTTTCCGATGGCTCACCCGCTCTGTTCTCCCAAAAATCTTTGCTCTTTGTGACCAATTCAACTCGCAACGAAGGATTATTTTTAGCAGAAAAACTTCCAAGCATTCTCTTTCCGTAATCCTCATCGCGAAGATATAAATAAAGCTTTTTTTCTCCCATTCTCTCCTCCTGTTTGATTCAGAAACCGCCATTAATTAATCCGTAAAAAAGCGTACCAAAACTCAGGGCAACCCCGTACGGGATAACCGTATTATCAGTATTTACATATTTAATTCGGGATATTTTTTTACTGTGCGACACGTCTGAAATTATAGATACTATTCGGAAAAATGTTTCGCGTGCAGTATGATTAATAACGATTTTAATTAGACTTAATACTGCTCCCGCAAATATAGAATAAATGAGTACCGAAAGTATACCCGGCAAGCCAACATAGCTTCCGATAACGGCTGCAAGTTTTCCGTCAGATGCTCCAAACATGCGCAAACGATAGAAAAAATATACCAGGATAAAGGGGACTATACCCCCAGCGAGCCAGGACAGCATACCTGCAATTCCCTGCAACTCAAGATGTCTGAAAAGACTTATAACAAGACCGGTAACAAGAAGCGGATTCGGGATCCGATACCGGGAGAGATCAAAGAGTGAAGCCGGTAGGAGAACGAGCCATACAAGCTCGTGTTCCATATGTACTCCCTTCATTTGATTTGATATAAAAATGATAACACAAAAAATAGCCCTCTGTCAACAGTCATTTAAACGGCCAGAGAGCCATTCATACACCACGATCGAGACCAGATTACGAAAAGTGTAACAATCCTACGAACGCGTTAAATAATATCAAATTGTGTCACGAGACGTCGATTTTATCAAATTCCCTCTTGACAGATGAAATCAACTGTGTTATAACTGTACTAGAATAACTAATACAGTTGTAACACACCCTGCCACACTATCCATATATGTTACTATCCATAAAGAAGCGAGAAAGAATGAGAAAGAAACGGAGGTGAGGCCATTGATACAGATTAACTACAGG
>JAIKWQ010000184.1 GCA_024684535.1 Eubacterium sp. | reverse complement strand
TTGCACTACGGTCGGTTTCTTATCTGTGTGCCGATATCTCCGGATACCAAGATGATCCTATTTCTTGGTTTGAGAGATGATGTTTCTCATCTTAGCCACAGGTACGATCTGTTTTGATGTACAGAAGCCGAATGCTTTATGTAGGGCATCGGTTAATTCTGTTCTTGTATAAACAGGCTGATAGCCTTTGCCTTCATACTTCATGAAGTCCATCTCCTGCAGGGTTGGAAGTATCTGATCAATGGTGTATTTATTATCAAGCTTTCTTTCAAGATACCGGTATACGATAAGTGCTATGAAGCAGGTGATGAAATGAGCGAGGATCCTGTCCTGGCGGTTAAGATACACGGGACGCGCCTCAAAGTCTGTTTTCATTATCCGAAAGCATTCCTCGATTTCCCATCTGCGTTTGTTTGTCTTTACGATGTTGCTTATACTGTCATCAAGGTTTGTGCATACCGCATAAAAACCATCATATTTTTCTTCGTCAGCGATCACGGATTCATCGACATAACTTGTAGCTTTTTCTGCGACCTCGCCATCTTTGGTGGTGTGATCCGTTTTGATAAAACGTTTTGGGTCATTCTGCTTTTTCTTGTTTATTGTTTTCTCTCCGGATTCCACGAGCTTCATTGCTCGTTCGACCTGTCCCTCACGTACATGCCTCTGGTAGTTTTTGTATTTGATGGAGTAAGAGACTATGAGCTTTTGCTCAATGACTTGTTTTTTATCGCCGCCGTTCGTATGGATGATGCCTTCCTCATTAATCCACCTTGTTCTGTAGAAGATCTTGTCCTTATCCTGTTCCTCATCCAGTTCGGATATCTTATATTTCTTTCCGGAAGTATCACCGTCAAGAAACCATCCATCATCAGCAAGACACCACTCTTGTAAAAAAGCTTTCAGTGTTTTGATTGGCTGCGTTGTGATATAACTGCGCATACCGTCTTCTTTATCATAAGTATTGAATACACGATTGGTAGCGGAAGAGAGTCCGGCATCCGTGCAGACAACAAACTTTGACATATTAAAATCTGAAATCATTTTTTCTTCAAGCGGGATCATTGTCATCTGTTCATTTCTGTTGCCGGGGTAAACACAGAAGGATATGGGAATACCATCCATGTCCATGAAGAGTCCCATTCCAACAATCGGAAGAGGGCGGTTTTCCTTACTCTTTCCAAACTGCTTGTCATCTTCCGCGGCATCGATCTCAAAATAAAAGTTTGTACAGTCGTAGTAGATCACCTGTGTATTTCTCTTCTGAATAGCAGAACTGTTTTTGAACAGGCGGCTTTGAATATAGTCTGATTCTTCCGCCATGACAGATAAGGCACGGTAAATGTCGTGGAGCTCAAATGACGGCTGTTCTATGAAGTGTTTTGATTCTTCAAAGCTGCTCTTTTTTGATGCAGGAAAAAGGATCCTCGTATAGATAAGACGTGAGAGTATGTCGTTTAAATCATACTCAAAAAGATGCCTGCCGGAAATCGCACGGCATATCTTATGCAATCCTAATTCGTAATAGATGTCCTGAAGGAATAAATATCCTCCGTTGAACCGTCTTTGCTCATCCATTACGAGATCAGTGCCGGCGCAGAGTTCTATGTTGAACTTTGCTGCATCTTCCTTTTCTGCCTCGTTCATCAGGCGGACTTGTTCCTTAGCCCATGCTTTGGCATCGGTCACGCCATACTTTTCACATATCTGTTTTTCGGAGCCAAATGACTTTACTATCTGCGTTTTATTATTATCGGGACTTTTTAACTGGAAAAGCCTGCATTGTGCAGGCTTTCTGCAAAAAGGTCGGGATAATACTTTTTTCAGAATAATCCGGATTATCCTGAAATCGGAATAATCAGGAAATGGCGTCACGGTCCCTGTCGTGGAGGCGGTGGCGGAGAGACTGTGGTAGGAATCTTTGTAAAATTTCATATGTGATATTTTTTGAAACACCGGAACTAGGATGGAAACCATATCTGGGCTTTCTCCGTAAAGGAGTCCAACATCATGGCAGAAAAGGACGATAAATGCAAAAAGAATCTCCGAAAACCCCCGTAACCCCCGGAGATCATAAAGATCTCATTGAACTCCGAGCGAATTTTTGCTATAATCTATTCGTATC
>JAIKWQ010000170.1 GCA_024684535.1 Eubacterium sp. | reverse complement strand
ACTTACAAGGTTACAGAGATCAAAAAAGGCGAGCGCAGCAAAAAACAGCCGCTCCCGTTTACCACATCAACTCTTCAGCAGGAGAGTGCGAAAAATCTCAATTTCGCAACCAGAAAAACTATGCAGATTGCGCAGCAACTATACGAAGGAGTAACTGTAAAGGGGCATGGAACTATTGGTCTGATAACATACCTTCGTACTGATTCCGTTAGGATTTCAGAAGAAGCAGATGCTGCCGTAAAAGAATATATCAAAGTAAATCATGGCGACGACTATGTGGCATCGGGTGAGGCTGCGCCCAAGCAGGCGGGAAAAAATATTCAGGATGCTCACGAAGCTATACGTCCAACATACGTTGATCTCACACCTGCTCAAGTCAAGGATTCTCTGACCAGGGATCAGTTCCGTTTGTACCAGCTGATCTGGAAAAGATTTGTTGCAAGTCGAATGAGTCCTGCGAAATACGAGACCATATCGGCAAAGATAGAAGGCAAAGGGCATATTTTTACAAGCGCGGGATCAAAGCTTGTTTTCCAGGGATTTCTTTCTGTATATGCAACTCCGGAGGACAAAGAAGAAGCTACGCCGGCGCTTCACAAGTTGAATGAAAAAGACAGTCTGAAATTGAAGGAGCTTCGTGAGGAACAGCATTTCACACAGCCACCGGCTCATTTTACGGAGGCTTCACTTGTGAAAGCACTTGAGGAACTCGGCATAGGCAGACCGAGTACGTATGCGCCTACAATCACGACGCTTATTTCCAGAAGATATATCACAAAAGAAAAGAAAAACCTGTTTATGACTGAGCTGGGAGAAGTAGTCAACAAGATTATGGTTGACGAATTCCCCAGTATTGTAGATGTGAATTTCACCGCCACTATGGAAGCTTTGCTTGACGGTATCGCTGACGGAAATGTTGAGTGGAAATCAGTTATCAGAAATTTCTATCCTGATTTGAAAGAATCCGTTGACAAAGCAGAAGAAGCGCTTGAAAAGGTTGAGATTCAGGATGAAGTGACCGATATACCATGTGACAACTGTGGCAGGATGATGGTTATCAAATATGGACCGCATGGAAAGTTTTTGGCCTGTCCGGGATTTCCGGAATGCAGAAACACGAAGCCTTATTACGAAAAAATCGGCGTGAAATGTCCGAAATGCGGCGGAGATATCGTTATCAGGCGCACGAGAAAAGGCAGACCTTACTATGGATGTGAGAACAATCCCGAATGTGAGGTTATGACCTGGCAGAGACCTTCGAAAAAGCTTTGTCCCAAGTGCAACAGTCTTTTGCTTCACAAAGCAAACAAGTTGGTATGTTCCGATGAAAACTGCGGACATATTGAGGATGCAGACGAGGAATCGTGACATTTTTGAACATATTCATGTTTCCAAAAATGCTTGCGAAAGACTGAGTTTCATGTTATAATCATGAGAAACACAAAAAAAGGGAATGTTTGGGTATATGAGCATAGAGCTTTTAGATAGAACCAGGAAGGTTATGAGCCTTCTGACAGAGGAAAGTGAAGAGCGTATAGGTTTTTCGGAACTGTGTGCGATGTTGAGTGATTTTCTCTCGTCGAATGTTTACATCATCAGCAAGAGAGGAAAAATACTCGGAGCAGGCATCAGTGAAAAAGCGGGCTCGCTTCCGGAGTTTACAAACAAAGTGGGAGATTGCGTTGAGGAACGCTTAAACGAGAGGTTTTTGAGCATTCTTTCCACGAAAGAGAATGTCAATCTCGAAACGTTGGGATTTGAAGAGTACGATGTTGACGGACTTGCTGCTTTGATCTCTCCGATTTGCATCAGGGGAGAGAGGTTAGGATCATTTTTCCTGTATAGGAAAGACAGAACATACAGGATTGATGATATAATTCTTTGTGAATACTGCAATACTGTAACAGGGCTTTTGCTCACCAACTCGCTTATGGTTGAGACCGGTGAGATCAAGGGCAAAAAAGAAGCCATATCATCAGCGATTCGGGCGCTCACCGAGCTCGAGCGAAAAGCAGTTGCTTTGGTGATACACAATCTATCGGGTTCGGAGGGGCTTGTCATAACTTCGAAACTTG
>JAIKWQ010000075.1 GCA_024684535.1 Eubacterium sp. | reverse complement strand
TCAGCACATAGTCTGTCTTTTACATCATATGCATAATGCGGCACTTGTCGGTAACCACATTGAGCGCATTCTCAGCGTAAACATTTTTGTTGTCTTCATCACAAAATTTTTCGATGGAGTCAAGCCATACATTCCAGTCTTCTTTGTTGAGCTTGTAGAGTGCCTGGCATTCATTCACGTCGTCGAAGAACTCGATTCCGACTTTCTGCACGTATCCGTCACTGATGACAGCCTTGAAGTCTTTTTCGGGAATCGGTGCTGTGGAGCTGACCTTCATGCAGCTTTTGTCGCAGGCAAGCAGGTCACTGAGCACGCTTTCTTCAAATACCAGATCTCCATGCATCAACACGATGTCCTGATCTTTCAGGAAATCTTTGGCACAGTATATGGAATAAATATAGTTTGTCTTGTCATAAACGGGGTTATTCACAAATTCGATGTGAAGTGAAAGTCCCAATGACTCGCAATAATCAATCAATACCTGATCGAAATACCCGGTGGTCATCACCACCTCTTTCACGCCATTGGCCTCAAGCAATTTCAGCTGTCGGCTCAAAATCGTTTCTTTTCCGGAGATTTCAGTCATACACTTGGGATGCTCGCTTGTCAGCGCTCCCATACGGTGTCCGAGTCCGGAATTGAGAATCAATGCCTTCATCAAGATACTCCTTTCATATTACATACTGTAACATTCCTAATATAGCACATAAGGATATTTGTTGCAATATTTATTTTTTCTTATTTTTACTTTTCTTGTCCTTTTTTGCCTTTTTCACCTTGCCAAGCAGGGTCTTTTTGCCATATCCTGTCTTGTTTTTCAGATATGCGATAACCTTTTTGCCCTTTTTCGGCTCTTTGATCTTGAATGTATGGTAATACCAGGTGACGTCACCCTTTACCTTTTTCTTGATTTTCTTTGATTTATAGCGTTTTTTACCTACTCTGAGGAATCCCTTTCCTTTCTCGGTAGTTTTTATCTTGACTTTTTTCGTCTCAGTCGTGACTTCTTCTGTCACAAAAACAGGCGCATCCGGCTTCGCCAGCGTAACCTTGATGTAGTTGTAGGACTTGATCGTTCCGTCAGGCTTTCTGATGAGGAGTCCTATTTTTGCTCCAACCTTTTTCGGTTCTTCAAGTTTATAGAAAAATTCACCGTACTCATCGTATTCAACCGCGTAGTGTCTGTTTCCCATGATCAGACTTACGATATCTTTTTCCGAAGCATCTATATATCCCGATACTACAGTATCTTTGTTGTTCATTTTGTAAAGCTCAGCCTTGCTGACCGACTTTCTTTTCAGGCTTTCAAAACTGTTGACAGCTTTTGCAGAGGCTTTTATGCTGGTTCGTTTTTTGCCTCCGTCATCCACGTCAGTTGCTTTCACCTGGATTTTTACGCCTGTCGGAACTGCTTTGGTATCTATCAAAAATTTTCCGTCTGCGCCCGCTTCACCGGTATATGTAATTCCGCTCACATCGACTTTAACCTTGTATGAATCAGCTTTCGGCGAAGGTATGTGCCCGTATACTTTTCCCTCCTGAGCTACAACCGTTTCAACCTCAGGCCGGTTCGGAGCCACGTCTTCTACTTCATATTTTTCACTGATGCTTGACCTTCCTATCCAGTCATACGAAAGAACAGTGAATTTCTGATCGGCGTAAATCTTCGGAACTTTCAGTTTGAATTCCTTTGTTTCACTGTCATAACTGTAGTCGCACTCAACTATTTTTTTCTTTTTATTATTCTTATATATTTTTGACTTTTTGTATCTTGCTTTTTGTCCTTTAGGTATATAAACTTTTTTTGATCTGATTGCCACAACCTTACAGTATCCTGAGTCGTTTACAGATCCTGTTATCGCTGTGTTTTTATTTGTAATTTCATCTACAATAGGCACGTTGGCACCGCCTCTTGTGACAGTAACCGCAACCTTGTCACTGATACGTTCTTTTTTGTCGACCTGCCATACATAGATATCTTTTCCTGCAAGAAGTCCTTCCACATCACATGAAAATGTGCCGTCATCCGCAACTGTAGTACTGAATTCTCCGACAGAAGTTTCCACATACAATGTAGCGCCCGGTGTAGCCGTTCCCGTCACAACTGTCTGTGAATTTTTAACTTTATTTACTTTCGGAGTATTAGCCGCATTCGGGTCTATGTTTCCTATGCGAATATGTTTGATTGTTTTGTTACCGTTTTTATCTTTTGCCATCACAGAGTATTCGCCGTTGTCCGTAACTTTGAACTGACCGTTGTATACGGTCGACGCACTGCTCCAGGAATCATACTCAGTGAGATTACCTTTCGCATATACTACGGAAGCTATGCCCGAAACGTCAGATGCCCGGACCGAAACATCTATGGGATCACCGCTCTTGTTCGTCTCCAACGGCGATACAACAAGCATCGGACCCGCTGTATCCTTGTACTCAGTTCCGAGATTTATCTGATAATAATCATATCCGTTATCTGAACGCAGTGTATCTACAAACCAGCTTTTTGAATTGACAAACTCACGAGCCGCAGATGATGTTTTCACGAGATAGTTTCCGCCGCCAGGGAAATCAACTCTCCAGTTGTCATCTGCTTTTATGGAAAGCATTCCGAATGACTCCTGTTCTTTCACATAATCTTCTATTATATTGGCAAGCTGTTTTGTTTTCTTGACAAGAAGCTGTTTTGACACTTCCTCACCGATCATAGGCCAGTGAGTAGTTGTCATGTTCCTGGTAACCCATACAAATATATCATCGTCCTTGACATTTTTTCCGTCTCTTGTAAGGCTCGAGATGCGGTGTGCATCGCTGTTTATGAGCTTACCTGCTTTGTTGTATCTCGGCTTACCGGTCACATCGATGACGTACTCAACTCCGTCAAATATACTTAATCCTTCCCATTTTTCCCACTCGGGCGAAAGCACCGGACTCATACCCGCCGCAGTTAATTCATTGATATTTTTATCTTTCCACTTGGACGAGTTGCTTTCTTCGGGCGCCTGATACGCGCTTGCCTGCCACTCGAGAGCTTCTTTCAACTGGGCTCCGGTGACGTAGTAGAATTTCGCCCATTCCTGCGCATACATCTGTACGTTCAGCAGGTCTTTCAGCTTGATCTCGCCGCCTGCCGTTATATAGTTGTTCGGAGACGCACCACCTGCCTGATAGTATGTGGTTGAAGCTATAATCGGATACTTCGCATATTCGGGTGCGCTGTCTTTGATGACTTTTTGTGCGTGTGCTATTTTTGCGTCGTTGGTCATCTGCACGAGGGCATTGTCCTCGAGCATACCGAAGTAGTTGTTGTAAGAATGTTCGCTCGCTGCCTCACTCTTTTCACAGAGTTCTTTGAATGCAGCGTCGTACTTTGAATTCTTTTTTATGATCACCTGATCCTCAGGATCTGATTCTTTTATCTTGCGTACTTTTGTATTCTTTTTTATAAGTCTCGGCTTCCCGTTTTTGAAAGAAAACTTAAGGTCAGTTATTCCCACAGCCTGACCGTGATCTTCCTCCTGTACAACTATTTTTCCGTTTATTTTTCCGTTTGAACTTACTCCGTCGTATTTCAGAACTGACTTTGTATATTCCTCTGTTTTTACAGGATAATTATAATGAGTATGTCCTGCGCAGATTACATTGACTCCGTCTATATCCGCAAGCTCATATGTGACATCCTCAGATAATGCTTCCTGGTATTCTCCCGGTCCGATTCCGGTATGAGCAAGAATGATTACTATATCCGCTCCCTCTTCTTTCAGAAGATCAACCTGTTTTTCTGCTGCAGTCACAGCGTCCTCAACTTCGAGAACGTCTTTCCAAGGTGTGTACGTGGACAATCCCGGCTCAACAACTCCGGTGAGACCTATTTTTATGGTTCGTTTTACACCTTTGGTTGTCTTAACTGTTTTTTTGATTATTTTTCTGGTTGCCCAAGGATATTTTTTTGTTTTTGCATCTTTGACATTACAAAGAACTGTTTTTGAAGAAAGACCTGAAGACTTCAGAATCTTTTTCTCATAAGAATAACCGTAATCGAAGTCATGATTTCCAAGCGTTATTGCATCATAACCCATAGCTTTCATAAGCTTGTACATATACTGTTCATCTGATGATATCGGGACTCTTTTTTCTTTGGTAGCTTTGGCTCCAATTCCGAAAATAGTATCTCCCGAATCCACCAGAAGTGTATTTCCGTTTTTCAGTGTTTTTTTGCTGTCTTTTATGACTGATGAAATCTGAGCAAGCGATCCGTTTTTGTGAAGAGACGCCGTATCATAGTTAAACGTCGTACTCTGTCCATGTAAATCTGTAGTCGAAAAAATACGAAGGTTGGCTGTGCCATCGTTTTTATGTTTTTTCTTCGCTGCTGCAGACGGTCCTGAGACCGGGAGTACAGAAACAAACATCGCTGCTGCTAATATTGCTCCTATCACTCTCTTTTTCATTCTACTCACTTCCTATGTTGTGTTTTTGTGTTCTCTCAGTTTCTTTCGGCGGTGTCATATAATCACCGTAAATTATAGTCAATATTTCATCATAGCCTTTCGGCACCGGCATCGTCGTATCCTCAAACTCCCATTCAATTGCTTCATCATAACACTCTGATGGAGCAACCTGATTTTGTAACGGATGAGTTGTGTGGAAATTAACAGTGTATTCAAGTCGTTCTTTTCCGCATTTGCCGGTTATTTTTTTTATCCTTTTAAACAGTGTTTCTTTTTTGTGTATTTTTGATAATAAATTCAGTACTTTTCCCCGCAGATGAAGCGGCTCACATACCTTATATTTGTATGGCAACATTGCTTTGTAATACCTGATCCTGAATGACTTCCACGACAGGCTCATACCGTCTTTTTTCGGAACATAGTCCATCGGAAAAATGTCAACAAACGGACCATTGTTTTCAAGCAGGTGTTCTATATATTTTTGCCTGAGTCTTTCGTCGTCTGTTATGAGTCTGACCTGCGCGTATACATTCCAAAAGCTTTCGAGTCTCTCGTGCGACTGAACTTCGTATTTTTCACCAAGCGCTTCCGGCGCGACCTCCAGGAAACGCTCATAATCTTTCCTGTACATAATGATATCTATATCATCATCCCAGGGTATGAATCCTTTGTGCCTGATAGCACCGAGCATCGTTCCCTCGCCGAGGTAAAACCTGATATTATGTTCACGGCAAACCGCCGCAACATCTTTTAATATCCCCAAAAGTATAAGCTGGTATTCCCTGAGCTCTATATCCTTTTGTTCACTCATCGGCTTCTTCCTGTTTTCTTGCGTATTCATTTATTCCATCGATATAATACTGTCTCATCTTGTCTGAAACCTCAAATACTTCCAGGACTTCATCCATAGTAAGTCCTTTCTTTTTCATGATGAGGTAGGCATCTTTGTATCTGGCTTTTCGCTGAATTTTTCTTCTCTTCTTCTGCGCCAATACTTTCTTCTGCTGTGATTCTTCATCACCGGCAATTATGCCTTCATATATTTCAGCTATTTCGTCTATATCTCCAAAATTCGTAAGCACTCCGTGATCAAGTATCAACGCTTTGTTGCAAATCCTTTTTACCTGTTCAAGCGAGTGCGATACAAAAAGCACTGTAACATTGCCCTCAAACATTTCCATAACGCGGGCTTCTGATTTTTTTCTGAACTTGGCATCACCTACGGATAACACCTCATCAAGAATCAGTATTTCAGGATTTACCGCTGTACATATAGCAAATCCCAGTCTTGATTTCATACCGGATGAATAATTTTTCACCGGAACATCAACGAACTTTTCAAGCTCGGCAAACTTAACTATTTCATCAAATTTTGAATCAATAAATTCTTTTGTATAACCGAGCACCGCGCCGTATAAATATATATTTTCTCTGGCGGTATACTCTTTGTCAAATCCTGCTCCGAGTTCGAGAAGCGGGGCTATTTTTCCTTTTCTTTTTACATATCCTTCAGTCGGTTTGTACACACCGGCAATCGCTTTCAACAGCGTACTTTTTCCGGCGCCGTTGAGTCCGAGTATGCCTACCCTGTCTCCGGGATGAAGCGTGAAGGACACATCCGAAAGCGCATAAAAATCATCGCTTTTTCTTTTTTCTTTTCTGCGAAAACGACTGATGACAGCTTCTTTGATCGAATCATGTTTTTCCTGATTCAGATTGAATTTCATCGTCAGGTGAGAAACCTCTATAGTCGCTTTTTTCTTACTGTGACTCATACTAAACTCCCATTAACTCCTACAAATGAAGGATGAAATCATCCTGTTTTTTCTTGAATACTGCAATTCCTATAGCCAACAAAATTAATGCAACAACCAACGGATACAAATACTCTTTCCACGTGACTGTATATCCCATCATTGAACCTCTCATCTGATCTATGATGCAGTACAGAGGATTGTACTTAAGTATCCACGCAAAGCCCGTTTTCATCAGTCTCTCAACCGGATAGAATATCGCGCTCAAATACATAATGATCATCGAAACTACCGTCCACAGGTACTCCGTATCTCTGAAAAATACATCCATCACAGACAGTATCAAACCGATTCCCAAAACCAGTATGAAAAGCTCGATAAGAGCCGGGAACAGCTGCCAAATCATCAGCGTCGGCACCTGTTTCGAGTAAATCATAACCGGTATCAAAACAACGAGTGATATCAAAAATATAACATAGTTAAATACAATATTTGACAGCGGATAGAGATACTTCGGAACATACACCTTTTTGATCATCGAGGAATTTTTCCTGACCTCTTTGCAGGCGCCCTTCGTTCCGGTGGAGAAAAAGTTATAAACCAGTCGTCCGCACATGATATATACCGGGAATGACGGGTCTTTCAACCTGTTGAAAAGAACTCC
>JAIKWQ010000065.1 GCA_024684535.1 Eubacterium sp. | reverse complement strand
ATCTCTTTTTCATAGTTTATCTCCCATTGGTACAAATTCAAAAAACACCAAATTAATTATATATATGTATATATATTGTCAAGTATTTCTCATTTTTCTTGACATCCGTAAGAATTATGTAGTATTACGTAAAAAAAGGGTGAATTATGTCGTTTTATGTATGCCGCTTCTCTGTCAATCTGAGTTTTGTATACAAAAAAAACACCCCGCAGATCATTATTCCACGAGGCATCCTTTTATTATCTATACTATTTTCTCTAATTGTCTTTATCCTATTCATCTCTCCGACGGGATCAGGCGAAGTCGTGTCCGCTGATTCTGATCTTTGCGTTGCTCAAATGTCCATTGAAGTTTGTATACTTTCTGAGGTTGATAGTTTTTCCCTTGTACTTAACTGTATACTTTCCGTCGAGACAATCCTTGGCAGCCTGAAGGCTTCCTTTTCTCTCAGCTTTGTTGTACCAACCTTTATTGTACTTTTTCATCTCTTTTGCAAGAACGCCCTTACGAGCAGGTCCGAACTGCATATGCTGATAGAGCACACCGTGAATTGTATTAGGGAATCCCGGTGACTTAACACGGTTCATCACAACTGCCGCTACTGCAAGTCTTCCTGCATAGCACTGATTTCCTGCCTCAGTATAAACGATACAAGCAAGATATCTGAGTGTTTTCTCATATTCTTTTTTAGCTTTCTTTTCAGCCTTTGTCTGCTTATTCTTTGCAATCAATTCTTCCTGTTTTGCAATCTCTTCAGACTCTTTCTCGTCTTCTTTCACAAGAGCCTTGTATGAAACTGCAGGTTCACCTGAATCCTCTTTCAAAAGGATTTTGTTAATGTCTGTTGATCTGCCGGCCAAAACCTCGTCGATAGACTTGCTTGCTACCGTACCGGCCGGTTCTTCCTTGGCCAGTGCATCATTTGCTCCAAATGCCGTTGCTGCAATGACAAGAGCAAGTGTTAATGTTGCAATTCTTTTGAAACTCATAATCATAATTCCCTTTCGTCTGAATCGAAATACTATTTTTCGTTGTTCATCTCTCTTCTGTAACATTTGTGTAACATATTGTAACATATTTTGTGAAAAAATCAAGTCTTTTTTTGAAGAAAATAAATAAAGCGCTCGGAGCATATTCTCCAAACGCCTTATTTTTCGTTATTTATTGGGTATTTATAAATTTGAAATTTATTAATACTTTTTATGAAATATTACAGAATTTTCGCAACTTTTCGTAAAAAACAACCTCGTTTTTCAAAATCCCAAGCGTTTTTTAACAACATCTGTCATCTCATCTTTTTCACATATCGTTTTGTGAAGCACAGGAGCCGTCCTGATGCTCTCAACCGCATACGGAATCTTCACACCCGACAATTCAAGCAACTCATCCACCAGTGCAAAATCTTCCATAGAATCATATTTATCCTTATCTATGGCAAGCATAACGCTTCTCGTAAACTTATACGGACTTGCAGTCGACGCAACGACAGCAGGTATCTCTCCGTCGCCCAGAACACTTCTTCTTACATAAGAAGCAACTGCAGTGTGCGGATCAAGAACATATCCCGTATCATTATAAACTTTAGCGATTTCCTCAGCAGTCTGCTCTTCTGTCGCAAAGCCACCTGCAAAATCAGTAAGCTTCGCTCTCATCTCTTCCGTGATCGTATACTCACCCTTATTCGCAAGGTTTTCCATAAACTCTTTTGTTTTGGCTGTATCGTCGCCTGTAATTCTGTATATAAGCCTTTCTAAGTTACTTGATATAAGAATATCCATCGAAGGCGATGAAGTGAGTATAAACTCCCTTTTGCGGTCATATGTGCCGTTATCAAAGAAATCATACAAAACTTTGTTTTCATTCGACGCGCAAACAAGCTTCCTTATAGGAAGTCCCATGTTTTTTGCATAGTAGGAAGCAAGTATATTTCCGAAGTTTCCTGTCGGAACAACAACATTTATCTCATCTCCTGCTTTGATCTTTCCCTGCTTCATCAGCTGACCGTACGCATAAACATAGTAAACAATCTGCGGCACAAGTCTTCCTATATTAATAGAATTTGCAGATGAGAACTGATATCCTTTCGCATCCATCTCTTTTGCCAATTCCTTGTCGGCAAAAATGTTCTTAACGCCGGTCTGAGCATCATCAAAGTTACCGTTTATACCGACTACGAAAGTATTTTTGCCGGGCTCCGTAACCATCTGCTGCTTCTGTATTGGACTTACTCCATCTTTCGGATAGAAAACAATTATGCTTGTTCCCTCTACATCAGCGAACCCTGCCAAAGCAGCTTTACCGGTATCTCCCGAAGTCGCTGTGAGAATAACAATCTCATTTTTCACACCGTTTTTCTTTGCAGACGTAGTCATAAGATACGGAAGTATGGAAAGCGCCATATCCTTGAACGCTATCGTTTTTCCGTGAAAAAGCTCCAGATAGTTCGCGCCGTCTTTTTCTACAAGCGGAGCGATAACATCCGTATCAAACTTTTTGTCATATGCGCTGTTTATGCAATGTTTAAGCTCATCCTCAGTGAAGTCGCTTAAGAAAAGCTTCATTACCTCATAGGCAGTCTCCTGATAACTCATCTCCGGCAGCTTGCTTAAATCAAAGTCAAACTCCGGTATCGCTGTAGGCACAAACAAACCTCCGTCATCAGCCAAGCCTTTCAAAATCGCCTGAGACGCCGTCATCGTCTCGCCCTCAGACCTCGTGCTATGATATCTGATCTCCATTTTTCTTCCTCCTAATTACTAAAATCACTAACAATTCTTTGATATCGTAAACTGCCACCGAAGATGTCAAGCGCACTGCCGATGGTGAAATCAACCTTGCCGCCCCCCACTGCTTTTATAACGTCGATATCCTCGTACGAGCCGA
>JAIKWQ010000048.1 GCA_024684535.1 Eubacterium sp. | reverse complement strand
CTCCATTCCGGAGCGTAGCGACGGAGTGGCGACGAGAACATCCAGTTCTCGTCTGCCATCAGTGGCTATTTGTGACGCTCCGGCACAAATAGCCGTGTGAAAAATCAGCATATCAGTGTGATTTTTCACACTATTTCCTTTTTAATATCAATTGTAGTTGATAAACTAATGTTTACGCATACTGCAAAAATGCATAAATTACTTCAGTATAATGCTGAATAATAATCGCATTGAAGTTCATCAATTCCATAACTGCCATATCATATCCGGCAACCTCATTATATGTTTCTGCGAATTCCTCACCAAACGGAGTATTCAGAAGTCCCATAATTACATCCATTGAGAATCCGCTTACAAACAGTTTCTCAAGCTCTTCCTTAAGTCCCGCTTCGTAATCAGCTCTCGTCGGGAACAGCTTTATCAATGTATCTATGAAGTGACATAATATAGCTTCCGCGTTTTCTTCCGGTTGACAGTCAGTATATATTTCATATAATGTTTTCTCTGTTTCTCCGTCCTCATCCTCCTTCGGCGGATAAGTTTTTTTCAGTAGCGCCAAACTCTTGGCTGTCTGCGCCTCAGTTGGTTCTATTTTCACGTCCGTTCCGTATCTGCCGAACTTGTACTCAGGTGGCATCAGTTCCGGAACCAAATCATAAACCATAAAAATGTTATGGATGAATTTATAGTTGTCTTTGACATTTTTTCCGTCAGAAATATCTACCGCACTGAGTGCACTCATATTATATCCGTATATATCTTCTCTTTCATATGAAACACCGGAGAGCAGGTCAGGGTTATCAGCAATCTCTGCCTCCGCAAGGTTGTTTACAGTACCACCACGACTGTGTCCGGCAAAGAAGAATTTAACGTCTCCTGTTATGTCTTTTTTCCGTATGTATGCCTGCAGTGCGGTTATAAGTTTTTCTTTTGCTTCAGTAAATCCTTTGTGATCACCTGTAGTTCCCGCATCCAGATTTGATGACCACTCAGCGCCGTAACCGTTACTGCGGATCACAGTTGCAATCAAAGTATATTCTTTTCCGTTTGCCTTGATTTTTTTCGTAGCAAAACCGATTCCCAATGTATTCTTTCCCGGCTCTTTGTTATAATCATCATTTACTTCCATTTCATCAAAGCCTGCAACAGACAAAAGCTCATTGGCTTTGGCGCTGGTTCCTGAAGCACAGGACAAAAGCGTGGAAAACTCTGCAAGATTTTTCTCATATTCACTTGCATTTTTTGCAAAATAACCATCGCTGAAATGCCACTTGATATTGTATTTATAATTTGATTTGTACGGATCAAAATCCGGTTCAAGCATATATGCCCACCCGCTTGTGCCCTGTTTAACCGTAACTTTGCAAGTATATTTTTTCTTTTTATATGTTGCAGTTACTTTTGCGCTACCTTTTTTTACTCCGTATACCATACCGTCTTTGTAGACTTTGACAACAGATGATTTTGATGATTTCCACTTGATATTTTTTGCCTGTTTCTTTGTCACATTTTTAAGCTTTAATTGCTTAAAATTAGTGACATTTACATTCATTGTTTTGCTGATAGAAATCTTTTTCTTTGTCTTTGCTGCAGCGTTGCCTGAACCTGCAGGCACAATCAGTCCCGCTATCAGTGCAATAGCTACAATTGTTTTCAATGCTCTTTTTTTCACCACATCACCCTCCATTCTTTTTGATCAGTGATTTAAATACGTCACCTCGTTCCTCAAAATTTTTGAAATATCCATATGATGCAGCCGCCGGCGAAAGCACACAGGCTTTGCCTTTTTCAGTTTTTTCCCTTCCGATTTTCGCTGCTTTTTCTAAATCATCGACATAAATTATATTGTCAATTGTTTCAGAATTATTACCTCCCATCAGTTCATCATATATTCTTTTTCCCGACGCATACATTAGTATAAATAATACGTCTTTTTTCTGTGGTATAAATTCAATCAGAGGTGTGTAATCAATCTCTCTGTCCATACCTCCGACAAGCACAGTCCCTACTTTCGGAATCGCTTTCACAGCCTGGATAGTCGCCTCCGGAATCGTGGAAATCGAGTCGTCATAGTACCTCACTCCGTCTATCTCCCCGAAAAGCTCGAGCCTGTGCGCCAATCCTCCAAACTCGTCTATCGCTTTCCTGACATCCGGCTCATTCAGCCCGAAGACCTCTGTGGCAACCTTCATTACGAATCCGGCATTATTTCTGTTGTGCTCGCCGATCAGTTGCATGTTGCTGCTGTCATACTGTCCGCTGAAAAGCACAAGTTTTGCTTTCGTTGTCAGCTCCGGCACTTCCGGTCCGATGAAGAGGATATCGTTCTCTGTCTGAAAATCCGTGATGTGTTTCTTCGCCTGAAAGTACGTTTTCCTGTCGCCGTAGAAGTCGAGGTGATCTTCAAATAAGTTTAAAAATACCCCGATCCTCGGGGATATATCTGTATAGGCCAACTGGTGACACGAGAACTCGAAAACCGCTATGTCATCACTCTCGCCCATCCTGTCATAGTAATCAAGACAAGGGAATCCGATATTACCCATCAGATACGCTGTCCTTCCTGTACCGGCGAAGCATTTTTCCAGAACGTGGTGCATCATACTTGTCGTAGTTGATTTACCTTTGGTTCCCGTTATGCCGATTGACCTGTCGCGAAAAGCTTCCAGAAAAACCTCCGACTGCGAAGTAATCTTCGGGAAACCTGCCACCTGTATGTCAGACTTATCAATATCCGCCATGAATCCTTCTCTCGTCGGATATTTCAGCCTTATCCCCGGACTTTTGAATATATAATCATACTTCTCGTATTCGATCTCATCGGGCTTTCCTTCGGATATCTCAACCGACG
>JAIKWQ010000035.1 GCA_024684535.1 Eubacterium sp. | reverse complement strand
CATACTCTGTGATCTTCAGCATCCACTGGCTTTTTACCTTGCGAACCACAGGGCTTCCGCAGCGCTCACAAACACCGTTCACAACTTCCTCGTTCGCAAGTCCGCATTTGCAGGATGTACACCAGTTAATCGGCATCTCTGACTTGTATGCAAGACCTTTCTTGAAAAGCTGTAAAAATATCCACTGCGTCCAGTGATAGTACTCCGGATCAGTAGTGTTTACCTCTCTGTCCCAGTCAAAAGAGTATCCGAGAGCCTGCAGCTGAGCCTTGAATCTCGCAACATTGTTCTCGGTTACCTTGCGTGGATGAATCTTGTTTTTGATGGCATAGTTCTCAGTAGGCAGACCGAACGCATCCCATCCCATAGGATACAAAACATTGTATCCCTGCATCCTGCGTTTTCTGGCAACTATATCAAGCGCTGTATACGGTCTGGGATGTCCTACGTGAAGTCCCTGCCCCGAAGGATACGGGAACTCGACAAGCGCGTAATACTTCGGCTTGTCGAAGTCGTCTGTAGCTGCAAAAGCTTTGTTATCCTCCCATACCTTCTGCCATTTTTTCTCAATTTCTTTCGGATTGTATGTTTTGTTCATAAAAATGCTCTTCCTTTGTCAATTGTCCTCTTTATCAATTTACTCTTCGGTTTTATCTTCCTCGTTTGTCTCCTCGGCAACAGGTTCAGCCGCAGGATCATATATGGTTATCTTTACGGTTTTGACTGTTTTGTTTTTGTCTTTTGACTTAACCGTAATCGTAACCTCACCCGGAGCGACACCTGTTATGCTTCCGCTTGATGATATCGTAGCGATTGATTTATCCGATGATATGTACGACAACTCTTTGTTGTCAGCATTCGACGGCTTAGGAGTTGCCTTCAACTGCATCGACTTGCCTATTTCAAGCCTGTCAGAAGGAACCTTTACCTTGATGGATGTCACAAGCTGTTTAACAGTGATCAGACATCTCGCAAATACATCAGAACCGTCCAAAGCTCTGGCTGTGATATAAACATTGCCCGCTTTGATTGCCTGAACAACACCCTTTGTTGTTACTGTTGCTATTTTTGTTCCTGCGCTTGAGAACTCAAGTTTTTTAACCGGAGCATCTTCAGGTGTGATAGAAGTAGCTTTCAGTTTAAATGTACCCCAACTTGAATCTCCGCCGACATAGAGAGTTTTCTCTGTTTTGTTCAGTGTTATCTTTTTCACGTATTTTCCGGGCTCAACTGTGATAATCGCTGTTTTTGAAGCCTTGTGAGCTATCTCATCTTTGACTGAGTAAACAACCTTGTATGTTCCCGGTTTTTTCGTGTCAACCTTCTTGACCTTTTTGTATTCATCAGCACTGCTTGCGCGATAGTAAATCTTGATCTTGATTCTCGATGTAGCATTGAATCCTGTTGTATTGGTTGCAGTTATGCCTTTTTTTACTTTGAATGATGCTCCGTACTTGAGAGTTTTGTTTTTCACGCCCTTGATTTTCGGCTTTTTCTTTTTGTACGGATTTGATGAATCAGGATCAGTCGGATCCCAACCTTTGGTTCCCTTTACTTTGATTGCCGCCGGTTTTCCGAGTGGTCCCGGTTTTTTTGAATTGTATATAACAATCGGCGTTCCCGATGGGATATTGTCATAAATCCACTTCGCATCACCGACTGTAAGCCTCACACACCCATGTGAAGCCTTAGTTCCGAGTTTATTATACTGAACATACGACTGCGTATTCTTTTTCACTTCATAGTACCATACAGAGTGGAACAGGATGCTTCCTGTGATTCTGCAGCAATACTGGCCGTATGACGGGCCGTCAAGCGTATGCCATTTCATTTTTTCTCCGAGATGGAATGTTCCTGTCGGAGTAGCATATCCCGGCGAACATATAAACGCCTTGATTGCCTTGTATTTCTTACCGTTGTGCTTGTAAACGTTTACCACACAGCACTGCTTGTTTACTTTGATTTTGTAGGTTGATACCGCTTCAGCTTTCGAATTTCCGCTTATAACGGCCATTGCCATAAATGCAAAAGCTATCAAAACCAGTTTACTCCACTTTTTCATGTTGTCCATCGCTTCCTTTCTTCCTTACGCCCTACGCGCCTGCATGTTCACATTTTTCCAAAATATATAATAACGTATTTTAATACCAAACATTGACAAAATCAAGTCATTTTTTTTCTTTTGATATATCCGCGCACCAATTGGCTATATCTCCGATAACTCCAGCATTCACACCTTCTTTTGCATCGTAGTCTGTCGCATCCATTTTTCCCGGCGACACGCACATATAGTGCCCGAGCTGTTTATATAGATGGTAAGCGGTGTGCGCCCTTCCTCTGAGAACCGCCTGCCACCTCTCAAAATACTTCACAGGTGTTTCGAAATCCTTGTCTCCCTGCAAAAACAAAAGCGGAAATGTGGAATTTTTCGACATAAAGTACTTCGCATCCGAATCGATTTTTGTCGACTCATCTTCATAATCAAGTTCTACCTTGTGAACGGGCTTGGAGCCTATCATAATCGCTCCATGAACACGTCTGATTCGTTTTTCTATAAATGACTGCATATAATCACAGGCACTTCCGTACGCAAGTACAAAAATAGCGTCAGTGTCAATTTTGTTCATATATCCGACACTGTCTATCGCAGCATGGGCATCTTTGATAAGCCGTTCCCTGATATCCGCTCCCGAGAGAGCTGCCGAAGGGTACTGATTCAGCCTTTTGTTGTACCTGACTGATGCAATCCCACGCAAAGCAAGCCCTATCGCCATATCTCGTAGTGGCCTGTTTTTTGCAGCGCCTATCGTTCCGTCCATATCATCGTAGTCGCCCTGTGATACGATGATAACTACCGGTGGTTTCGTTTTTTCCGAAGTTACCGGCAGGGTCAGCTTGGCGTCAAGTACATACGGAGTTCTACCCAGTTTTATATCTTCCTGCGTGTACTTGGATCCTTTGTCCGCAGAAGCCGCCAGATACGTACTGTCAAACCAAAGGCCCACCAAGTGACTGTCTTTGTCGTACACATAGCGAATTGTGGCGCCTTCGTCTCCGTCGTAGCGAAGCGTGACGGTTATATTTTTGTATCCGTTTTCCTCGTACTCATCCGTGCTCTCAATACCGGAATATGTCCCCAGTTCCTCTGTGACGCTGTCGAAGGACTTTTTCAAATCATCCGCGGTAGTCTGACTTTTGAGCGGGTCAAACGCGTCATCCATAACCTTATCAAACATACCGTTTACTATATTGCTGGTGTATTTTTGGCTCAGCACCGCAAGGTCTGATTCCTTGACTGCAGACCCCGTCGCTGCCCCCTCATCTTTTTTCTCTTTCACAGCACCCGAAGAAACCGCGCTTCCGGACGAGGTGAGCCCCAGAACTTCCTTTTCATCGGAAGTTTCCACTCTCTCACGCTCTGAACGGTTGAAGCGGTCTACCAAAAACCATATCGTAAAAAATGCCGCGAACAAAACCGCGGCGATAAGTAAATATCTCTTCATAATCAGTCGTCAAAAGCTTTCGCTTCCCAATCTTCGGCTATTCCTTCTTCGTCATTGTATAAACCGGTATCATCAGTCTCCTCTGCAAACTCATCCGCATACTCATCAGAGTACTCATCCACCGGTGCGCTCACAGGTTTTTCGTACACCTCTTCATCTTCCAAATCTTCGGTGAGAAGAGCAGCCATCTCTTCCTCAGACATCTCAGGCTGTTCACCGTCAAATTCTTCTGTTTCCCCTAATTCATCTTCCATATACTCTACTTCATTTTCGGCTTCAGTTTCGGCCTTTTCTTCCTTGAAGTCAGTATCTACTGTATCGGTAAAAATGATTACAGGTTCAGCGAGTCTGTACTGGTAAAACTTGATGATGTTGCCACTGTAGGGAGCGATAGGGATAGTATTACACAGGTCATAGTTTCTTTCGTAGGGAAGAGAGTTGTAGAATTCATCGTTTCCTCCGCCCTTATCATCATACGTAAGCAAAGCTTTTTCAAAAAGCTGCAACGCATCCATATCCTGTTCCTCCCTCAGTGCCGAAGCACCTCTCATCTCCTGTAGCAAAACACAACATATAGTGCCACATAAGATTATACAATAACAAGATATTAAAATCAAGGTTTATTTTACTTTTTTTGAATTACGCTCTAACCCATACTTCTCCGTCATTTGCAGAGATTTGTACCGACAGTCTTCCTCCGGAGACCTCCACACTCTGTCCCAAGAGCACTCCACTATATGTTCCGTCCGGTGCATCCACATCGAAAAATGCATCGTTCGCTTCGTTGTTTACGGTAACTATCACGTGGCTGCCTTCCATAGATCTCTCAAAAGCGTAGTTTGTCGTGGTAAGCTTCAATTCTCTGTAACCGCCGTAGGTCAAAGCTTTTTCCTCTTCTCTGACTTTTCCGAGAGCCACTACAGTCTTCGTGATCGGATTGGTCTCATACGCATCCGCATAATCCTCAAGGTTTATAGCAGGTCTGAGTGAATCGTCGGAACCGTTTTCTTTCTTTCCCTCAATTCCGAATTCGGATCCGTAGTATATTGACGGAATTCCCGGCATAGTATACAGAAGAATGTTCGCAAGCTTCAGATGAGCTTTTTCATTCAGCTTGTTCACTATTCTTTCCACGTCGTGGTTATCTATGAAATTATACAGATGAGCTCCATCCGGACGATTGAGTCCCATATCACAAATTCTTTTGGATGTATGCGCGATCTCAAAGAAATTATGATCGTTAAATCCAGAATAAAGTGCTTTGTGCAGAGGGTAATTCGTCACAGAATGCAGCATTTCAGGGTTTACCCAGCGATTGTACTCCCCATGAATAACCTCTCCCATCAGGTAAAAATCTTCTTTTACAGTGTTTGCAACATAGCGAAGATGTTTCATAAAATCAAAATTTAACACATCAGCGGCATCCAGTCTGAGTCCGTCAATATCAAACTCATCAACCCAAAAACGAATCACTTCTTCGATATAGTCTTTCACCCCCTGATCATACTGATTGAGTTTGACCAAAAGATTGTATCCGCCCCAGTTCTCATAAGAGAAACCGTCGTTGTATTCGTTGTTTCCTGAGAAATTCACTCCGGCATACCAATTTTTGTACTGAGAGTTTTCCCTGTTCTCTTTGATATCCTTGAATGCGAAGAAATCTCTTCCGGTATGGTTAAACACGCCGTCGAGTATAACTTTTATTCCCTCATCGTGACATTTTTTCACGAATTCAGCCAAATCAGCGTTTGTGCCGAGTCTTGAATCAACCTTTTTGTAATCAGTGGTGTCATACCCATGTGTGCCCGACTCGAAGAGAGGGCCGATATACAGCGCGTTTACGTTGAGTTTTTTCAGGTGATCTATCCAGGGATAGAGGTTTTTGATTCTGTTTACCGGCTCGCCGTAGTCGTTTTCCTTCGGTGCGTCCAAAAGTCCCAACGGATATATGTGATAAAACCTTGCTTCTTCATACCAGGCCATGATGCATTCTCCTATCATTTAATCTTTTTGGTGTTCTTTTTTGTCAGCGTTGCTTCAAATGCCTCAAGCATTTCTTTTTGCTCTTTATTGAGACTCGTCGGCACATCCACGATCACATCCACGTAGTGATTTCCGCGTACATTTTTGTTCCTGAGCGTCGGAACACCCTTTCCGCGAAGTCTGATCCTGGTACCTGACTGCGTTCCTGCTTTGACAGTATAAGCAACCTCGCCGTCTATCGTCGGAATGATAACCTCGCCACCCAAAGCAGCTCGCGGATAGCTGATATGATATGCGGAATAGATATCTATATCGTGTCTCTCAAACTCAGGATGCCTTTCGACAAACACCTCAACCAGAAGGTCTCCTCTGGCTCCGCCGTTTTTGCCGGGTTCACCCTTTCCGCGAAGTCTCACACTCTGCCCATGGTCAATTCCCGCAGGTATGGTCACAGAGAGTTTCTCTCGTTTCGTCGTATAGCCGCTTCCTTTGCAGGTAGGACATTTGTCTCTGATGATTTTTCCGGTTCCCGAGCAGGCGTGGCACACGGAAACATTTTGTACCATACCAAAGAGAGATTGTTGAGTATGCACAACCTGGCCACTTCCGCCGCACTGTCCACAGGTAATTGGCTGAGTTCCGGGCTTGCATCCGTTGCCTCCGCATTTTTTGCACTCTACTTTTGACGGGATCTCAACTTCTTTTTCCGTACCAAAACAAGCCTCTTCAAAAGTAATCCTGACCTGCGTGCGAAGGTTTGCTCCTCTGGCGGGCGCATTCGGATCTGCGCTTCTTCTGCGTCCGAAACCGCCGCCGAAAAGGTCGCCGAATATATCACCGAAACTTCCGAAGATGTCATCCATATTCATGCTGAATCCGCCACCGCCGCCACCGGCTCCGTCAAATGCAGCATGTCCGAACTGGTCATACTGTCTTCTCTTGTCCGGATCACTTAAGACTGCGTAGGCTTCTGAAGCTTCCTTGAACTTAGCCTCCGCTTCCTTGTCGCCGGGATTTGCATCCGGGTGGTATTTTTTTGCAAGCACCCTGTATGCTTTTTTCAGCGCAGCGTCGTCACAACCTTTGTCAACGCCCAGCACATCGTAATAATCTCTCTTATCAGCCATTTTCTGATACTCCTTAATTAAAAATACACAGACAGCCACTCGGACCTGATGGTCCGGTGGCCGGTACTGATTATTGTTTTATCAAAGAATGTCGCACCCGCACATTCTTAAATAATGTTTTAATTTTATACTTCTCTGAAGTCAGCATCAACAACATCGTCATCATTTGATGAGCCTGCATCATTCTGCTCCGGTGCCGGACCTGTCGCGCCCGCTGCTCCTGACATATCCGGACCTGCACCCGGCTGTCCCTGCATCTGCTCATACATTTTTGAGAATACTGCCTGTGAGCTGTTCATCAAAGACTCTTTTGCAGCCTTGAGTTCATCAATATCCGAATCAGACATATTGTCGTCCGTAGTTCTCTCAAGGATAGCTTTTACCTTGTCAATCTCAGCCTGAACTTTTTCTTTCTCGGAAGCGTCAACTTTGTCTCCGACTTCGTTCAGAGCTTTCTCTGTCTGGAATACCATACTGTCTGCTTCGTTGCGTGTATCGATTCCTTCTTTACGTTTTTTGTCCTGAGCCTCAAATTCTGCAGCTTCTTTTACAGCCTTATCAATCTCATCATCGCTCATATTTGAACCTGCTGTGATTGTGATATGCTGCTCTTTTCCTGTTCCCAAGTCCTTTGCGGATACATTTACGATACCGTTTGCATCGATATCAAATGTAACCTCTATCTGCGGTGTTCCTCTCATTGCCGGCGGAATTCCGTCAAGTCTGAACTGTCCGAGTGATTTGTTGTCCTTTGCAAACTGTCTCTCACCCTGCACTACGTTGATATCAACAGCTGTCTGGTTATCTGCAGCGGTTGAGAATATCTGTGAGTGTTTCGCAGGGATTGTAGTATTTCTCTCGATAAGTCTTGTTGCGATACCTCCCATAGTCTCGATGGAAAGTGAAAGCGGCGTGACATCAAGAAGAAGAATATCTCCGGCGCCTGAGTCTCCTGCAAGCTTACCACCCTGGATGGAAGCTCCGATAGCTACGCACTCATCCGGGTTAAGGCTCTTGTTCGGATCGTGTCCCGTAAGCTGTTTAACCTTTTCCTGAACTGCAGGGATACGTGTTGAACCACCCACGAGAAGTACTTTGCCAAGTTCAGATGCGGTGATACCCGCATCTTTGAGAGCGTTCTGAACCGGTGTAGCTGTACGCTCTACCAGATCAGCTGTGAGCTCATCGAACTTAGCACGTGTTAAATTCATATCAAAATGCTTCGGACCTTCTGCTGTTGCTGTGATAAACGGAAGGTTGATGTTTGTTGTCGTCGAAGCGGAGAGCTCTTTTTTCGCTTTCTCAGCAGCTTCCTTGAGACGCTGCATAGCCATTTTGTCAGTAGATAAGTCTACTCCTTCCTGATTTTTGAACTCGCTTACCATATAGTCACAAATCTTGTTGTCGAAGTCGTCACCACCAAGTCGGTTATCTCCTGATGTTGCGAGAACCTCGATAACCCCGTCTCCGATTTCAATGATAGATACATCAAATGTACCACCACCAAGATCGTATACCATGATCTTCTGTTCGCCTTCATTGTCAAGTCCGTATGCAAGAGCGGCTGCCGTAGGCTCGTTGATGATACGCTTTACATCAAGTCCTGCGATTTTTCCGGCATCCTTTGTTGCCTGACGCTGTGCATCGTTGAAGTAAGCAGGAACAGTGATTACAGCTTCAGTAACTTTCTCACCGCCGAGGTAGTTCTCTGCATCACCTTTGAGCTTTTGAAGGATCATCGCTGAAATCTCCTGCGGTGAATACTTCTTGTCATCGATAGAAGCTTTGAAATCTGTTCCCATCTCTCTTTTGATAGATGAGATAGTCTTTTCTGCGTTTGTTACCGCCTGACGTTTTGCCGGCTCACCTACAAGTCTCTCTCCGTCTTTAGTAAACGCCACGATAGACGGTGTTGTACGTGCTCCCTCTGCATTTGCGATAACAACGGGTTTACCACCCTCCATAACTGCTACGCAGCTGTTTGTTGTTCCTAAGTCAATTCCTATAATCTTTCCCATGGTAATCTCTCCTTTCATTTTGGCTCATTTTTAATTAAGCACTTTGACCATGCTGTATCTGACAACTGTGTCTTTGTACATATAACCTTTTTGGAATTCCTGTATAACCTTACTTTCTTCTCCGGAATCATCCTCCTCGTGCATCATAGCACTGTGAAGGTTCGGATCAAAAGTCTGTCCCACCGCTTCTATCGGCGTTACGCCGGCTTCGGCAAGTGTGCTCATCATCTGCTTGTAAACCGCCTCGATTCCTTTTGCAAACGGGCTTTCCTTTTCCTCATCAGAGAGTCCGGCAAAACCTCTCTCGAAACTGTCCACAACCGGAAGAATCTTCTCGATTACAGATTTTGCACCCATATCGAAGCTCGCAGATTTTTCTTTCTCGGACCTGTTTCGGAAATTCTCAAACTCTGCCAGGTTTCTAAGCACCTTGTCCTCAAGTTCTTTGATTTTCTCGTCTCTCGGATCCGGTTTTTTCTTCTGTGCAGGCTTTTTCTTGCCTTTTTTTACGGAAGAATCTTCAGTTTTGTTTTCAGAAGCCGCTTTTTCCGTCTGCTCTACAGCTTCTTTTTCTTCACCGGACGCTTCTTTTGCTTCTACTTCTTTTTCTGTATCCGGCTTTTTTTCTTCAGCCATATCCTGTTCCTCCTGTATTTCTATCATTCTTTTTCCTATTCTTTCTCTTCATTTTTATCAGGTAGCGCTTTGTGTCCTTTTTTAAAAATGTCATCAAGCTGATGCATACAGTTCTCAAGCGTTCCGACTACCTTTTCATAATCCATTCTTTTCGGTCCTACGATACCGATTTTTCCGTATACGCCTTCTTCAATCTTGTATGTCGCGGTAACCACCGAGCAATCCCTCATACTCTCAATCGGTGATTCATCGCCGATGTAGACTTTTATGGAATGTTCTGTATCCTCTTCATCAGAACCGGGATCATTCGCCCATACATCAAGCATTTGTTTTTCTTCAAATGTCGAGAGCAGTCCCTCCATTTTTTCCTTATCCATAAGTTCAGGATACTTGAGAATATTGGTCGCTCCCGAAGTGTATACCTCGGATTCATCATCTGCAAATTCTTTTGCTATCGTGTCCAAAACACTCGAAACCAGTCCGTCGAAACCACCCGCCTGAGATTTGATCTTGCTCGCAAGAGCTATCGATATCTCAGAAACATCCATACCGCCAAGCGCGGTGTTCAGCAAAAAGTTCAACTGCGCCAATTCCTCGTCGGAAATCTCTTCATCAAGCGGAATAAACTTGTTCGTAACATTGTTTGTCTGTGTCACGATAAGCAGCAGAAGCTGTCCGTCGTTCATCCTTGTCAGCTGTATAAACTTGATCCTGCGGTGCAAAGATCTCGGTTTAGTAACCATCGAAGTGTAGTTCGTATTCTGAGCGAGGAGCTTTGCAACCTGTTTCAAAAGGAGATCTATTTTGTCTGCCTTGTCTATCAGAAGTTCCTGCATATCGGAAACTTCTTTGTCCTTGTCTTTCAGAATCGAGTCCACATACATTCTGTACGCTTTGTCCGACGGAATCCTGCCCGCCGACGTATGCGGCTGAATGATGTATCCCATCTCCTCAAGGTCAGACATCTCATTCCTGATTGTAGCGGAGCTTAACCCAAGGTCAGTGTACTTCGACACAGTCCTTGATCCCACCGGCTCACCGGTTTCCATATATGTGCGGATGATCAGTTCAAGAATTTTTTTCTTGCGGTCATTCAGCTCCATTTTCATAACAGGCGTCCCCTTTTTTCTTTTCGTTAGCACTCACTTGCTTCGAGTGCTAATCATAAGATACCACTTGCGACTGCGATTGTCAAGACATTTTTCTCAAAAACTATTTATATTCACTCTAATATATGGTAAAATACTATTCGATATATTATTTAGGAAGGAAGTGTAAAAATGTCGATAATGAGCAGTCAGGTCCAAAACAACGGCTCCGGAAGCGGCGCCGTCCCGCAAACAGCCCGTACGCGTACATACCGCACGGGCAATACCACTATGTCTTTGCGCGAGGGCCAGACTCTCAAAGGAGTTGTAACCGACGTTCATGGCAACAAAATCACTATGGATCTCGGCGAAGGAGCCAGCTTCACCGGTGAACTCGAAGATGCCAGTCGCTACTCCATCGGCCAAAAAGCCGCCTTCACAATCACACAATTAGCGGACAACACGATATATATGGAAGCAAAGGGCGACGCATACCTGCTCGGAATGGACGACACAGTTGATCAGGCACTTGAGGAGGCAGCGCTCCCAAAAACAGATCGAAATATAAATATAGTTCAATCACTTCTTGAAAACGGAAAATCAATCGCAAAAGAATCCATAATGAACGCAATCCGACTGACATCCAAATTTCCAGAAAACAGCGTTGACGCGGTAATTACCATGGATAAACTCGGTATGGAGATGACCAAAGCCTCCGTAACGCAGTTCCAACAGTACAAAGAGCAGTCACATCAGCTTCTCTACAAAATGGATTCTCTCACCGATTCGATAAACGGTATGCTCACCTCAATCGGAGAAAAAGTTCCAAGACTTGCAGCAAGCGTCGGTGACGAATTGCTCAGACTTGCGCTCAACAGCACGCCGACACTTGAAGAGAATGAACTTCTCGCCGAGAGGACTCTCCCCGACGAGCCGACTATCCCGACATTTTTCGACGAAAACGGCAATCCTGTCTCGACGGGACAGCTTATGGAAATGCAAAACGATGTCCCGATTTTTGACAGCGAAGGAAACAAACTCACGCTTGAGCAGGCCATACACTTACTAAAGGAAGCCGATCCTTCGCTTATGGACGAGGCCGTAAAATCAGAAACCGCATCAGATGACGTGAAAAACATCCTCACAGCTGAGGAAGAAGCCACCATCTCAAACGAGGAAGAGGTCACAGAAAAAGAGGAACAGGCTCCCACAAGCGCTTTCGGACGAATGCGTGACATGTTTGCCGGCATAACAGACAGCGCAGCAGGCGCAATCAAAAATGCCATGACAAGTTCAGGCCTTGCTTCTGATTTCAGGACTCCTTTTATCCACGAGCAGGTAGGATACACTCTGTCCCCGGAAGACAGAAAAGAATTTGCCGCTCTGATCAAAGACTTGCCCGTATCGCAGGAACTAAAAGACGCTGTAGCAGACGGAACAGCGCTGAACAGAGAGCTTCTTTCTGAGTTGAAAGACATCTTCCACAAGTTGTCAGACGAATCCGCAGGTAAGCTTTTGTCCAGCAAACACTTCCAGGGACTTGTCAAATCACAGTTCATGTCAAACTGGACACTCTCGCCGGAAGAAATGAAAGAAGAAGGCTCGATGTCCAAAGTCTACGAAAAAATGAACGAACAGTTCCAGGCGCTGGAACATTTTTCCGAGGAAACCCTGGGCAAAAACCTGTTCAAAGACGTATCTTCAACCGCAAAAGATATGAGCCAGAACCTGGATTTCATGAAAGCGCTTAATGAAACTTTCCAATATATGCAGCTTCCAGTCAAACTGAGCAACCAGAACGCGCACGGCGATCTGTATGTAATGACGCGCAAAGAATCACTGAAGAAAAACCCAAACAAACTGAAGGCGGTTCTGCATCTGGAAATGGATCATCTGGGAACTCTCGATATCCATATAACCAAAGAAAACACCGCTGTGACTGCTGCATTTTACGTGGACAAAAAAGAAACAGAAGCGTTGTTCTCGAAAAATATGGAGATGCTTAAAGACAGGATAAACGAGCAGGGATTTGCGTTCAATGCCTCATTGAATCCGAAAGAAAAAGATGTGGACATAGTGAAAGACTTTATCAATGCAGGTGAAACTTCTATAGGAAGTATGCAAAGATACAATTTTGATCTGAGGGCGTAAACTTGTATTACATATTTGCACAAAAATACGGGGCTGATTTCTCAGCCCCGTTTACTTATTGATTTTCGCGTTGTCACTTAGCGTAGTCTATAACTCTTGACTCGCGTATGATATTGACCTTGATGGTTCCCGGATACTGAAGCTCATCTTCAATCCTCTTGGCCATATCTCGACCCATTATAACCATCTCGTCATCTGTTATCTGGTCAGGTTCAACGATAACCCGGACTTCTCTACCGGCCTGAATAGCAAAAGATTTTTCAACTCCCTTAAAGCTGTTGGCGACATCTTCAAGCTGCTTCAAACGATTTGTATACGTCTCCATCGTTTCTCTGCGGGCACCCGGCCTTGCAGCTGATATCGCATCTGCCGCCTGTACTAAAACGGCGATCATACTCTCGGCTTCCACGTCTCCATGGTGAGCCTCCACCGCATTGACAATAAGCGGTGTCTCTTTGTATTTGCGGCACAAATCTGCACCAATCTGTACATGCGTACCCTCCATCTCCTGATCAACTGATTTTCCGATATCGTGCAGAAGACCTGCTCTTTTGGCAGTACGTACATCTGCTCCCACTTCGGATGCCAGGAGACCGCACAACTGTGCAACCTCTATCGAATGCTTGAGGGCATTCTGACCGAAACTGGTACGGTACTTCATTCTTCCGAGAAGTCTCACAAGCTCCGGATGAATTCCGTGAACTCCGACTTCCAATGTAGCCGCTTCACCTTCCTCACGAATGATTGTCTCGACTTCATTTTTCGCCTTGTCAACCATTTCCTCAATACGTGCCGGATGAATACGTCCGTCAAGTATCAATTTCTCAAGTGCAATTCTGGCTACTTCTCTCTTCACAGGATCAAATCCCGAAAGAATAACTGCTTCCGGCGTGTCATCAATAATAAGATCTATACCGGTGAGATTTTCAAGCGTCCTGATATTCCTTCCCTCACGACCGATGATACGTCCTTTCATATCATCACCCGGAAGCGGAACAACTGAGATTGTTGTCTCGGATACGTGATCCGCAGCACATCTCTGGATAGCAGCGACGATATATTCTTTCGCCTTTTTGTCTGCCTCCTCTTTCGCCTGACGCTCCATCTCTTTGATCATCACAGCAGTTTCGTGTTTTACATCTTCTTCAACTTGCTTCAATAAGTACTCTTTTGCTTGTTCAGAGGTAAGTCCGGAAATTTTCTCCAGCTCACGCATATGACTCTGACGGAGCTCCTCTACACGCTCCTTTTCTTTCTCAAAGTTCTTTTCGCGCTGAGATAACGAACGATCTCTCTTTTCGAGCTGTTCCGTTTTCCTGTCCAGTGTTTCCTCTTTGCTAAGAACGCGTTTTTCATAGTCTTGAATCTCTGTACGTCTCTCTTTGATCTCTTTGTCGAGGTCATTTTTCACCTTGAGGTTTTCCTCTTTGGCTTCGAGCAGAGCTTCGCGTTTTTTGTTCTCGGC